>CAZXHR010000040.1:0-24953 GCA_964640465.1 uncultured Opitutaceae bacterium
CGCCGAATAAACACCTTCCGCCGTTCCGCCCAGCTCCCAACTGCTCCTTATAGGCCGACTGGTCCCGATCAAGTCTGGGTGACCGACATCACCTACATCGAGACCGGCGAGGGCTGGCTGTACCTGGCGGCCATCCTCGACCTGTGGAGCCGGCGCATCGTCGGATGGGCCTGCGCCCCGACGATGCACTCCAGCCTGGCCCTGTGCGCATTGGCTCGTGCCCTCAAAGACCGTCGGCCTGCCGCCGGGCTGCTCCATCACTCCGATCGCGGTTCGCAATACGTCTGCGAAGACTACGTCGCCGCGCTCGAAGCCGCCGGCGTCGAACGCAGCATGAGCCGCGCAGGCAACTGCTACGACAACGCCGCCATGGAGTCGTTCTGGAGCACGCTCAAACTCGACACGCAGATCGACAAGCATATCCCTGCCACCCGGGCGGCCGCCGAGCTGGTCGTCTTCGACTACATCGAAACCTTCTACAACCCGACCAGGCGCCACAGCTCGTTGGATTACCTCTCGCCTGTGGCATTCGAAAAACTACAACAAAAGTACACCAACAGAGCCGCCTAACACTCTGTCCACTTTTTCGAGGCAAGCCCAGTGGCACGTACCTTATACAAGGTGCCTCCGTCACGGGGGACTGCTTTTATTCGCGGTGGTTGTTTCGATCTGCCCACCCTGACCCTACTGTCATAGGGTCGGTTAAAAACAAGGTGGTCGGGGGATTTTGTCCGGACTTCCCGGTTTTTCTTTTCCGGGGGTGGGTCCGAGGCGTTTTCGGTGCCGCCACCGGAAACTTTCCGGTGATCGGAAGCGGAGAAACACAATTTCTCCTCTGTAGAACTTGGAGGCGCGGGCCGGAATCGAACCGGCGCATAGAGGTTTTGCAGACCTCGGCCTTACCACTTGGCTACCGCGCCTTGCCTCAAGCAGGGCGGCTAGCTTCGCGGCGAGAGTCGGCTGCGCAAGACCTTTTTCCGGTGACGCAGCATTTGCCGCATGGGCAACGATTCGAAGCGGGAACGTCGAGGGGGCACCTCGCGGCTTGCCAGCGAGGCGGGGCACCCCGTTTGATGGGGCGAAGTGAAGCAAAGCATCGTCACCCTTGATATGGAGGGCGTCCTCACGCCCGAGATCTGGATCGCGGTCTCCGAGAAGACCGGGATCCCCGAACTGCGTCGTACCACGCGCGACGAGCCGGACTACGACAAGCTGATGCACTACCGGATGGAGATCCTCGACCGGCATGGCATCACACTGTCGCACATTCAAGAGGTGATCGGAACGTTGCGCCCGCTGCCGGGGGCGCTGGAGTTTCTGAACACGCTGCGCGCCGAGGTTCAGTTGATCATCCTTTCGGACACATTCGAGCAGTTCGCGCAACCGCTGCTGCGGCAGCTCGGCTGGCCGACGTTGTTCTGCCACCGGTTGGTGGTGGAGAACGACCGGATCGTGGGCTACAAGCTGCGGATGCCCGACCAGAAGCGCCAATCGGTGAAGGCGCTGAAGGCGCTGAATTATCGGGTGATCGCCGGCGGCGATTCGTTCAACGACACGACGATGCTTTGCGAGGCCGACTACGGTTTCCTTTTCCATGCGCCGGAAAATGTGATCCGGCAGTTTCCGCAACTACCGGCGGTGAGCGACTATCCGACCTTCCTGAATCTGATCCGCGAGAAGATGCAGGTGGTGTAGGGGCCGGGATTGTGCGGTGCAGGCGTTGTTTGAGGACGGCGCTTGCATGCGACGAAGCCGGGGCCAGTGGAAAACAAAAAGCCCCCGGCGATGGCGCCGGGGGCGGAGTGGAAAACGATCAGAACCGCGTGGTGATGCCGGTGCGCAGAACTGTGCCGGTGCTCAGTGAGATATCCGCGCGCTGCGCGTAGTAACTCATGCTGAAGTCCCGCTCGAAATCCTCGTGCGAAGCGGCGAAGAACATGCCGGTGCGGTCGGTGAAGTAGGTGTCCAGTTCGCAGGTGGCGAAATAGCCGAGGATACCGTTCACCTTGGCGTCGAGGTTCAGATCCTCGTTGGTCAGCTGCATGTAGGCCTTGGTCGCCGGGATATAGACTCGCTCGTTGATTCTGAGACGAGCGCCGATGACGGTGAAGGTGATGCCGGCGCTGGCACGCAGCGCGAGCCGACGGGTGAGTTGGTAGGAGAAGTAAGGGCCGAAGCGGGCGGTCATGTAGGCGCCCTTCACCTCCCAGTGCCCGATGCAGTCGAGCGAAGCGGTCTCTTCGGTCACATCGGTACGTAGCGTCGGGTCGGCCGATATCCGCTGGGTGGTGGGCCAGGCAGCGATCTTGTTTCCGTCGGCGTCGTATTGATAGACAGGAATATAATTCCCGCTGGAATCCGTGGCATAAGTCCCGTCGTCGTTGAGCTTGTAGGTGTAGGGATAGTACTCGGTGGACCCCGAATAGGTTGCGCCCGAGGTGTAGTCGGTCGGTAGCGTGACGCCTGTCAGCGAGTAGTAGTCGGTGAGCGTGCGGAGCTTGGCCTTGATCGTGGCGTCGGCCTTGCAGTTGATGTCGCTCAGGGCGGCGCCGAAGAGCAGACCCCAGCTCATCCGGCGGTTGGAGCCGAGTTCGCGGGAGATCTCGATGTCCCATGCGATCTGGGAGTTCTTCTCGGTTGTGGCCGTTGCGCCATCGCTTTCCACAACGTAGGCGTGGAATGCGATGGCTTTGCCACTGCCGTCGGGTAGATCGACAACTTGCTCGGCGCTGGAGAAATTCCAGTAGTTCGTCTTTCCGTCGGTAGGGCTAAGTCGGGAATAGGTGGAGCCATCCGAGTTGAGCGCGTAGGTCGAATCCGGCAGGACTTTGCCGTCGGTATAGGTGCGCCCGTAATACGCCGTGCTGGAATCCGACGCGGTGGTCGCGCCTGGATAGACATCGGCAGGGACGGCACCGAGTTGGGAGAACTTCACCTTGGCCTTGCCGGCGAGCCGGACGCCGACGGAGACTTGCCACGGCGGGGCGCGATACTCGACCGGGATGAAGACGGCTTCCTCGGATTCGGCTTGGTCGCTCTCGGCAGGCTTGTTCGTCTGTTGGGCGAAGCCGGTCGTACTGCTTAGCAGCAGGGCGAGGATGATGAGGGAACCGAGGAGGCGCGAAGGCGAAGCAGGCTTAGCCATGTGCTTTTGGTGTACGGAATCGAAGAATGCGGGTCAAGAGTCGCTCGAGAACTGCGGCAGAAGTTGTGCTTTGGTACAAGAACCAAGCGCGACCCTGCTGTGGGAGCGCGGAAATCGCGTTTGGTTCCGCGAAAACCGCGGGCGGCGTGAGCGGGCGTTGCGCCACCCAGTGGTCACTGGGTGGCGAGGATCTGCTCGATCGCGGCGAGTTCGCCGGAGGTAAAATGCAGGTTGGTTACCGCTCCGGCGCAGTCCTCGACCTGCGAGGGGCGGCTGGCGCCGATCAGAACCGTGGTGACGGCCGGGCGGCTGAGCAGCCAAGCGAGGGCCATCTGGGCGAGGGTCTGCCCGCGGGCCTTGGCGATTTCGTCGAGCTTGTGTGTCTTGGCGAGCACGGCGTCGGTCACGTGTTCGGGGCGCAGGAAGCGCGGGTCGTGGCCGGCGCGGGAGTCGGCGGGGATTCCGTTGAAGTAGCGGTTGGTGAGAAGGCCCTTCGCCAGCGGGGAGAACGGGATGCAGCCGATGCCTTCCTTTTCGAGCAGGGGGAGCAACTCCGCCTCGGGCCAGCGGTCGAGGAGGTTGAATCGCGGCTGGTGGATCAGGCAGGGCGTGCCGAGTTCGCGCAGGATCGCGATGGCACGGGCGGTCTGGGTGTGGTTGTAGTTGGAGAGGCCAACGTAGAGCGCCTTGCCGCTGCGCACGGCCTGTGCGAGGGCGCCCATCGTTTCCTCGATCGGGGTCTCGGGATCGGGGCGGTGGTGGTAGAAGATATCGACGTAGTCGAGGCCGAGCCGGCGCAGCGACTGGTCGAGTGAGGCCAGGAGGTACTTGCGCGAACCAAAGTCGCCGTAGGGCCCGGGCCACATGTCGTAGCCGGCCTTGGTGGAGACGATGAGTTCGTCGCGGTGGTGGACGAGGTCGGTGCGTAGCATCCGGCCGAAGTTCTCTTCGGCGGAGCCGGGAGGCGGGCCGTAGTTGTTGGCCAGATCGAAGTGGGTGATGCCGAGGTCAAAGGCGCGGCGGACGATGGCGCGGGAGTTCTCGTAGGAATCGGCACCGCCGAAGTTGTGCCAGAGGCCGAGCGAGATGAGCGGGAGCTTCAGGCCGGAGCGGCCGCAGCGGCGGAAGAACGCGGGGTTGGCGTAGCGCGACGCATCGGGGAGGTACATGCCGGCTACGAAAGCCCGACGGGCTTCCGGCGAAAGGAGGAAATCGTGCCGAGACCGGCTGCTATGCTCGGAACATGCATCGGCGACGGACGGACAGTCCGATGAAGCGCTGGTTCAGTCCTGCGGGATTGGTCTGGTCTCGAAGTCCGCGAGCTCGATGCGACCGTAGCGCGGGCTGGAGCGGACGATGAAACTGGTGCGGACTCCGCCTTCGTCGAAATGGCACCGCGGCTCCGCTGCGGCTTGGCGGGCGAGACTCAGCTCCTCGTGACCGATGCCTTCGATCGGCGTGTAGGCGTAGATGCCGGGCTCCCGCGGGTACGCGTCGCCCGTGAATTCGCCGGCTTCATACGGGCCGTGGAAGAAGACGAGGGGCATGGGGATTGCGGATCGCGGAATGCGGATTGCGGAATGGCGCAGACCTGAAGGCGGAGGAGGACTGGAGACTGAGAACAGAGGACGGAAGGCGGAAGTCCGCGGTAGTCCACGGCGTCCAGTCTGTCCAATGCGACTACCGAGCGGGCGACGCGTTGGCGGCGCGCCCGGCGGTCGCAGCCTACATCAGGCGACGAGCTTGAGGAGCTCGGCGGTGGAGGGGACGTCCTTGATGATCTGCGCGGGGAGCGGGCCGACGCCAAGGTAACGGAGATTCGGCAACACTGCGGGGAGCGGCTCGCCGGCGTAGGCGCAGGAGACGATGGCTTTCATCATCGCTGCGACGTAGCGCTGCGCGGCGGCGGGGAGATCGGCCCACTGGCGGGCTTCGGAGATGTCCTCGCCCCAACCGACGTGGCGCTCGTAGACGGGGGTGAGGGTCTTGCGGACTTCCTCGTGGCGCGGGACGTGGCGGAGGATCTTGCCGTCGGTCGTGCGGTAGCCGGTGCAGATGAGGAGATCGTCGTTCCAGTCGCCGGCCCAGGTGAGGGCGTCGATCTTGTTGATCATGACGTCGTGGTAGCCGCCGTAGCGGAGGGCATCGCCTTTCTCGACGGCGTCGAACCAGCCGACCATGCGCTGGCGGCCGGTGGAGGTACCGAACTCGATCTTCTTGAGCTTCTGGGCGAGCGGGTGGGCATCGTCCATCTGGGTGAGGAAGGTGTGGGTACCGACCTTGGTGTCGTAGGCCTTGGCGACGCCGAAGGTGTGCACGGGCTGGACCGGGATGCCGATGGACTGGAAGATCTCCGGCGTGTAGGTGTGCGAGGCGGTGACGTTGGGGGAGAAGCCGCGGCGCTTGTCGAGCCAGTAGGACTGGCCGAACTCGCCGACGATGGAGTGGCCGGCGTGCATCTCCTTGAGGACGACCTCGCGGACTTCGCAGACCTGGGCGGCGAGGGCGTGGCCGGCCTGCCAGTAGGCTTCGGTGAGGGCCTCGAGGTTGAGGGTGAAGGGGGCGCCGCCCTTGAAGCGGAGGAAGTCGAACTCGCTGGCCTGGAAGACGCCGGCCTCGATGGCCTCGGCGTTGGCGCGCTGCTCCGCGGCGGTGAGTTTGGTGAAGTAGTTGTCCCAAGCTTCCGGTGTCACGCGGCAGACGTGCTGGATGGTGCGCAGGGCGCGGTCGGCGCGGGCGGCGAGCTTGCGGGCGAATGCCTCGCGGGAGCCGCGGAAATCGGTGTAGTAGATCTGCCACTGGCCGGTCTCGTCGCAGTAGGCGGGGGTGATGCCGCGGCCGGTGGAACCGCGGGGCTCCTCGCCGAGGATGGCGACGCGATAGTCTTCCCAGGCGAGGTCGAGCAGGCGGTGGGTGAGGTCGGAGACGAGGGTGCGCTCGTCGATGGCGAGGCGGTCGACGATCTTGAAGCCGCGTTTCTCCAGCGGCTTGATCTCCCACCAGAACTTGCGCGGGTCGGCGACGACGCCGCTGCCGACGGCGAGGTACTTGACGGAGGACTCGATGATGCCGGCGGGGAGGAGGTTGAGCTTGATGCCGCCGGCGGTGTGGCCGGAGTTGGCGCCGCCGTTGACCTTCAACACGACCGAGACGGGCTTGCCGCCGGGGGCGGAGCGGAGTTCCTCGACGACTTCGGAGATGAGGCGGCCTTTGCCTTCGTCGCCGAAGCTGATGCCGACGTCTGCGATGAGCTGGCTGGTGATGGGTGTGAGGGACATGGCGGGAGAAAGGCGAGAGGCTGGAAGTGAGCGGCGTAAGGCCGGAAGTACGGAGGATGCGACTGAAGGGAGAATCTAGACAGGTAGGAGCCGGAATCCGGCAGGCGGGCGGATGAAATGCGGATTTCGGAATTACGGACGCGATGGCGGAGGAAAACGGGTGGCTGGTGACAGCGCAGCGGAGGAAGAAAAGCGCCGGAGAGGCGCTTGGCGAGCGCGGAGAAAGGGGCGGGCCCGAACAGAAAAGAGCCGGAGGCTGGTGGCCTCCGGCCTTTCATTCGGGACAGGGGCGACGCTCAGGCGTTCGACTTGTGGGTCTTGATCTCGATGACGTCGTGCGGGGCGGCTTCCTTCTGGCCGGCGGGGGAGACGCGGACGTAGCGGGCGCGCTGGCGCAGTGCGGGGAGATTCGGCGCGCCGAGGTAGCCGAGGCCGCTCTGAACACCGCCGATGAGCTGGCCGAGGACGTCGTCGATCGAGCCGGACACTTCCTTAAGGGCCTCGATGCCTTCGGCGGCGACCTTGCGGGTGTTGTCGTTCTTGTCGTGGCCGTAGCGGGCGGCAGAGCCGGCTTTCATGGCGGCGATGGTGCCCATGCCGCGGTACTGCTTGAAGAGCTTGCCGTCGATCTCGACGATCTCGCCGGGGGCTTCGCGGCAGCCGGCGAGGAGGCCGCCGCACATGACGGCGTCGGCAATGGTGAGGGCTTTGACGATGTCGCCAGATTTCACGATGCCGCCGTCGGCGATAAGGCGCACGCCCTTGGCGGCGGCGGCTTTGCTGGAGACGTGGAGGGCGGTGAACTGCGGGATTCCCACGCCGGCGACGATGCGGGTGGAGCAGATGGAGCCGGGGCCCTGGCCGACCTTGATGGCGTTGGCGCCGCAGTCGGCGAGGTACTCGACGCCGGAGCCGCTGGTGACGTTGCCGGCGATGATGGTGAGGGTGGGGAACGCGTCGCGGATGAGTTTCACGGTCTCACCGACGCCCTTGGTGTGTCCGTGGGCGGTGGAGACGGCGATGCAATCGACGTGTTCGGCGACGAGGGCGGAGATGTGGGCGACGATCTTCTCGCGGTCCAGGGAGCCGTCGGGCCGGCGGACGGGGGAGACGGCGGCGCCGCAGACGAGGCGGAAATCGGTGTCGCGGGCGGGTTTGCGGAGGGTCTTGGCCTCGGACAGAATGCGCTCGACGTCGGAGCTGGTGAGCAGGCCGCGGAGTTTCCCGGCATCGTCGATGACGAGCATCTTGTTCACGCCGAGGTGCTCGTTGAAGAAACGGTCGGCGGCGCGGATGGGGTCGTTGCCGAGGTCGCGGACGTTGATGGTGAAGAGCTTTTCGCGGGGCGTCATCGACTCGGCGACGGTCTTGGCACGGTAGCGGTCCTTGACGACGTTGCCGCCGAGCAGGCCGGCGAGGCGTCCGGACTCGTCGACGACGGGGAAGGCGCGGAAGTCGAAGTGCTTTTGCTCCACCAAAGCGAGGACGTCGGCGATGTACTGGGTGGGCTGCACGGTGATCGGGTCCTGGATCATGCCGTGGACGTGGCGTTTCACGCGGGCGACCTCCTTGATCTGGTCCTTCGGGGCCATGTTGTAGTGGACGATGCCGATGCCGCCGTTGAGAGCCATGGCGATAGCCATCCGGGACTCGGTGACGGTGTCCATGTCGGCCGAGATGATCGGGACCTGGAGGCGGAGCGAGTCGGAGAGGGCGGTGGCGAGGTCGGTATCCTTCGGGAGAATCTCGGAGAAGAGCGTGGCCAAGGAGACGTCGTCGTACGTCAGGGCCATGGGCCGGTTGGCGGCGAAGAACTCGTCGGCCGGGAGATAGAATTGCGCGTCGGAGGCGGCAGTGAAGCTCATGGACGAGTTTAACTTCGACGGGGAGGTGAAGGGGTCAATGCGGATTTGCGGGGTGCGGAAGATTGCGCTGCGCGCCACCGGTGCTGTGGCCTGCCTCGGAAATCTCCGGGGCACACGGCATCCACCGTCGCGCCCTAACGCTGCGCGAGCGCCTGCAGCGGCGGGATACGGGTGGCGCGCAAGGCCGGGATCGTGCCGAAACCGATGCCGATGGCGAGGGCGAGCGCCAGCGTGGCGGCGGTCGCGTTGAGGGACAGGGCGAGCGTCCAGCCGGTCCCGCAGGCGACCGAAGCGACGCCGATCCCGCCGAGCAGGCAGCCGGCCGCCCAGCCGGTGAGGGCGAGCAGGCAGGATTCGGCGAGAAACTGGAGGAAGATCGCGCGCGGCTGCGCGCCCACCGCCATGCGCAAGCCGATCTCGCCGGTGCGTTCGCGCACGGAGAGCAGCATCAACGCGAGCATGCCGGCGCCGCCGACGCCGAGCGCGACAAGCGACAGCCCGGTGCCGTAGCGGCCGAGCGAGGCCGTGAGCTCGTTCTGGATGGCGCGGGTCTTGGCGGTGCTCTGCACGGCGAAATCGTCCGCGCCCCCGCCAGCGCCGCGCCGGTGCCGGGCGCGCAACAGGGCGGTGACGGCGGCCTCCGCCTCCTCGACCGCTGCCGGCTCCACGACCCCCACGTAAGCGGAGGAAAGCCACCGGGCGTTGAATACCCGGCGTAGCGCGGTGGCGAGCGGCACGAGCACCTGGTTGTCCTGGTCGGCGCTGTCGGTCGTGGCGCCTTTCGGGGCGAGCGTGCCGACGATCTCGAATGGCACCCCGCGGATGCGCAGCTCCCGGCCCACGGCGTCGCCGGCGGGAAACAGTTCGCGCGCCACCGATGCGCCGAGCACCGCCACCCGGCGGACGGCGCGCTCGTCGTCCACCGAGAGGAAACGGCCGGCTGCCAACCCGAAGCGGCGCAGGGACCGGTAGTCCGCGGTGGTGCCGCGAACCTTCGTCTTCACCGAAGCACGCCCGACCCTCACGCGGACGGAATCCTCGATGGCGGGGGCGACAGCGCGGATCTTCGGTAGGGCGCCGATCGCCGCGACATCCTCGGGCTGGAGCGTGGTGGCCCAGCCGGCGATCTGCCGGCGGGCCACCTGCGTCCTGATCGGCAGCGGTTTGACGAGGAGCAGGTCGGTGCCGAGCGCTTGGACCGCGCGCGCCATTTCGAGCTCGGCGCCGTCGCCGATCGCGCGCGCGACGACGAAGGCGGCGACGCCCGCGGCGATCCCCGAGAGCGCCAGGGCCGTGCGCAATGGGTACGCCAGGAGCGGGTGGAGCGTGGAGCGGAGGTGGCGGCGGAGCTTCATCCTGATTTCAGCGGACGACAGAAGGTAACGAAGGAAACGAAGGTGCCCGGACAAAGGGAGGCCTGTGCTCGCGCGATTCCAGCTCGTCTACGCCAACGTGACGGAGGGCCGTAGCCCCGGCTCCTTCGCCCTTCGTTCTCTTCGTTGCCTTTTGTCGGTTTCATCCGGAGTTATCGCAACGCATCCACCGGGCGGAGCCGTGCGGCGCGCAGCGCCGGCACCACGCCCGCGAGCAAGCCGGTGACCAGCGCCAGCGCCAGACCGAGGAGCGCGACGCGCAGCGAGAGCACCGCGCCCAGGTTGAGCCGTCGGGCCAGCAGCTGCGCCGCCGCGCTGCCGAGCAGGATGCCGAGGAGTCCGCCGCCGAGCATCGTGAACGCGCTCTCGGCGACGAACTGCCGGGCGATGTCGGCCGGGCACGCGCCGATCGCGCGGCGCACCCCGATCTCGGCCACGCGGGCGTTCACCGCGCCGGCCATCAACGTGGCGGCGATGAGCCCGGCGACGAGCAGCACCACGACCGAGGCGAGCGGCAGGTACACCGTGACGATGCGCTGCATCTTGCCGAGGAGCTGGCGGACTTCGGAGGGCGTTAAGAGGGTGAAGTCGTCGGGCTGTCCCTGGATCAGGGCGTGGCGGGAGCGCAGCGCCTCGCGGATCTGCGCGGCGGCGGCCGCGTTCTGCGCCGGGTCGGCGATCAGGAGTTTGGCGACGCTGATCGTGTCGACGTTGGCGAGCCGGCGCATGAGCGTGGAGACGGGCACGACGATCTCGTTGTCCCGGTCCATGCCGTGCAGATCGGTGCCGAAGCGCTCGAGTACGCCGACGACCGTGAAGGGCACGGCGTCGACCATGATCTCTGCACCCAGCGGGTCGGCGCCGCCGAACAGATCGCGCACAAGCGTCTCGCCGACGAGCGCGACGCGTTCGCGGCGCTGGACGTCGGCGGCGTCGAAGAAACGGCCGCGCGACACCGTGCGCGCCCACACCCTTTCGGCGCGTTCCGACTGGCCGAGCACGCGGGCTGTCGCCGTGCTGCCGGCACGGCGCACGGAGGAGGTCTGCACCTGCTGCGGGTCCCAGTCGACCACGGCGGGGACGGCGGCAGCCGCGGCGGCGATGTCGTCGATGGTGAGGCGGGCGGCGTCGGGTCGGGGGCCGTCGACGAGCTGCATGCCGCCGGCAACGACGACAACCGATGAGTCGCCGAAGATCTGCTGCACGGTGGTGAGCATCTTGCGACGGATGCCCTGGCCGATATCGAGGACGAAGGTTAGCGAGGCCACGCCGACGAGGCTGCCGATCATGATGGAGGCGCTGCGCAGGCGGTGCCGGCGGAGCGAGCGGAGGCTGTCGCGGAGAAGGCGGGAGGTGTTCATCGGTTCTCCTCCTTGGCGGCGGTGCGGGCGAGGTCGCGGGTTTCGTCGGAGGCGACGTGGCCCGCGTCGATGCGGATGACGCGCCGGGCGCGGGCGGCCACGCGTTGGTCGTGCGTGACGAGCACGATGGTGCGGCCGCTGCGGTTGAGTGACTCGAAGAGGTCGAGGATGTCGTCGGTGGATTTCGGGTCGAGGTTGCCCGTGGGCTCGTCGGCCAGGAGGAGCTCGGGCTCGTTCACCAGTGCGCGAGCGATGGCGACGCGCTGCTGTTGTCCGCCGGAGAGCTCGGTCGGTTTGTGGTGCAGGCGGTCGGCCAGGCCGACGGCCTTCAGCGCCCTGCGGCCGGCGCCGGAGGGCGGCTCGTCGCTCGAGTAGAGCAGCGGCAGCTCGACGTTCTCCAGCGCGCTCGCCCGCGGCAGCAGGTGGAACGCCTGGAAGACGAAGCCGAGATGCCGGTTGCGGAAACGCGCCTGCGCGGCGACGTCGAGCTGGGCGACGTCGGTCCGCTCGAAGCGGTAGCGGCCGGCGGTGGGCTGGTCGAGGGTGCCGATGATGTTCATCAGCGTCGATTTGCCGGAGCCGGAGGTGCCGACGATGGCAACAAATTCGCCGCTGGCGATGCGCAGCGACACGCCCGCGAGGGCGTGCACCGGAGCGGCGCCGGGACGGGTGTAGGATTTTTCGATGTCTTCGAGTTCGATCATGGTGAAACGGGGGTGGGACCGGGGCGCGACGCGGTGGCGTCGCCGGAGGTCGGCGACGGGGCGATGCGGATGATGGCGGTCATCTCGGGCCGGAGGGTCCGGCCCGCCCGCGGCTCGAAGCGCAGCACGACGATGTAGTCGACGACGTTGTCGCGGATCTCGGCCTTCGGGTAGATGGCGGTGACGACGCCGGAGAATTCCTCTGCGCCGTAGGTGTCGACGGTGAATGTCGCGTGTTGGCCCGGCTCGATCCGGCCGATGTCGGTCTCGTCGACGTAGGCCCAGACCTCGAGGCGGCGCAGATCGATCAGGGTCACGAACGTCGGGGCGGAGAAACTGGCGGAGACCGTCTCGCCCTCCTGCGTGGCGACGGAGGCGACGACGCCGCCGATCGGGGCGGTGATGACGGCGCGATCGAGCTGGATCTGGGCGTAGTCGACGGTCGCTTGCGCGGACGCGACCTGCTGCTCGGCCACGGCGTGTGCCCGCTCGGCCATGTCGAGCGCGTCGGCCGAGATCGCCCGGGCGGCGGCGATGGCGCGTTGGCGCTCGAGGTTGGCGGCGGCGTAGCGCAGCTCGGCGCGGGCGAGGCGGTGGTCGGCAACGGCCTTGGCGTGCAGCGCGAGCAGTTCGCGGTCGTCGAGTTCGGCGAGGCGTTGGCCAGCCGCCACCGTGTCGCCGACCTGGACATGGAGGCGGCGCACCACTCCGGAGAGTTGCGAGCCGACGCGCACCTCGGCGCCGACCTGCGGCTTGATCACGCCGGAGGCTTTGACGAGTCGAGCCTGGTCGGCGGTGGCGCTTTGCGCGACCGGGGTCGTGGCTGCGGTCGCCGGTGGAGTTTCGGCGGGGGCGGCCCGCAGGCAGAAGAGCGTGCCGAAGATGAACGGCCCAAGTGCGAGGACTGACAGGTGCATCCTCATGGGTGGGACGTGCCGGCGGTGGAGCGGCGGGGATCGAAGTGCTGGCGGATGCCGGTGTGCATGCCGGCAGCGTGCACGGTGAAGCGGTAGTCACCTCTAGCGGAAAGGCGGCGGCTTGGCTCGGGCTGGGCTCACGGCGGCTGCATGGAAGAGCGGGCCGGGTGCGGTGGGATTGCTGCCAGCCGGGCCGGCGGCAGGCTCGCGTGCCTATGCGCGAGAAGAAGAGTTCGGAAACCAACGACAAGCTGCCGCGCCTCAACGCCGACTGGCACCGCGCTCATCCGATGCCGAAGAATCCATCGCTCGCCCAGCGCATCGCTTGGCACGAGGAGCATTCGGGGGTGTGCGGTTGCCGGCCGATGCCGGACTCCATCGCTGCGGCCATCCAGGCGCGTGCCGGTGCGGAGGACTGACTCGGACAGTAGTGCGGAGCGGGTACAAAGGAGGCAGACCTCGGAGAGGCAGGGGAACCGGTATTAGTGTAGACGTGTGCTAGGGGTGACGGCTCTGGCCGGATGTGCCGGCTACCGTTTCCCGAAGCCGACGCGACTACACGAGCTGGGTGCGGTCGAGGGTGCGGTACTGGATGGCCTCGAGGAGATGTGGGGCCTCGATGTGCTCGGAGCCGGCGAGGTCGGCGATGGTGCGCGAGACCTTCAGGATGCGGTCGTAGGCGCGGGCGGAGAGCGAGAGCTGGTGCATGGCCTGCTCGAGCAGGTCACCGAGCATGGTGTTGTGGGCGCAGTGGCGACGGATCTGGGCGGGCGTCATGCGGGCGTTGCTGTGCGTGCGGGTGCCGGCGAAACGCGCCTGCTGCACGGTGCGCGCGGCCTGGACACGGGCCCGAATGGCGGCGGAGCTTTCGCCGAGGCGGTCGGTGCGCAGCTCGGCCACGGAGAGCGACGGCGCCTCGACGTGGAGATCGATGCGGTCGAGCAGCGGGCCGCTGACGCGAGCACGGTAGCGCTGGATCTGCACGGGCGAGCAGCGGCACTCGCGCTTCGGGTCGCCGAGGTAGCCGCAGGGGCAGGGGTTCATGGCGGCCACGAGCATGAAGTTGGCGGGCAGCGTCACCTTACCGGCGCTACGGGAGATGGAGACCTGGTTGTCTTCGAGGGGCTGGCGGAGGACCTCGAGGGCGGAGCGCTTGAACTCTGGCAGCTCGTCGAGGAAGAGCACGCCGTGGTGGGCGAGCGAGATCTCGCCCGGGCCGGGGATGGTGCCGCCGCCGATCAGGCCGACGTCGGAGATGGTGTGGTGCGGGGCGCGGAAGGGGCGGGCGAAGGTGCGCAGCTCGCCGTTGAGCGTGTGGCCGGCGGCGCTATGGATGGAGAGCATCTCGAGGAACTCGTCGAGGTGCGGCTCGGGCATGATCGTGGGGATGCGTTTCGCGATCATCGATTTTCCCGAGCCGGGCGGGCCGACGAGCAGAAGGTTGTGGTTGCCGGCCACGGCGATCTCGACGGCGCGGCGCACGGCCAGAATGCCATCTGGCTGGGCGCGGGCGGGCGCGGCGGGGGGGGCGGCGGCGGGCGCGGGCGGGGTGGGAGGCAACGGCTTGAGCGCGAGCTGGCCGGAGAGGTAGCGCACGGCCTCGTCGAGCGTGCGAATTCGGTAAACGGGCACGCCTTCGACCAGCGCCGCCTCCTCGGCGGAGACGGGCGGCAGGAGCACGCCGCGCTTGCCCAAGCGGCGGGCGAGCAGGCCCATCGCCAGCGCGCCGCGCACGGGACGAGTGGCTCCGGAGAGGCCGAGCTCGCCGGCGATGAGGTAGTCGCCGATGGAGTCGGCGGAGAGCTGGCCGGTGGCGACGAGCATGCCCAGCGCGATGGGGAGGTCATAACAGGGCCCCTCCTTGCGGATGTCGCCGGGGGCGAGGTTGATCGTGGTGCGCGAGCGGGGTGGGCGCAGGCCGCTGTTGGCGAGGGCGGAGAACACGCGGTCGTTGGACTCCTTCACGGCGGCGTCGGGCAGGCCGACGAGGATGAGGCGGAGGTCGCCGGACTCGCCGGTGTTGACCTCGACCTGGACGGGGACGGCGTCGATACCCTGAAGGGCGGCGGAGAAGACGGTGGCGAACATGCGGCTGGGGTATGTGGCCTGCGGCGACAGCGGTCGGGTTGACGTTGGTGGGCTGGAGCGGCGCAGGGTGCGGATTCGAAGTATTGGGAGAGGCGAGCGCCGCAGGGTTGGAATGACTCCCGGCGTTCCGCGACGCTCACCCCGAGACTGCGATGAAAACGCATCGCGATGCGGTCTCGACCCCGCATTTTACCAATATAGTGGTAAGGCCGCGGCCAAGGCCGTGCGATGAACATGAGCACAACGACGCTTCTCTACGCCACCCGCTGGGTGAGCCTCTACGAACGCGAGGGCTGGGTCTATGCCAGCCGCCGCCAGCCCGGGCAGCCCGCCAGCGTCGATGCGGCGACGATCATCGCGCTGCACGACGACGGTGCCGCGACGGAAGCGCCGCACCGGCTGGTGGTGATCGAGGAGTTTCGGGTTCCGGTCGACGGCTGGGAGTTCGGCCTGCCCGCCGGGCTCATCGATGCCGGCGAAGCGATCGCGGACTGCGCGGCGCGCGAGCTGCGCGAGGAGACCGGGCTGGAGCTGACCCGCGTGCTCGAAGTCTCGGGCACGACGTATTCGACGCCCGGGTTGAGCGACGAGAGTCAGGCGTTCGTGACGGCGCTATGCCGCGGCACGCCGAGCATGAGGCCGGGGATCGAGGGCGAGCGGATCAAGGTGCACCTGCTCACGCAGTCGGGCTGCCGGGAGCTGCTCGAGCGGAACCGGCGCGGCGAAGCGGCGATCTCGTCGCGCGCCTGGCCGTTGATCGTTGCCGTGGCATACGCGGGAAGCTTCGCTGGGGTGAAGGTCGCGGAGTGAGGAGGGCGGAGCGGAAGGGGGGCCGCGAGTCGCGAGGAGCGAGCAGCGAGGAGTGAGGCGGCGCGGCTTGGATGTGCAAACCGGCTTTGACGCCGCGGGCGGGGTTCACTTGCGTGGCGGCGTGCTCCAGTACCTCCGCATCCGCAACCTTGCGCTGCTCGAAACCGTCGAGCTGGAATTCGGCCCGGGCTTCACCGCCGTGACCGGCGAGACCGGCGCGGGCAAGAGCATCCTGCTCGGCGCGCTGCAACTGCTCGCCGGGGCGCGCATCGACAAGACGGCGATCCGCCAGGGCGCGCCGGCGGCGGAGGTGGAGGCGTCGTTGTTCTTCCCCAAGAATGCCGCGCTCGACGCGGTGCTGGACCGGCTGGAGCTGCCGCGTTGTGAGGAGGGCGTGCTGCTGCTCAAGCGCACCGTACCGCGCGACAAGGCGCCGCGCATCACCGTGAACGGCGCGCTGGCGACGCTCGCGGCGCTGCAGGAGCTGGGCGAGCTCTGGATCGATTTCCACGGGCCGGGCGAACCGCGCCGGCTGCTCAAGGCCGGCTGCCAGCTCGAGCTGCTCGACCTGTTTGCCGGCGACGGCGTGGCGTTGGAGCGCTATGCCGCTGCGTACCGGAAATGGCGCGACCTGGTGGCCGAGGCCGAGCGGATCGCGCACGAGACGAAGCTCTCGCCCGATCAGGTTGACTACCTGCGCGGCGAGCTCGAGGGCATCGACGGGCTGGAGCTGAGCGAGGAGAACGTCGAGACACTGGAGCGCGATTTCCAGCGGATGAGCCGCGCGCAGGAGCTGCTCAACGCCGCGCGCGCCGTGGCCGACGGGCTCAGCGGCGACGACGGGCTGCTCGGTCGGATCGCGCCACTGGTGCGCGAGGGCCGCGAGCTGGAGCAGCTCGATCCGTCGAGCAAGGCGCTGGTGGACCGGTTGGCGGCGCTGTCGTTCGAGGTCGAGGACCTCGGGCGGGAGTTCGAGTCGCTCGGCGGCGATTTCTCGTTCGAGCCGGAGCAGGTCGAAGCGCTCACGCAGCGGATGAACACCTGGCTCGACGCGAAGCGGAAGCACGGCGGCTCGGTGGCGGCGGTGCTCGCGGCGGCCGAGGAGATGCGGCGGCGGCTCGCGGTGCAGGGCGACATCGCCGGTGCAATGGCGCGGCTGGAGAAGGAGAGCGCGGCGGCGAAGGCGGCGGCGCTGGCGCTCGCGCGTGACCTGCGCGCCGGCCGCGAGAAGGCGGCACGCGAGCTGGCGAAGGCCGCGGTGAAGCGCATTGCGGAGCTCGGTTTCAAGAAGGCGGATTTCACCGTGCGGCTCACGACCGAGCCCGAGCTGGGGCCGACGGGCGACTGCGCGTGCGAGTTTCTGTTTTCGCCGAACGTGGGCGAGGCGCCGTTGCCGTTGCACAAGATCGCGTCGAGCGGCGAGCTCGCGCGCGTGATGCTCGCGCTCAAGACGATCCTGGCGGACTTGGACAACGTGCCGCTGCTGGTCTTCGACGAGGTCGACGCGAACGTGGGCGGCGAGATCGGCCGGATCGTGGGCGAGCGGATGGCCGGCATTGCGAAGAAGCACCAGGTGCTCTGCGTGACGCACCTGCCGCAGGTGGCGGCGCAGGCGGCGAACCATTTCCTGGTCGAGAAGGACCAGAGCGGCGAGCGCGCCGAGGTTACGATTCGCGCGATCCACGAGGAGAAGACGGAACGCGTATCCGAGCTGGCTCGCATGCTCGGCGACCGCGCGGGCAAGACGGCGCTCCAGCACGCCGAGGAGCTGCTCAAAGGCTGAGCGTAGGTCGTTGCTTCAGCACGACCCGCTCGGCTCGGTGCTCGCATCCGGCTGGCGGATGTTGTCTGCCGGGTCGCCCTGAAAGGACGACCTACGGGCCGGAGGTCAGCCCTCCACTGCGGCGCGGCTGCGCCAGAGGGAGGGCGGCAGGCCGCCGAGGGCAATCGCGGCGAGTTGCGAGAACCAGAAGGCGCAGCGCCAGAAGAAGGCGGAGTCCATGAAGCCGTAGCTGTGCAGGCCGACGCCGAGCATGTTCACGCCGAACCAGGAGGCGGCGGTGATGCAGTTGCCGAACACCGCGAGGCACATGATGCCGCGCGGGCCGGCGAGCCTGGCCCAGCGGACGTGGAGGATGAGGGCGTTCCAGAGGACGATCACCAGCGCGCCGTTCTCCTTCGGGTCCCAGCCCCAGAAACGGCCCCAGGCCTGGTCGGCCCAGATCCCGCCCGTCACTGTGCCGACCAGACTGAACAGCGTGGCGAAGCAGAGCGTGCCGTAGACCATGCGAGCTAGCGATTCCGCGGTGGCGGTGTCGAGCGAGTGGGTGAGTGTGCCGCGCAGGATGTAGACGAGCGCGAGCGTGCCGGCGACGAAGCACGCGCCGTAGCCCATCGTGATCGTGACGACATGGACGGTGAGCCAGAAGTTGGAGTCGAGCACGGCACGCATCATCTCCATGGTGTCTCCGCCGAACGAGAGGTGGTGCGCCACGATGAGCGAGAGGAAGCCGAGCAGTCCGGCCGCGACGCCGCCGACCGAGTTGCGTTGCCGCCGCTCGAGGAGAAGCGCGAGACCGGCGCCGACCCAGCCGACGAAGAGGGCGGAGGAGTAGAGATTGGTGACGGGCGGCCTTGCCTCGATGGCCATGCGCGCGGCGATCCCGGCGGTCGTGAGCAGCCAGGCGACGAAGCCGAGCGAGAGCGCGCAGCGGGCGAGGCGCTCGGGCCACACGAGCCAGGAGACGAAGGCCGCGAGCAGCGCCAGTATGTAGAGTGCGGCGGCCCAGTAGAAGGGTTCGGCGTGGTTGAAGAGATACTCGGGGTGGAGCCGCGCGCGCTGTGCGGTCGAGAGCGAGGCGAGTGCGGTGTCGCGAAGCCGGGCGACGGCGGCGTTGAAGGCCGAGGAATCGTCCGCGCACCAAGCGCGGCCGAGCGCGGCCAAGTCGCCCGGTGCGGCGGACTCGAGGCTGCGGCGCAGTTCGATGTAGCGAAACACCCGGCCGCCGAGCCGGAGCAGCTCGCGCTCGTAGGCGGTGCGCTGGGCGGGTTCGATCGCTTCGGCTTCGCGGGCTTGCTGCAGGAGTGTGGCGAGCTGCGGTTGGAGTTGCTGGAAAGAGAAACGTACGCCGCGGTCGCCGTCGGCGGTGGTGAGCCGGAGAAGGGCGAGGACTTCGTCGTTGTCGATGCGGAAGGTCGGGTAGGTGTCGGCGAGGGCGGGGCGGAAGCAAACGTCGAGCAGCCAGCGCTCGGGCGAGATGGATTCGCCCGAGGCGGTGCGGACGCGTTGGCGGTTTTGGAGGAGGAGCAGCGAGGTGCGAGCGATGGTGTCGAGCGGTTTGTGACGGCCGTTTTGGAGGAACGGCAGGTGGGCGAAACCGGCGGTGTCGTAGGTGCCGGCGCTACGCGGGGACACGATGGCGCAGGCGACCAGCAGCAGCGCGAGCGCCGCGGCGGCGATGGGCGTGCGGCGTCGCCAGAACGGGCCGCCGGCGTGGGCGGTGGTTGGAGCTTCGGCGCGGCGGGAGAGGTATCCGGCGATCACGAACGCAAAATGGTACAGGAGCCCGATGCCGGCGAGGAGGCTGGCGAGGTAGGGGATGGAGCGGGCGGGGTTGCTCACGACCTGGTAGGTGACCGCGCCGGGAGAGAAACTGGCCTGGTAGAAGGAGAGCCCGCGGTGGCGCAGCGGGCGGTTCATCCGGATGTCGACTTCGCGCGACGGGGCGCCGTCGGCGGGCGAGAGGCGGATCCGGCTGGAGTAGTCGCGGACGATCTCCGTGCCGGGGTGGGCCTCGCTGTGCATCGAGAGCAGGGTGATGGAGAACCCGGTGAAGGCGTGGGTCTCGCCCGGGCGGAGCGTGAGTTCGGCCTCGATGGAGAGAAGGCCGGCGAAGAATTCGCCAACGAGCAGCAGGGCGAGCCCGGCGTGGGCGAGGTGCAGCCCGAGGTGACGCCAGGTCGGCCCGAGGCGGTGGAATTGGGCGCAGAGGAGGTTGAGCAGAAGAGCGCCGCCGACGAGGTAGCCGCCGGGAATCACCGGTATCGGCGTCGCGGAGCCGGAGGGTGTGAGGGTGACGAGGAACGTGCGGATGTACTTCTGCTGGGCGCCCCAGACGCCGAGGTTGATCTGGTCGAGCGTGGCTAGGACGACGAGGAGGATGGCCAGCGCGAGCAGTGCGACGGTGAGGCGCAGCGAGGCGAGGGACGCGACGGTGTCACGGATGAGTTCGCGCGTTCGGGGCATGCGGGTGAGCGGCAGTAAGCGCCGGATGCGGCGGTTTTCAACCGGCGGGGCGGAGTTGGCGGCTCGGGGCGAGGTGCCAGCACGAGGTGCTGGGGCTGACCGGCGGTTGCGGGCAAGAAAAAGCCGGAGCGCAGTGAAGCACTCCGGCTGGATAAACTGGATGCGCGTGAGGCGCGGGGTCAGTTGGCGAAGCGGAAGAGGGCGACGTCGCCGTCCTGGAAAACGTACTCCTTGCCTTCGAGGCGGTACTTGCCGGCCTCGCGGGCGGCGGCGATCGAGCCGAGCTTGGCGAGGTCCTCGTAGGAGACGACTTCGGCCTTGATGAAGCCCTTCTCGAAGTCGGTGTGGATGACGCCTGCGGCCTGCGGGGCCTTGGTGCCGACATGGATCGTCCAAGCGCGGACTTCTTTCTCGCCGGCGGTGAAGTAGGTCTCGAGGCCGAGGAGCTTGTAGCTGGCGCGGATGAGGGCGGAAACGCCGGAGTCGTCGACGCCGAGATCCTTGAGGAACTCCTTGGCTTCCTCGGGCTGGAGATCGATGAGCTCGGCCTCGATCCGGGCGGAAATCGGCACGTAGGCGGCGTCGTGGTGGTGGGCGACGTAGTCGGCGACCTTGCGGACGAAGGGGTTCTGCTCGGCGGTGGCGAGGTCGCTTTCGGCGACGTTGCAGGCGAAGAGGACGGGCTTGGCGGTGAGGAGCTGGAAGAGTCGCATCAGCTTGCGCTCGTCGTCGCTGACTTCGAGGACGTTGGCGGTCTTGCCGGCGTTGAGGTGGGGAAGGAGTTTTTCGAGGAGCGCCATCTCGGTCTGGGCGTCCTTGTCGCCGGACTTGGCCTTCTTCTGGGATTTGTCGATGCGCTTCTGGACGGCGTCGAGGTCGGCGAGGACGAGCTCGGTGGTGATGACCTCGATGTCGCGGACGGGGTCGACGCTGCCCATGGTGTGGACGACGTCGGGATCCTCGAAGCAGCGGACGACCTCGACGATGGCATCCACTTCGCGGATGTTGGCGAGGAACTGGTTGCCGAGGCCTTCGCCCTTGCTCGCGCCGGCCACGAGGCCGGCGATGTCGACGAACTCGATGGCGGCGGGGATGACGACGCTGGTCTTCGCGATCTTCTGGAGCACCTGCAGGCGGTCGTCGGGCACGAGCACGACACCGACGTTGGGGTCGATTGTGCAGAATGGATAATTGGCCGCCTCGGCCTTGCGGGAGCGAGTGAGGGCGTTGAAGAGGGTGGACTTGCCAACGTTGGGCAGACCGACGATGCCGGCTTTCATAAAGAGGGCGGACTGCACCGGTCGGGATGTGGCATGACAAGAGGATTCTTCGACTGCGAACTCGCCGACTCTTTTTCCGAAACACGTCTGAAACGTCCGCCCACTTTCCACTAGTATGGCACTGAAAATCCGTCTGACCCGCGTCGGCTCGACGCACAACCCGAACTATCGCGTGGCCGTGGCCGAAGCGCGTTCCCGCCGCGATGGCGCCGCCGTCGAGCAGATCGGGCACTACAACCCCCGCGCCAAGAGTGCCCAGCTCACGCTGGACCTCGCCCGCTACGAATACTGGCTGGGCCAGGGCGCCAAGCCGTCCGATACCGTCAACGCCCTCTACAAGCGGGCGAAGAGCGCCGCGGCCGCGACGGCCTGAGCGCCAGTCCTGTCCGCTGAAATTTCTCGAGATCGCCGTGCCCCCGACCGGGCCGGCGATTTCGTGTTTCTACTGCCGGCAGCAGCCTCGCCTCCACCAAACGACCTGCCCGCACGGCTCTCGCCGCGCTCCAGTTGTGCGTATCGACATCCTAACGCTTTTCCCGCCCATGCTCGACGGTTTCCTGTCGGAGAGCATCATCGGGCGCGCCTTGGAGGCGAAGCTGGCGGAGATCAACGTCCGCAACCTGCGCGACTGGACGACCGACAAGCACAAGACCACCGACGACCGTCCCTTCGGCGGCGGCTCGGGGATGGTGCTCAAGCCCGAGCCGATCTTCGCGGCGATGGAGGAGCTGGCGACGCCGGGTTGCAGGCGCATCTATCTCACGCCCGACGGCACGCCGCTCACCCAGAAGCTCGTCGTCGAGCTCGTGCAGGTGCCTCACCTGATTTTGCTTAGCGGGCACTATGAGGGCGTCGATCAGCGGGCGCGCGATTGCGTGATCGACCAGGAGATCAGCATCGGCGACTACGTGCTCACCAACGGCACGATCGCGGCCGCGGTTTTGGTCGATGCCATTGTTCGCAACATCCCCGGCGTTTTGGGGGATGAAAACTCATTGACGGACGAATCCTTCAACAACAACTTGCTCGATTTTCCTCAGTTCACCCGTCCCGCGGAGTTTCGCGGCATGGTCGTTCCGGACGTCCTTCTCTCCGGCAATCATGCGGCAATCGAGCGGTGGCGACACGAGATGAGGCTCGCGAAAACCACCAAAGTCAGACCCGATTTACTCAGGAACAAGTCATGAATCCCATCATCAAGGAACTCACGGCGCACCAGCTGAAGAACGACATCCCGACCTTCAAGGTTGGCGACGGCGTCCGTGTCCACACCAAGGTCCGTGAAGGCGACAAAGAGCGCATCCAGGTGTTCTCCGGCATCGTCATTGCCCGCAAGGGGCACGGCATCCATGAGGCATTCACCGTCCGCCGTATTTCCTATGGCGAGGGCGTCGAGCGCGTCTTCCCCGTCAACTCGCCGATGATCGACAAGATCGAGGTCGAGCGCGAGTCGCAGAACATGCGTGCGCGCCTGTATTACCTGCGCAACCGCGTCGGCAAGAAGGCTGTCCAGGTCAAGGAGAAGCGCTGGATCGGCCTGATGGGCGGCAATGAAGCCACCGAGGCCGCCGCCGCTCAGGCCGAGACTCCGGCCCAGTCCTGAGTACCGGAAGTTTCCGGACAATTTTCCCCGAGGCGGACCCAGGTGGTCCGCCTCTTTTTATCCCTCCACGCCGGCCGGCGCCAAGAAACGGCGCAGGCGCGGCGGCATATCCGATTGTTAGCACAACCGCTGGCGCCACGCTTCCGGCTTTTTCCTTTCGTCCGTGGCGTTTCAGCCGGTAGCCTCACTTCTTTCTTACTCCCATGCCTCTCAACGTCGAAGTCCTCGCCAAAGCCAGCAACATCGCCCGTGGTCTCGCCATCGACGCGATCCACAAGTGCAGCTCCGGCCACCTCGGCTTGCCGCTTGGCGCCGCCGAGATCGGCGCCGCCCTCTACGGCCACGCCCTCGTGCACAACCCTGCCGAGCCCCGCTGGCTCAACCGCGACCGTTTCATCCTCTCCGCCGGCCACGGCTCCATGTTCCTCTACTCGTGGCTGCACCTCAGCGGCTACGATCTGCCGCTCGAGGAGCTGAAGAATTTCCGCCAGCTCCACTCCAAGACTCCGGGCCATCCCGAGTTCCATGAGACGCCCGGCGTCGAGACCACCAGCGGCCCGCTCGGCCAGGGCATCGCCAACGCCGTCGGCTTCGCGATCTCCGGCCAGATGGCCGCCGCCCGCTTCAACACCGCCGAGCACACGATCTTCGACAGCCACGTGATCGTCCTTGCCGGCGACGGCTGCATGCAGGAAGGCGTCGCGATGGAGGCCGTCGCCATCGCCGGTCACCAGAAGCTGGACAACCTGATCCTCATTTACGACTCCAACGACGTCACTCTCGACGCCGCCGCCAGTAAGTCCCAGAGCGAGAACGTGGTCGCCCGCTTCAAGGCCATCGGCTGGGACGTGCAGACCATCGACGGCCACGACCTCGTCGCCATCGTCAAGGCGGTCAACAAGGCCAAGAAGACCAAGACCGGCAAGCCCCAGCTCATCGTCGCCAAGACGATCATCGGCAAGGGCATCGCCGAGGTGCAGGGCACCTCGAAGGGCCACGGCGAAGGCGGCGCCAAGTTCGCCGACGCCGCCCGCGCCGGCCTCGGCCTTCCGGCCGCCCAGCACTTCTTCGTCAGCGACGAGGTCAAGGCCTACTTCGCCGCCCACAAGGCCCGTCTGGGCCGCGCCTACAAGAAGTGGGTGAAGACTTTCGAGGCTTGGAAGACAGCCAACCCCGAGAAGGCCGCCCTCCTCGCTACCGCCGGCCAGGCCGGCTCCGCCGAGGAGCTCATGGCCAAGATCCCGGCCTTCCCGCTCGACGCCAAGCTTGCGCCCCGCGCCGCCGGCAAGGATGTGCTCCAGCCCGTCGCCGCCGCGCTCCCGCTCTTCGTCTCCGGCAGCGCCGACCTCTACGGTTCGACGCTCAACTACATCGCCGCCGACAAGGACTTCGAGCCCGCCAACCGCGCCGGCCGCAACATCCGCTTCGGCATCCGCGAGCACGCGATGGCCGCGATCAACAACGGCATCGCCTACGACGGAATCTTCCGCACCTCGTGCGCGACATTCCTCGTCTTCGCCGACTACTCGCGTCCCTCGATGCGCATCGCGGCGCTGGCGAAGTTGCCTGTCACCTACATCTACACGCACGACTCGATCGGCGTCGGCGAGGACGGCCCGACCCACCAGCCGGTGGAGACGGTGTCCGGCCTGCGTGTGATCCCGAATCTCGATGTCATCCGCCCGGCCGACCCGGAGGAGACCGCCGGCGCCTTCGCCGCCGCCGCGACCCGCAACGACGGTCCGACGTTGCTCGCGCTCACCCGCCAGGCTGTGCCGATGCTCAACGACATCCCGGTGCAGACCCGCCGAGAGGGCGTGCTCCGCGGCGCGTACATCGCCGTGAAGGAGACCGCCGAGCTCACGCACATCCTGCTCGCCGCGGGCAGCGAAGTGCAGCTTGCCATTGCCGCCGCCAAGCAGCTCGGCGCTGGCGTGCGCGTGGTGTCCGTGCCCAGTTTCGAGCGGTTCAACCGCCAATCGGCCGAGTACAAGGCCGAGATCCTCCCGGCCTCCTGCCGCAAGCGTGTGGCCATCGAGGCGGGCGTCACCGGCCTCTGGTATCAGTACGTCGGACTCGACGGCAAGGTGATCGGCATCGACCGCTTCGGCATCAGTGCGCCGGGTGGCACGGTGTTCAAGGAACTCGGCATCACCGCCGAGGCCGTGGTCGCCGCCGCCAAGGCGCTTTAATCCGGGCACGCTCCCGTCTGTTTTTCGCGGCCGAGTTTAACGCCTCGGCCGCTTTTTTGTGCGCGGGGAGATCGCGTCTGGCTGTGGTGTT
>CAZXHR010000041.1:0-24767 GCA_964640465.1 uncultured Opitutaceae bacterium
TGGGGCTGCGCGACGGGCTTGGCCGGGGCGGGGGACTTCAGCTCTAGCCCGAGATCGTCTACGAGGAAGCGCACTTCCATGTAGGTCATGGAGAGTTTCAACTCTTCGGTGAGCTTGCGCTGGATGGATGCGAGGGAATCGCCTGCGGCAACCCATTTGGCGACGGCGGCACGTTGTTCGGGAGAGAGAGTCATGGTTGAGCGGAAGAAGCGCGGACTTTGCGGGGCCCCCATGACGTTGGCAAGCCGCGTGGCAGGACGGAGAACAACTGGCATGCGCGCAAAAGAAAGCCCGCGCTGTGGAGTGCGCGGGCCTTTGAAAAGCAGGGTGGAAGCAAGTGGTGGCTACTGCCAGTCGCGCAGACCGTAGCGTTGGAGGAGCTTCATCAACTCGCCGGATTTGCGCAGGGAACGGATGCCTTCGTCGAGGATGGCGGCGAAGCGCTTGCCGTCCTCGTTGGGGGCGAAGGCGACAAAGATAGGATCGTTGGTGCCTTTGAAGACGACGCGGAACGTGGCGCGATCCAGATTATGGGTGCGCAGGTACCAGAGCAGAATGGGTTCGGATTCGACGACGACATCGATCTCGCCCTTCTGGAGCTTGGTCATGAGCACATCGAGCGGGTCGTCGCCCTCGGCGACATAGACGGTCTCCTTGCCGGCGTTGCGCTCGATGTAGGTGTCGAGTGCCGGCCAGTAGGTGTAGCCCTTGATCACGCCGATCTTGGTGTTTCGGAAGGAGCCCACGTTGTCGTAGGTCCACTTGCTGCCGGCGAGCGTCAGCAGACAGGTGGCGACGGAGCCGATGGGTTCGGCAGGCAGGGTGAGCCCTTCGGCCTCCTCCTTATTGGCGCCGATCGCACCGCTGCGGCGGCCTTCCTTCACCGCGGCGAGCGCCTCCTCGTAGGGCATGACGTCGTATTCGACCTTGATGCCTTTGGGCTCGAAAACCGCGCGTGCGAGCTCCACGATATAGCCGGGCTTCGCCTCGTTCGGGTCGCCGTTGTAGGGCATCCACTGGTCGGCGCAAAGGCGTAGGGGTGAATCCTCCGCCGTTGCCAGTGTTGCGAATAGAGACAGTGCAAGCGTGATTCCCCATCCCAGAAAGCGATTCATCGTGCCCAGTAATCGGCCGGACATGGTATTTCTGCATCGGAAATTTCGCATCCGAAACCGGCAGTGCAAAGCGTGGTCAGCTGATGTGGTCGAGGCGGCGGATGGCGGCGAGGAGCAGCAGCGCGCTCAGTGCCACGGCCCAGCCTATGGCCTCGAGCGGCAGCCGGACTGCGAGCCAGCCGGCTGCGAGCGGGCACACAGCGGCGCCGAAGCAAGTGGCGCCGGATTGGCGTCCGATGATCGTGAAAACGGCATCGGGCTCGAAGCGGCGAGGGACTTCATGCATCAGACCGGGATATATCGGCGCCAGACCGACACCCATCAGGCAGAGCGCGGCGCCGGCCGAAACGGCGGACTGCGCGGCGGCGAACAGCCCGATGCCGAGCAGGGCAAGGATCGCGCCGCTTGTCACCAGCCGGCGGTTGCCCCAGCGGTCGACGACGAAGCCGTTGGCGATCCGGCCGGTCGTGATCGCGGCATAATAGGCGGAGACACACAGGCCGGCCGCGGCCTGCGGAATGCCGCGGCCGACGACAAGGATGGAGTTGGCCCAGAGCCCCATCGTAAGTTCGGTCGCCATGTAGAGCACGAATATCGCCGCGGACAGCCAACCGGCCTCCGAGTTGGCCCGGCATCCTGAGGTGGTGCGGGGGGCTGCCGTGGCGGAAGCGCCGGGTACGGGCGCGGTGTCCGGCACGGTGTCCCACAGCCGGAGTGTAAGGGCGAAAATGGCGGCAAGCCCGAGCTGTATGGTGCCGATCACAAGGTATCCGCCGCGCCACCCCTGCGAGGAAGCCAGGGCTCGGGTCATGATCAACGGTCCGGAGGTAGCGCCGATGCCCCAGCAGGCATGCAGCCAGTTCATGTGGCGGCCGGTGTAGTGGCGAGCGACGAAACCGTTGAGCGCGGCATCGACGGCGCCGGCTCCTAGCCCCAGCGGGATGGCCGCGACAAGCAGCAGCGGGAAGTTTGGAACCTGCGAAGTAGCAAGGATCGCCCCTCCAGTGAGCAGGCAGCTGACCTGGACGACCGGACCGGTGCCGAATCGCCTCAGGATCGCGCCGCTGGTTATGCTGGCGGTGGCGGAGAGCAGCGTTGCCACGACCATGATCCACCCGGCGGCCTGGAGCGGCTGGACGAGATCGACATGCATCCGCGGCCAGGCGACGCCAAGCGTGCCATCCGGCAGCCCGAGACTGACGAAGCCCAGGTAGATTATCGGCAATAGCAGCCAGGAGGGGCGGCGCGACATGGGTGCAGCAGGTGACAAACGGGGTGTCCAGTGGACGGAGCGCAGCCGGTGGCGCTCCGCTGCCGGCTGCAGGGGAAGGGCGCCGCTCAGCGGCCGCCGATGGTCAGCCCGGCCAGCCCGGTGGCGAGGAGGCGACGGGCGAGAAACTCAGTCTGCTTGGCGGAGAGTTCCTTCAGACCGCGCTGGGCGAGGGCGAGCAGGGCGGTGAGCTGTTCCTGGGTGAACGTGGCTTCCTCGCCAGTACCCTGAACTTCGACGAAGTTGCCGCGGCCGGTCATGACGACGTTGAAATCGACCTCGGCGTCCTTGTCCTCGACGTAGTTGAGGTCGAGGATCTCGCGGCTGTCAAAGAGACCGACGCTGACGGCGGCGACGGAGTCGTTGAAGGGGTTGTCGGCGATCTTCTTGGCGGCGATGAGCTTCTCGACGGCGAGGCGGGCGGCGAGGTAGGCGCCGGTGATGGAGGCAGTGCGGGTGCCGCCGTCGGCCTGCAGGACGTCGCAGTCGATCCAGAGGGTGTTGTCGCCGAGTTTCTTGAGGTCGATGACGGCGCGCAGGGATCGGCCGATGAGGCGCTGGATTTCGACGGTGCGGCCGTCGAGCTTGCCCTTGGAGATGTCGCGCGGCTTGCGATCGAGCGTGCTGTAGGGGAGCATCGAGTACTCGGCGGAAAGCCAGCCGCCGGGCACGCCCTGTTGGCGCATCCAAGACGGTACCTTGGGCTCGATCATCGCGGCGCAGATGACGCGGGTGTTCCCGAAGGAAACGAGGACGGAGCCGTCGGCATTTGGGGCGATATCGGCCTGGAAGGCGATGGGCCGGAGCTGATCGGGGCGGCGGCCGTCGGGGCGTGCGAATTCGGTCATGGCACGAATCAACGGGTGCCCCTGCCGCGGAGCAAGCGAAGAGGTGTTGTCAGCGACTTGCGCGGCTACGCGGCCAGTTTCAGGAGCTGGTCGTGGGCGAGCGAGAGTTCGGCCTCCATCGCGGCGAGGAGTGTCGCAGCCTCGGCGGGTGAGGCGGACTGGCCTTCAAGCAGGCGGCTCAGTTCGGCAAGGCGGACGATGCCCATGTTGCCGCAACTGCCTTTGAGCGAGTGGGCCGTGGTCTTGAGCAGCTTCGAGTCGGCAGTGGCCAGAGCGCTCTGCGCGGTGGCGAGGTAGCGCTTCGCCTCGGTTTCCCAACTGCCGATCATCTCGTGCAGCATCTCGGGGCCGGCATCGGTGCAGAGCTCGCGAAGCATATCCATGCGTTCGGCGTCGAGGGACGGAAAATCGGCGGCGTAGGTACTCATGGTTGGAATAGCGTGGTAGCGCCGATGGTGGTGCTTCCATGAGGTATCGGCTGCGGCCCGGGACGGTTTAGGCCGTTTTCCGTGCGACTGGGCGGGGCGGGCGAAGACGCCAGTGGCCTGCCCGGACTATTTGTGGCGGCCGTGGCGGAAAATGTCCCAGACGATCCACAGGCCGATCATCATCGAGAGCAGGTAGCCGGAGATGCCGAGCACGGAGAAACCCAGGAGAGATGGCTGCACCTTGGCGTGGATGATCAGCGAGGAGCCGACGATGAGCGAACCGACGATGATCGCCAGCGTGAGGCGGCTGCTGGCCTTGTTGATGGCGTCGTCGAGATCCTCGAGGCCGCGGTGCTGGAAGTTGATCGTGAGGTCGTCCTGGCTGATGCGCTGGGCCAGCCGGTGAATGTCGATCGGGAGGTCGCCGCGCCGGCAAAACCGCGGCGAAACTGGCCGAGGATGACGCGTGGGCTGAGGCGTTCACGTTGGATGTCGCGCAGGATCGGCTCGGCGGCGTGGCGCAGGTCGAACTGAGGATCGAGCGCCCGGGCCGCCTCTTCGATGGAGAGGACCGATTTGGCCATGAGGCAGTAGTCCTGCGTGATATTGATGCCGTGGCGGCCGAAGATGTTCAGCAGCGAGAGGATGACGCGTCCGATCTCCTGGTGCCCGATGGCGTAGTTGAGATTCTCGCGCAGGGCGAAGGTGACCTCCTTCTCCATCGCGCGGAAATCGGGGCGGCGGTGCGGGGCGGCGAGCGCGGCTGCGGTGCTGACTATGCGCTCGGCGTCGAGAGTGGCCGCAGCCTCGAAGAGCTCGGCGAGGAAATGCCGCATGCGGCGTGTGAGCTGGCCAACCTGGCCCCAGTCCAACGCGCAGATGCGTCCGTCTGGGGTGACGAGGAGGTTTCCGGGGTGCGGATCAGCGTGGAAGAAACCGGCGACGAGAATCTGATGGAATAGCGAGCGGGCACCATCGACGGCGAGGCGTCGGGCCTGGTCTGGCGGGAGCATGGCCTTGTCGAGCCGAACACCCTCGATGAAATCCATAACGAGGACACGTTCGCGGGTGTATTCCTCGTAGACGGCGGGGGCGAAGATCGTCTGCGGGAACGGGTTGGTGGCGTTGAAGTAGCGGAGATTCTTGGACTCGTGTCGGAAGTCCAGCTCGCGGCCGAAGGCGACACGCATCTCGGCGATGACAGCCGGGAGGTTGTAGGGTGCGAGCGCAGCGACGCGGTGGTGGAGCTGGGTGGCGAAGAAGGAGATGAGGTCGAGGTCGGCGTCGACGAGTTTGCGGAGGTTCGGGCGTTGGAGCTTCACGGCGACGAGCTTGCCGTTGCTGCGGAGCCGGGCGCGGTAGACCTGAGCAAGCGAGGCGGAAGCGACGGGCGTCTCGTCGAACTCGGAGAAGATGGCGTCGAGGTCCTCGCCGAGCTCCTCCACGAGGACGGGGCGCATCTCGGCGAAGGGGTGCGGTTTGACGGCGTCCTGGAGTTTCCGCAGTTCGGAGACGAGCGCCTCGGGAATGACGTCGGGCCTCATGCTCAGGAGCTGGCCGGACTTCACGAAAGTCGGGCCAAGCTCCTCGGCTGCCATGCGGAAGCGTTCCCAGATGCTGCGCCGCTGGCGCGCCTGGGGGATGATGCGGTGTAGAACGCCCGGCGGCGGATTGAGCTGCTGGATGACTTCGGCAAAGCCGTGCTTGGCGAAGACCGTGGCGATCTCCTTGGCGCGGACGGCGTTGGTGAGGAAGTCGAAGGGGGACATTCGGTGCAGTGCGATTGCGGATCTCAGATCGCGGATTGCGGAATGGCGGAGAAGCCAGCCGCGTGTTCAACGGCGCTCACGCATCCTAGCGCGACAGCAAAAGCACCCGAGGCACCGAGGCCTGCGGGTGCGGGCGGCGTGGCGTAGGCTCAGTTCGAGGGGAGCTTGAACATCGCCTCGACCTTCTCCTCGAGGAGCTGGAGGCGGCGCTCGAGCTGGGCGACCTCGGTCTTGTGGGCGAAGTCGGCCTTGGCGAGCAGCTCGCGGATACGCTCGGCGAGGTCCTTGCTGGAGGACTCCCACTCCTTGCGGCCTTCGTCGGCGATCTTGGCGGCGAGGTTCTTCGCCTCGTCGGAGGAGACCTTGCCCTGCTTGACGAGGTCCTGCATCACGGCCTCGATCTTTTCCTTGGTGATGACGGTGGCGCCGATGCCGGCGAGAACGGTTTTCTTGATGAGATCGATCATGGCAAAGGCAAGGTAGGGGCGGCGTAGGGGAGCGGCAAACGCATTTCGGCCGGGACGTTGCCTCGTGGACCGGAGGGACCTGACTCCTAGCATCGACGATGCCGTCGTCAATGATGCCGCAGTAGCGTCGCGCGTGTGGCGCCCCAGCCGCCCTCGGCGGCATCGCAGAGGGCGAACGACTCGACCAAGGGCGAGCTGCGCAGCCAGGCGTGGACACGTTCGCGCATGGCCCCCGTGCCTTTGCCGTGGACAATGCGTACGGAACGGATGCCGCGTGCGGCGCAGGCTTCGAGGTAGTCGCCCAGCAGGTCGCCGACTTCTTCTGGGCGGAAGGTGTGGAGATCCAGTTCGCCGGTGATCGGGAGCGGGATCGGGGCCTGTTCGTCGCCAGAGTTTGGAGTTGCACGAGGCATGGGTTTGCGGCGGCAGCGCGGGGCAAGGAAAACGAACGATGCGGCGGAAGCGAGCCCGAGACGATGGTGGAGGATTGTCGGGAAATGTGCCGTTGGTATGGTGTGCCGCACCATGAGCGTCGTCGTCCACCAGCTTGAGCACAGTCCCTACTGCATTCCGATCACCGCGGCGCTGCGCGCGTTGGGCGTGAAGCACCGCACGGTGCAGGCAAGCTTCGGGGATCGCACGCCGATCTTCCGGCTCACGAAGGGGCGCTACTACCAAGTGCCGGTGCTGGTGGACGGGAAGACGGTCGTGATCGAGAGCGGCGTGGAGACTTTGGACGTGGCGCGCTATGTCGACCGCCGCTGGGCTGGCGGCCGGCTGTTCCCGGCTGAGCTGGAGGGCGTGCAGCGCATTGTCGTGCCGCACCTCGAGAACGAGGTGGAGGCGACGACGTTTCGGCTGACGGATCCGAAGTTCTTCGACACGGTGACGGACGACCGCGAACGGATGTTCCTCCTGCGCATCAAGGAGCGGAAATTCGGTCGCGGTTGCCTCGACGCTTGGAGGCAACAAGCACCGCAGCTACATGCGCAGGCGGAGGCGTTGCTGGAACCGTTTGACCTCATGCTGCGGCATAGCCCGTATCTCCTCGGAAGCGCGCCGGTCTACGCGGACTTCGCCCTTTACGGGATCGTCGGCAACCTCACGTTCCGCGGGCTGAACAAGCTGCCGGCGCGGCTGAAGGCCTTGCGTGCTTGGGTGCCGCAGCTTGAGGCGTGGCGCTACCGGTAGCGCCACTGGGCATGGCTGGCCGGTGTCGCCGCGGCGGAGACGATCGCGCAAGCCGCCGCATACAGGACGGAGAGCCTCCGGCTCAGCGCAGCGTGACCTCGACGACGAAGCGCTGGACTTGGCCCGGTTCCACGAGATGGACACCGATGGCGTTGCCGGGGGCGTTGGGCGGGCCCATCCAAGGCTCGACGCAGAAGAACGGCGACTCCGGTTTCTCGCTCCACGTGAGCACGGCGGTTCCGGCGGCGGGAGCCTTGCCGTTGCCGATGTGGAGCGTGAGTTTGTCGCCGGTGGTGCGCTCGTTGACGACGACCGCGGAGCCGGCGAGGTCTAGGTGAATGGTGTCGAGCAGCGCCGGATTGGAGAGCTTCTCCTCGGCGGTGAAATGCGGCTGATCGACGAGCTTGCCGGTGGACGGGTCCTGCTTGGCGACGCGGCGCGAGGGGATGCGAACGGCATAGTCGTCGCGCGTGAGGCCGTCGGTCCACGGGATGGTGAAGTAGAAGTGGTGGCCGGCGCTCCACGGGATCGGCGTGCGGCCACGGTTGCGCAGGGACAGTTCGACGTAGAAACCGAGCGGCTCGAAACGGTAATCGACGGCGAACTCGTAATCGTAGGGATAGGCCTCGCGGTCGGCGGCGGTGGGCTTGAGCTGGGCGCTGAAACCGCCGGCATCGGCGCGGGTGAGCTCGAAGGCGCCCTGACGGGCGAAACCGTGCATGGGCATGGGACGTCGGGTGCCGTCAGGGGCACGCCAATACTGCATCTCGCCGCCGTCAAAGCAGCGGCCGGCGAAGGGGAAGAGGATCGGGTTGCCGCCGCGGACTTTGGCGAAGCCGTCGAGCGACTGGATCTCGGGCCAGTAGAGGACGTCGCGCAGCGAGCCGTCGGCGAGCTCGAGGTGCCAGTTCATGAGTCGGGCGCCGAGTTCGGGCAGGGCGAGGAAGGTCGAGCGGCCCACCTGCCAACGCAGCAGTTCCTTGCCGAGATACGGGATGCGTTCCATGTCGGTCCTCGGTGATGGGGAAAACGACGCGGAGTGCAAACCCGCGTTCGGGTTTTCGGCGAGACCTGCCGCGCAGGCGGGCTGTAACTCCGTGCGGATTTGTAAGGGGAAAACACGGCCGCAGGCTTGCGCCGCGTCGGTGCACACGCCAGATACTGCGCCCACATGCAACGACTGCTCCTCACGTTGTTCCTGTTGGTGACCGCGCCGGCGTTCGCTGCACATCTGGGCGGCGAGGCGGCGACACCTACTTCCGCCGCAGCCGAGCCTGCCGCGGAGGATTTAGTCGGCACGGCCGAAAAGCCAGTGCGCGTGGTGGTGATCCCGGTGCGCGAGCAGATCGCCGATCCGGTGCTCTACATCATCCGTCGCGGACTGAAATCCGCCGGGAAGAACGACCTGGTCATCCTCGACATGGAGACGCCTGGCGGTCGGCTCGACTCCGCAATGGAGATCATGAAGGCGCTCGACCAGTTCGAGGGACGCACGGCGACCTATGTGAACGGCGAGGCGATCTCGGCTGGTGCGTTCATCTCGTCGGTCACGCACGACATCTACTTCGCCCCGAAGGGAGTGATCGGTGCGGCCGCGGCGGTTTCTTCCGGCGGCGAGGACATCCAGGAAACAATGCGGCTGAAGATAAACAGCTACCTCAAGGCCAAGGTTCGCGCTTATTCCGAAGGGCGCGGTTATCGCGCGCAGGTCATTTCGGCGATGATGGACAAAGACTACGAGCTGAAGATCGGCGAGATCGTCATCAAGCCGAAGGGCGAGCTGCTCTCGCTCACCGATGTCGAGGCGGCCACGCAGTACGGCGAGCCTCCGCAGCCACTCCTCTCTGCCGGCACTTTCAAGACGCTCGACGCTCTCCTCACGGCCCGTTTCGGCTCCGGCAACTACCGGATCGAGCGCATCGAAGTCACCTGGTCCGAGACGCTCGCCCAGTATATCACCAACTATGCTGGCATCCTGCTCGGGCTGGGAATCCTCTGCATCTACATCGAGTTCAAGACGCCCGGTTTCGGCTTCTTCGGCATCACCGGCGGCGCGCTGCTGCTGCTCGTCTTCTTCGGGCACTATGTCGCCGGCCTCTCCGGCTACGAGGCGGCGCTGGTATTCGGGCTCGGGCTGCTCCTGTTGTTGTGCGAACTGGTCTTCTTCCCCGGCGCGATCCTGCCGGCGGTGACGGGTGCGCTGCTGATGTTCGGCGCGTTGCTCTGGTCGATGGTCGACCACTGGCCGAACCAGCCGCTGGATTTCTCCGGCGAGATGTTCGAGAAGCCGGCGCTCAACCTCCTGATGGGTTTCGGCGTGGCGGCCGTGCTCGCGCTGCTGTTCGCCAAGTTCATCCCGAAGGGCTGGTTTTTCACGCGACTGGCGCTTTCGGGTGAGGCGGGCTCGACCTCTCAGGTCGCCGGGCTGCCACCCGAGGCTGCCGGACAAACCGCCTCTCTGCTCGGCGCGCGCGGCGTTGTCGCCACCGGGCTGTTCCCGGGCGGACAGATCGAGATCGACGGACGTCGCTATGAGGCGCGGCTTGAGCTCGGCACGGCGGTCGCGGGCGCCAAGGTCGTTGTGGTGCGCGTGTCCGACTTCGGCCTCATCGTGGAAGTCGACAAAGAATCATGACCCTCGTGATCGTACTGTTCCTCCTCGGCGTGATCCTGCTCGCGCTGGAGATCGTGGTGCCCGGCGCTGTGCTCGGCACAGTGGGCGCGCTGCTGATGACCGGTGGCGTGGTCGCCGCCTTCGTAAACCTCGGCTCGACCGGCGGCATGGTTGCGACCCTCGTCGCGCTGCTGTTGCTTGGCGCGACATTCTACTTGGAGATGGTCTGGCTGCCGCGTTCGCGCATGGCCAAGCACCTCTCGATGGACACCACCATCGACAGCGTCAGCCAGCCGCCGCTTGCCAAGGAAGCCGACGTGGTCGGCCGCGATGCGGTTGCCCTTTCGACGCTCGCGCCCACCGGCTTTGTGAACGTGGATGGCCGCCGCTATGAGGCAAGCTGCCGCAGCGGCTATGCCGCTGTCGGCGAGACGCTGAAGGTCGTCGGTCTTGATGCTTTTCGATTGATCGTAACCAAACCCTAACTCCTCAACACATGAGTCTGCCTCTGATTGGTATCATCGTCCTCGTTGTTCTCGGTCTCATCCTGCTCGTCATCGTCGGCGGGCTGATCGGTGCGTGGGTCAAGGCGCTGTTCAACGGCGCGGCCGTGCCGATGTCCAAGCTGATCGCGCTGAAGTTTGCCGGCATCCCGTTCGGCCTCGTCGTCGACGCCCGCATCACCGCGGTGCGCGCCGGCATCCCGGTCAGCGCCGACCTCATCGCCTCGCACTTCCAGGCCGGCGGCAACGTCGTCCCGACCGTGCAGGCGATCATCGCCGCCAAGAAGGCTGGCATCTCGCTGGACTGGGACCGCGCTTGTGCGATCGACCTGGCGACGAAGGGCTCCGGCAAGAGCGTGCTCGAAGCCGTGCGCACCTCCGTCGATCCGAAGGTCATCGACTGCCCGAACCCCGAGGCCGGCCGCACGACCATCGACGGCGTCGCCAAGGACGGCATCCAAGTGAAGGTGAAGGCCCGCGTGACGGTCCGCACCAATCTCGACCGCTTCGTCGGCGGCGCGAAGGAGAACACGATCATCGCCCGCGTGGGCGAGGGCATCGTCACCACCATCGGCGCTGCCGAGAGCTACAAGCAGGTGCTCGAGAATCCGGACAGCATTTCCAAGACCGTGCTCGCCCGCGGCCTCGACGCCGGCACGGCGTTCGAGATCCTCTCCATCGACATCGCCGACGTCGACGTCGGCGAGAACGTGGGCGCCAAACTTCAGGTCGCGCAGGCAGACGCCAACAAGAACATGGCGCAGGCCCAGGCCGAAATCCGCCGTGCCGCCGCCGTGGCGCTCGAGCAGGAGATGAAAGCCCGCACGCAGGAGTCGCAGGCGAAAGTCGTCGAGGCGCAGGCCCAGGTTCCGCTCGCGATGGCCGAAGCGTTCCGCAGCGGCCGGCTCGGCGTGATGGACTACTATCGCATGGACAACATCCAGTCCGACACCGCCATGCGCAGCTCGATCGCCGGCCCCGACGCGCACAAGAAGTAAACCGCCGCGCCACCACGCACCATGCGTTGGTTACTCGAAAATCCGCAGCTGCTCGTCATCATCGGCGGCGCCATCGCCTACTGGCTCAACGAGCGCCGGAAGGCGAAGGAGAAGCAGGAGATGTCCGAGGAGGCGTCTCGCGAGCCCACCGACGACGAGATGGCGGAGCGTACGCGCCGCATCCAGGAGGAGATCCGCCGCAAGATCGAGGAACGCCAAGGCCGGGCCCCGCGTCCGGCGGCGTTCGACGAAGCCGAGGAGGAAGAGGAAAATGTCGAGGGGCCGAAGACCGTCCCTCCGCCGTTGCCCCAGCCTCGTCCCGTGCTCGTCTCCGCCGAGGAGGCGCCCGGCGCCGCCGAGCTGGAACGTGTCATGGAACAGCAACGCCGCTATGCCGAGCAGCTCGACAGGCTTGCCGCTGCCGAGCGTTCCTCGCAAGCGGCCGCCGCTACCCCTGGCGCAGCGCTGCTCTCGATGGCCGCCTACGACATGAGAGCGGCTGAGGTCTCCGCTGGTCGGCAGTCGCCACAGCTCGCCGGCATGCTCGCCGGGCTCCACGACCGCGAGTTGCTGCGCCGGGCCATCGTCCTGCGCGAAGTCCTCGGCGCTCCGAAGGCGCTGCAGCCCTGACCAAGCTAACCCAGTACGTTTTGCACAAGCCCCGGTTCGCCGGGGCCTGTTTGTTTCGGGGCATGGAGGATCTTGTCAGCCGCCGCCGCGGACTCATCATGCCGCCGACCGGTTTCCCCGGCCGCAAACCGCCGGACACACATCGATGAAGAAAATAGCCATCGCCGCACTCATCGGACTCCTCGTCGCAGCCGATGCCGGGCTGGTCATCGCTTACCTCAAGCGGGGTGGGGCGGCGCATGCTGCATCGACAGTGGAGGCGGCAAGGGCTCCGCAGCCCCAGACTGAGACTGCGCCGTCGTCCGCCGCCGAACGCTCGGCGGATTCGTCGCTATGGGCTCAGTTGCGCGCCGAAGGCGACGACGCGCGGACCTTCGCCGCGAAGCTGCGCAAGGCCGGTGTGCCGGACCGGATGGCGCGGCTGCTGGTCGGCGAGGTGTTGCACGTGGAATACCTCGCGAAGCAGCGTGAGCTGGTGGGGGCCGCCGACCTCGCGACGTTCTGGAAGAACGCCGCCGCGGCCGCAGATCGGGAGAAGCAACTCGCGTTGCGCAAGCTCGCCCGGAATCACCAGGATTTGCTGACAGAACTCTACGGCGCCGGCGACGATGCGGCGGCCAACCGCGGGCGGCTGACTCGGCTTTACGGGCCGCTTCCCGACGACAAATTGGAGCGCGTCGACCGCATCCATGCCGACTATGGCGACATGGCCGACAACATCCGCGCCCAGTCCGGCGGGCTGTTGCTGGCGACCGACCGCGAGACGCTCGCGCTGCTCGATCAGGAATGCCGGAAGGATGTGGCGGCCATCCTCACGGCCGAGGAGCTCGAGCGCTACGATCTGCAAACCTCGGCCACGGCGCGCACGTTGCGGGCCCGCTTGGCGACTTTTGCGCCGAGCGAGACGGAGTTCCGTGCGCTTTTCCGTCTGCAACGTGACTTTGACGAGCGCTTCGGCTCTCCCAATGGGACTGCCGACGATGCGGCGCAGCGCGACCGCGCCGCCGCCGAAGTGGAGCTGAACGCGCGCATCAAGACGGCTTTGGGCGACTCCCGCTACGCCGAATACCGGCTGCAACAGGATCCCGGCTACCGCGTGGCCGCGCGGATTGCCGAGCGGTTCGGGCTCCCGTCGAAGCGGGCCGCCGAGGTCCACGCGCTCTCGCTCGCCGTGCAGACCAACCTCCAGGCGCTCCGCACCGATACGACGCTGACCGCAGTAACGGCGAAGGAAGCGCTGGTGAAACTCTGCCGCGAGACGGACGGGCGCCTCGAGTCGTTGCTCGGCAGCGACGGCGCCGAGCTCTACAAGCGGACCTCAAGCGGTGCGTGGCTGCGCGCCCTCGAACGGGTGGCCGGCGAGGCCGAGCAGAAGGCGGAGCCGGCCGGTGCGGAGAAGACCGAGCCGTGAGCGACCGCAGTTTCAGTCGCGGCAGGGCAGGGGAGCAACGGCACAGCGCAGCCGTAGCCGCGGTGCGGGGCAGTACTATCCAACCGCCAATGGCCCCGGTCGCTTCGGCGGAGATTCGCCCGGCGTCGGCGCTCCGAAATAGCGTTTGCACCGGCCCGTGGCGCCGTTTCTTCTCGAACTTTCGCCCATGAAACTCTGGTCGCAGACCTTCATTCCCACGCTCAAGGAAAGCCCCGCCGACGCCGAGATCGCGTCGCACAAACTGCTGCTGCGCGCCGGCCTCGTGCGCAAGCTCACTGGCGGCGTCTACACCTACCTACCGCTGGGTCTGCGCTCCTTGCAGAAAATCAGCCAGATCTGCCGCGAGGAGATGGAGCGCGCGGGCGCCATCGAGGTGCTCATGCCGCACATCCACCCGGCGGAGACATGGCAGAAGGGCCCGCGCTGGAACGCCGTGCGCGAGGTCATGTACTCGGTTTCCAGCGCCGGCGCCGGCAAGCGCGCCCCGGCCGAGCCCGAGATGGTCCTCGGCCCGACCAACGAGGAGGTCGTCACCCCGCTCGTCGCCGGCGACGTGACCAGCTACCGCGACCTGCCGAAGAACATTTTCCAGATCCAGACGAAGTTCCGCAACGAGATCCGCCCGCGCTACGGCCTGATGCGCGCCCGCGAGTTCGTGATGAAGGACGGCTACTCCTTCGACGTCGACGACGAGGCCGCGATCGTCAGCTACCAGAAGATGAAGGAGGCCTACCACAAGTTCTTCGCCCGCTGCGGGCTAAAGGCCATCAGCGTCGAGGCCGACACCGGCGTGATGGGCGGCAGCTTCTCGCACGAGTTCATGGTGCCCGCCGAGGTGGGCGACGACGATGTCGTCTATTGCGAGGCCAGCGGCTACGCGGCCAACCGCGAGAAGGCCACCAGCGGTATCATCCCGGCGGATCTTGCAGACGCCGCGCCCGTGGGCGCCGTCGAGGAGTTCGCCACGCCCGGAGTGGTGACGATCGCTGCGCTCGAAGCCGCGCCGTTCAGCGTGCCGGCCGACAAGCAGTTCAAGACGCTCGTCTACATGGGCGACGGCAAGCCGTTCCTGGTGATTCTGCGCGGCTGCGATGAGCTCGAAGAGGCCAAGCTCGGCTCCCTCGGCTTCCAGCTTTTCCGCCCGGCCACGCCGGACGAGATCGTGCCGGTCATGGGCGCGAAGCCCGGTTCGCTCGGCGCCGTGAAGGGCACGATCGCCAACCCCGGCGCGCTCGCCGGCATCTTCGCCGACAATGCCATCCGCCTGATCGGCAACGGCGTCACCGGCGCGAACAAGGACGGTTTCCACAAGCGCAACGTCAACGTGACCCGCGACCTCGCGATCACCAAGTTTGGCGACTTCCGCCGCGTACGCGCCGGCGAGCCCTGCCCGAAGTCGGGCCAGCCGCTCAAGATCGCCCGCGCCATCGAGGTCGGCCACGTCTTCAAGCTCGGCACGAAGTACTCGGAGAAGTTCAACGCCGTCTACACCGACGCGCAGAAGCAGACGAAGCCGATGGTCATGGGCTGCTACGGTATCGGCGTGAGCCGCACGCTTCAGGCCGTCATCGAGCAGGCCAATGACGCCGACGGCATGCTCTGGCCGTGGAACGTCGCGCCGTACCATGTGATCGTCACGCTCCTCGACCCGAAGGTCCCGGAGATTCTCGAGCTCGGGAAGAAGCTCGCCGCCGCGGCCGAGGCCGCCGGTGCCGCCGTCCTCATCGACGACCGCGAGGAGCGGCCGGGCGTGAAGTTCAAGGACGCCGACCTCATCGGTATGCCCATCCGCGTCACCATCGGCGGCAAGGGCCTGAAGGAGGGCATTGTCGAGCTGAAGCTCCGCAACTCGAAGGATGTCGCCAAGATTCCCGTGGCCACGGCTGCCGAGAAGCTCGCCCAGACCGTGCGCGACTGCGCCGCGGCCGCCAATCCGCAGGCATGAGCGTCGCCGCTCCCAAGACCAAGCGTAAGCCTGCGACACGGAAGAAGACCGTGCCGCAGCCGACTTCGCCGTGGATGGTCGTCGTGCTCAACGACCCGGTGAATCTCATGTCCTACGTCGTGCTCGTCTTCAAAAAGGTCCTCGGGTTCACCGAGGCGAAGGCGCGCAAGCACATGCTCGAGGTCCACAAGAAGGGCCGTTCGGTCGTGTGGACCGGCGAGCGCGAACGGGCCGAAGCCTATGCGCAGACACTGCAATCCTGGCAGCTCTCGGCGCAGATCGAACACAGCGGCGATGGAAAGTAAGCGTCTCGAACTCAAGTTGCCGGTCGCGGTCGTGGGGCCGCTGATCGAATTCCTGCTGCCGCTGGCACGGGAAACCGGCGACGCCGCGCTCGCCTTCGAGCCAAACCTCGCCGCGATCGAGGAGGATTTCCGCGCCGACTGGCGGGCCGACATCGCCAACCAGTCGCAGGACGACCAGATGCGTTTCGCCGCGATCTTCGACACCGAGGAATTCCGCCAGGACGGCACGGCGGAGTTCGCCCCCGAGGATTGCGAGCCGCTGCTGCGCGCCTCCTCGGCGCTGCGGCTCAAACTGCGCACACGCAAGCTCGGTGCGTTGGCCGACTCCGCGTTGGAAACCGGAGAGATCGACTTCGCGCGGTTGAACAAGGAGGAGCGCCTCGCCATCAGCGCCTACATGTTCCTGGCCTCGCTGCAGGAGATCGTCATTCGCCACCTCGATCCGAGCAGCGAGGAGTGAGGCGCTGCAATGCGCTGCGCGGATGATTCTATGATCGCAGCAGGCCTGTTCGCGCAGAGCGGCGGTCGAGGCTTCGGAGTTGTTGCGCACAACCGGACGATCCTATGGAGCGCCTGAACTGTGGATATTGCGGGGGGCCGTTTCGCGCGCAGGAGAAACCGGCGCCGGAAGGGGATGTGTTCTGCTGCTCCAGCTGTGCGATGGCCGCCCAGCTCGGCATCGTGGGTGACAAATTTCCGGTGACGCCGCAGCTCGTCTTCGACTTGGTGTTTGGACTCGGGGTTTTCAACCAGCTCCTGCTCGTGCCGCTCGCTATCGTGATCCGCAACGAAGGCGGCGCGACACTCTGCATGGAGATCTCGGGCGGGCTCGGCGTGTCGCTGTACCTCGCGGCACTTGCCTGGCAGTCGCGAATACGCTGGATGCGCTCAAGCGATGCCGTGCTCTATGCACTGCTCGCGGCTCCGGTTATTCTCGGCGCCGTAGGCGCGCTGCACCTCAAGCGTGTTGATGCGGCTCTGGTCTCGGCGGTGGCCAATCTGATGCTCGCCGTCTGGCTGGCCCGCGGGTTCCTCCGCCGCGTGTGGGCGAAACGGTGCCGCGCGTGAGATCGCCCCTGCCCGCGTGCCATGAGCGGGCTTCGATTGGGGCGAATCGGCCGCTGCGGAGGTTGCCGACCTCATGGCTCAGGCCTGCGGGCGTGCAGTCGTCGCGTTGGGCCCGCTTCCTGGCGCCGCCTTCGGTCGTGGCGATGGCAGCACGACGACAGGGCAGGTGGCGCGGTGCAGCACGCCATGGGTCGTGCTCCCCGCCAGCAGCTCATAGATCGCGCCGTGGCCGTGCGAGCCCATCACGATGAACGAGGCGGGCAGGTTGTGCGCCTCGTCCAGGATCGCGACGACGGCATTGCCCTGTGTGAACTTGGTCGTGCAGGAGATGCCCTTGGCGTCGAGGCGGCGCTTGAGCTCGGCGAGCTTCTTGAGCGCCTGCGCCTTGGCAAATTCCAGCTCCTCGGCATACGACTCGACCGGCATGTCGTAGGTGACGACGTTTACCGGGGGAGCGATGGTGTGAAACAGCTCGACGCTGCCCCCAAGCGCGGCCGCCAGCTCGCCAGCTTGCTCGACAACATGTGGGGTGACGCTCGAGAAATCGACCGGGGCAAGAATCGTTTTCATGGGAGAGTGTACGTGGCATCGGGATGCGCTGCAACTGCCGCGGCCTACCAGCCGCTCCCAAATCTGTCGCGCCGCGATGGTCGCCATCCCGGTTTTTTGTTTTGGCCACAATGCACCTCTGTGTAGCTTGCCCAGCTCCGCTCGCGGTATGCATTCCCCCACCTAGATAACTGCCTACCAATGCCGAAAATTCTCGTCATCGATGACGAAGCTTCCATGCGCATGCTGCTCGTCGCGGCACTGGAGGACAACGGCTACGAGGTTGTGGATTCGGGGTCAGGGCGCTCAGGGATCGAGTTGGCGCAGGCGGAGAAGCCGGATCTCGTGTTGTGCGACGTCGGGTTGCTCGACACCTCCGGTTACGAGGTGCTCCGAGCGCTCCGTTCTTTGCCGGAAACAAGCAACATTCCCTTTGTGCTCATGACGGGACTGGCCGACCTGCAGGGCATGCGCGAGGGGATGCGGCTGGGGGCCGATGACTACATGCCCAAGCCGTTCGAGATCGCCGAAATGCTTGCGCTGGTTAGCGCACGGCTGCGCAAGGCCGCGCAGCTGCGCCACGAGGCGGAGGACAAGGCCAAGATTCTGCGCAGCCATATCAGCATGATGCTGCCGCAGGAGCTTCTTTCACCCCTCACCGGCATCATCGGTCTGGCAGACATCCTGCGCGACGATGCGGATCGCCTGCAGCCCAGCGAGGCAGCGGATATCGGCCGCGACATCCAGACCTCAGGCGAACGCCTGCACCGCCTTATCCGAAATTTCCTGATCTATTCGCAGCTCGAGCTGCTTACGATCGAGCCCGAGCGGCTCGAAGCGATGCGCAACGGCACGCCGGCCCAGTTCCGTAAAGTCGTCGATGAAGTGGCCGTCCGCATCGCGGACAAACACAACCGCCGTGCCGATCTCACACTCGATGTCGGCAGCGGCAGCGTGGCGATCAGCGAACAAAATCTCACAAAGCTCAGCGAGGAGTTCATCGACAACGCCTTCCGATTCTCCGAACCCGGTACACATGTCGAAGTCCGCTCGAAGATCACCGAAGGCAAGGTCTGGCTCACAATCTCCGACGAGGGTAGCGGCATCCCCGATGAGATCCTCGCGGGGTTGCAGGCCCCCAACCAGTTCGAGCGGCTCTTCGTCGAGAAGCGAACCGTTGGGCTCGGCTTGGCTATCGCCGTGAAGCTCGCCGAAGTCCACCAAGGTCGCGCCATCATCCAAAGCCAGTCGGGCACTGGCACCTCCATCCTCGTCGAGCTGCCGCTGGCAAAAACGCCAGACGACGTCCCGACTGACACCAATCACTGACGCGAAATGGGGAAGCCGTCCTTGGCCGCAATCATAACGCGAGAGCCCGCAACATAGCCATGGACACTTGCCACTTGTCCGCGCGCCGTAGCGGAGTAGATAGCGCCCATGCCGATCTACGAGTACTACTGTCCCGACAACAATCGGATCTACCAGTTTTTCGCGAAGACCTTGGCTCAGGGGCAAACGACCCCGAAATGCCCGGATAATCCGGCGTTCCGCATGGAGCGCGTGATGTCGGCCTTCGCCATCACCGGAAAGGCCGAGGCGAAGAAGGAAGCCCCGCCGGCTCCGGCCGACAGTGAAGCGCCCGCGGCGCCACACGACGCCGGCGACATGGGCGGCCCCGGCGGCGACGGTCCAGACGACGCGCGCATGGAGGCGGCGTTTTCCCAGATGGAGCGCGAGATGGAGGGCGTCGATGAGAACGACCCGCGCGCGATGGGCCGCATGATGCGCAAGATGTCGGAGCTCACCGGTGAGAAGCTCGACGACCAGATGGAGGAAGTCGTGCGCAAGCTCGAGGAGGGCACCGACCCCGACAAACTCGAGGACCAGATGGGCGATGCTTTCCCCGCGGGAGAAGAAGGCGAGGATGGCATGGGCGGCGGATACGGCGGCATGGGGGGCGGCTTCCGTGGTGCGCCCTCGCGCGATCCGCACCTGTACGACTACTGACGCTGTCCGTAAGGTTGGCGCCGCCGAGGTTGGGGCGGCGTCTTGCGACGCCCTATGGACGCAGCAGGCCGGCGTAACACTGGAGCGGAAGGTTCTGTGTCCGCCGTCGAAGCGCCGTTTTATTAGGTTTCCAGCCGCGCGTTCGGGCTTCTTCCTCGTCGCCGTGGCAGCCTCCAATCCATCCGACCTCTCCACCCGCATCGCCGCCGGCCGCAAGGCCGTGATGGCGCAGACGGCGTTCTACCACGCCAACTTCGCCCGTGCCACCAGTCACTGGAAACACGACGGCTCCCGCGTGACCGACGCCGATCTGGCGATCTCCGCGGGGATCTTCGACGCGCTGCGCGCGCAGTTCCCCGGCGACGATTTCTTCAGCGAGGAGCTCGCGGTGGGAGAGAACCCGTTCCCGCGCAAGGGCGAGTGGTCGTGGGTGCTCGATCCGATCGACGGCACCAACAACTATGCGCTGGGCATCCCGCTCACCGCGATCTCGCTCGGCCTCATGCGCGACGGCGAGCCGGTCTACGGTTTCCTCTACGATCTCGGCCGGCGCTGCCTCTTCCACGGCGGCCCGGGGCAGGGCGTGTGGATGGACGACACGCGGCTCCAGCCGAAGTTTGGCCGCAGCGGCCGGCACGAGCGGATCGTGGCAACGCACTCGCCGATCGAGGCTGGCTACCTGTCCATCGCCACGGCGATCCTCACGCAGTACAAGCTCCGCGGATTCGGCAGCGGCGCGCTCCACCTCACCTACGCCTCGCTCGGCATCATCGACGTTTGCATGGACTTCACCGTGAAGGTGTGGGACATCGCCGCCGCGACCGCCATCGCCCGCGAGACCGGGGCGAAGATGCATTTCTGGGGCCCGTCGCCGTACCCGCTCCAGAAGTTCGACCTGAAGATGAAGCCGATCCAGTACTGCGCCGGCAGCCCCGAGGCCATCGACGGCATCGTCGAGCTGGTGAACAAGAACCGAGGCTGATTGAAACCGCACCGTCTTCTCGCCGAAACGCAGCTGCCGAGCGGCGCCGCGCTCACGCTGCACGAGCACGACGGAAGCTACTGTATCCGACTCGCCGGGCGGGAGCTCATGCACTCGCAGGCGGCGTGCTCCGAACTGGCGCTGGGCGAGACCGGCACGGCGCGACTCGCCGCTGGCAAGCCGGCCCGCGTGCTGATCGGCGGACTCGGGCTGGGATTCACCTTGCGCAGTGTGCTCGGACGTACCGGACCGGCTGTGGCGGTGGTGGTGGCCGAGCTGTTGCCGGAGGTCGTCGCGTGGAATCGCACGCACCTGGCCTCGCTCAACGGCGCGCTGCTCGACGATCCGCGCGTGACGGTGGAAGTCGGCGACGTTTTCGAACTCGTGCGCCGCGCCGCGCCGGCGAGCTACGCCGCCATCCTGCTCGACATCGACAACGGCCCTTCGGCGATGGTGCAGGCGGCCAACGCCCGGCTCTACGATACGCGCGGACTGCGGCTGCTGGCGGCGGCGCTCGCGCCGGGCGGCAGGCTGGTGGTGTGGTCGGCGGGCGAGGATCGGGCTTTCGAGCGATGGCTGGCGCAGGCCGGTTTTCGCGTGCAAGCGTTGCCCGTGAAGATCCACGCCGGTGCGCGCCAGGCCGCCGGCCGGCTCTTCGTCGGCGACAAGGCGGAGTAGGACGCGCCTTCAGGCCGCCCGTGCGACACTGTGCTCGCCTCCTGTGCGAGGAACTCGTCTGCCGGGTCGCCCTGAAGGACGACCTACGGAAATTTCCCTTCCGCTGCGGCGCGCGAGCGGGCAACGTGGACAGACGATGAGTGCGCTCGTTGCCCTGCAGAAACAGATGGAGTCCGGCCGCGACCTCGCGCCGGAACAGGTGGCCGATGCCGTCCGCGCCTTGGTTGATGCCGAGGTGGCGGCCGAGCAGAAGGAGGCGTTTCTCACTGCGCTGGCGAACAAGGGCGAGAAGCCGGCCGAGGTGGCGGCGTTCGCGGCCGAGTTCCGCCGGCTCGCGCGCGATCCCGGCGTGGCGCAATGGTCCGCCGAGGCGATCGACGTCGTCGGCACTGGCGGCGACCACGCGGGCAGCTTCAACATCTCCACGGCCACGGCGTTCGTCCTCGCCGCCGCCGGTGTGAAGGTGATGAAGCACGGCAACCGCTCGATCACCTCGAAGTGCGGCAGCGCGGATCTGATCGCCGCTATCGGTGTGCCGCTCGACGCTCCGCTGGAGCGGATGCAGCGCTCGCTCGCCGAGGTGAACTTCTGCTTCTTCTTTGCCCCCGGTTTCCATCCCGCGTTCAAGGAAATCGCACCGGTGCGCAAAGCGCTCGCCGCGAAGGGACGCCGCTCGGTGTTCAACATCCTCGGACCGCTCATCAACCCCGGTCGCCCGGCGTTCCAGCTCTTCGGCGTCTACGCCAAGGACTGGGTGGAGCCGCTCGCCGGCGCGCTGCACGATCTCGGTCTGACCGCCGCGCTGGCCATCCACGGCCGCGTGCCCGGCACCGACCGCGGACTCGACGAGTGGACGACCGCCACGGAGAACTTCTGCGCTGGAGCGGGACGTCTCCGCGGTCCGCTCACGCCGCTCGACCTCGCCACGACCGGACTCAAGCCCGGTCAGCTCGACAAACTCCAGGGCGGCGATGCCGCAGCGAACCTCGCGATCTTCGAGGCGCTTCTGGAGAACCGCGCGCCGCAGACCATCGCCGACACCGTCGCCCTCAACGCCGGCGCCGGCCTCTGGGTGACCGGCCGCGCCAAGGATCTCGCCGCCGGTGTGGCGCAGGTGCAGGAGCTTCTCCGCTCCGGTGCCGTCAAGCGCCACGTCGAGCGCACGCGGCAGTTCTGGGCAGGGTGAAGGACATCACGCTTTCCCATGCTCAATTTTGCTGCGAGAAAGCCACGCGTCTGGCATCTCTGGGTCGGGATCGGCGCTCAACAGTTGTTTCTGTTGTTGGCCTGCGGATTGGAGATCCCGCTGCTTGGGATCTCCGAATGGGTTGTGTATGTTCCGGTGGTCATCATTTGGGCGCTATATCTGGTTGTTCCATTGATCTACCCAAGACCGGCAAAACCGCACGGACTGCTCCGGGCATATGCGGTGAATGGATGGGTCTTTGTCGGCGCTGTAGTCGGATGGGCTGTCTGCTACCTCGTATTTAGCCATCTCTTCGGCACTCCGATTAGCGATCAAATGCTGCAACAATACCGCCACTAGGCTGGCCACTTCCCCATGAAACGTCTCTACTTCGGCACTGATGGTGTGCGCGGGCGCTTCGGCGACGCGGTGATGAATCCGGACTTCGTCCGCAAGCTGGCCAACGCCGCCGGCCGGCACATGGCCGCAAAGCTCGGCGTCGCCGCGCCGCGGGCGTTGATCGGCCGCGACACGCGCGCCTCAGGTCCGGCGCTTGAAGCCGCCGTTGCCGAGGGGCTTGTCGCTGCCGGTTGGACCGTCGAACTGCTCGGGGTGGTGCCGACTCCGGCGGTGTCGCTGGCGGTGCGCTCATCCAAGGCGCAGCTCGGGGTCGTCATCACGGCTTCGCACAATCCCGCCGACGACAACGGCGTGAAGTTCTTCGCCAGCACCGGGCTCAAGCTCCCCGACGCCGAGGAGGCCGCCATCGAGGCGCTGCTCGACCAGCCAGCACCCGCCGTGTTGCGCGGCAGCATCCGCGAGGTCGGCGAGGCGAAGATGCTCTACATGGGCATGGCGGCGCACCTGCTGCATCCCGGCGCGCTGGCCGGCTGGAAGATCGTCCTGGATACCGCCAACGGAGCCACGTGCGAGACCTCGCGCGAGGTGCTGGAGTCGCTCGGCGCCGAACTCGACCTGATCGGCAACGCGCCCGACGGTCGCAACATCAACGCCGGCGTGGGCAGCGAGCACCCTGCGCCGCTCGCCGCGCGCGTGCTGGCGACCGGCGCCCGCCTCGGCATTGCGCACGACGGCGATGGCGACCGTGCGGTGTTCTGCGACGAGAAGGGCGTGGCGCTCGATGGCGACGAGGTGATGACGTTCCTCGCGCTGGGTATGCTCCACCGCGGCGAGTTGCCCGGAAAGACGCTGGTCGTGACGGTGCAGAGCAACCTGGGCGTCGACGCCGCGCTCGCGGCGGCCGGCGGCCGGGTTGTCCGCACGAACGTGGGCGACCGCTATGTGAGCGAGGCGCTCCAGCGCGAGGGCGCGGCGCTCGGCGGCGAGTCGTCGGGGCATTTCATTTTTCCGAAGATCTCCCCGGCCGGCGACGGATTGCTCGCGGCGCTCTCGGTGCTGCGCGTGATGCGCGACACTGGCAAACCGCTCTCTGAGCTGCGTCAGGCGCTGAAGAAGTTCCCGCAGGCGCAGAAGGCGTTGAAGCTCGCGGCGAAGCCGCCGCTGGAGTCGCTGCCGGGAGTGCAGAAGCTGTTGCGCGACGCCGAGGCGGCGCTCGCCGGGACGGGCCGCGTGATGATCCGCTATTCGGGTACGGAGCCGAAGGCGCGCGTCCTCGTCGAGGCGCAGACCGAGGCCGCTGTGACCGAGTGGATGGGTAAGGCCGAGGCGGCCCTGCGCGCGGAGTTGCAGGTGCTCTGAGGTTCGATCGATTTCGCTGTGTAGCCGGCCGGCGGAGCCGTTCGGCTGAATCGCTTCGCGATCCAGCTACGCCGAGATGGTGCGCAGTTCAGAGCGCCTTGATCGCGCCGGCCATCACTTCGCAGGCGCGGTCGAGATCGGCGCCGGCGTGGGCGGTGCTGAGGAACGCGGCCTCGTACGGGCTCGGCGCGAGATAGACACCGCGGTCGAGGCAGGTGTGGAAGAACTTCTTGAAGAGCGCGGCGTCGCCGGTGAGGGCGGTGGTGTAGTCACGGACCGGCGTGGCGGTGAAGAAGAGGCTGAACATCGCGCCGCGCTGCGGGCACTGGAGCGCGAGGCCTTTCGCCTTGGCTGCGGCGAGCACGGCGTCGCGCAGCTGGCGGCCGAGGGCGTCGAGCCGCGCGTACGGGGTCTCCTCCTCGAGGAGTCGGAGAGCGGCGATGCCGGCGGCCATGGCGAGCGGGTTGCCGCTGAGGGTGCCGGCCTGATACACCGGGCCGAGCGGCGCGAGGTGGTCCATGATGTCGGCCCGGCCGCCGAACGCGCCGACGGGCAGGCCGCCGCCGATGATCTTGCCGAGGGTGGTGAGGTCGGGAACGATGTTCTCCAGTTCCTGGACACCGCCTTTGGCGAGGCGGAAGCCGGTCATGACCTCGTCGAAGATGAGCACGGTGCCGTGTTTCGCGGTGGTCTCGCGCAGGTAGGCGAGGTAACCGGCGTCGGGCATGATGAAGCCGACGTTGCCGCAGTACGGCTCGATGATGACGCCGGCGATCTGGCCGGGGTTGGCGGCGAAAGCGGCGTCGAGCGCGGCGCGGTCGTTGTAGGGCAGGACGATGGTCTCGCGGGCGAACGAGGCGGGCACGCCGGCGCTGTCGGGGTGGCCGTGGGTGAGGGCGCCGGAGCCGGCCTTGATGAGGAGCGAGTCGGAGTGGCCGTGGTAGCAGCCGGCGAATTTCACGATCTTGTCGCGGCGGGTGAAGCCGCGCGCGAGTCGGATGGCGGACATGGTGGCCTCGGTGCCGCTGTTGCACATGCGGACCTTCTGGATCGAGGGCACGAA
>CAZXHR010000042.1:0-24633 GCA_964640465.1 uncultured Opitutaceae bacterium
ACGCCGAGGAAATCCTGCACGGTGTCGCGGAAGCCGAAGCCGTCGCGCTGGTCGCCGGTGTAGACGAGCGAGCAGGAACGCGACCACTCGAAGGTCATGAGGGCGTTGTAGGCGCCCCAGACGTTGACCATGTGGTCGAAGTCGGCGTCGGGCGTCTGGACCTGCATCGTATCGAGGAGTCCGTGCCAATATTTCTTGAGCTTCGCCAACTCGCGCTCGACGGCGGCGACGTTGGCGAACTTGGCGCGGGTCTTCTTCGCGACGGCGGCCTTGCCGGTGCCAAGGAGGACGATGACATCGGCGGTCTCGCCGGCGCCGAGGGTGAGATCGCTCTGGATGGCGCCGCAGCCGTTGTCGGCGAAGTGCTCGTTGTTGCCGAGCTGGCCGCGCTCGACGGCCTCGGGCCGGTCGTAGCTGCGGTACACGCCGAGGAACTTCTCCCGCTCGCAGTCGAAGCCGGCGATGGTGCCGCCGACCTGCGTCATCCACCACCAGCGCGACTGATCGTTGTTGGCGAAGTTGGCCGGGTCCTCGGGGAGGCGCTTGCAGGACGAGGCGGCGATGATGCCGTCCTTGAAGACAGCGTCGGAGATGTACTGGGCGTACTGGAGGTTGAAGGTGTCCTGCGTGAGGTTCCACTCGGTGGTGAACTCGCAGTAGGAGAAGACGGAGAGCTTGCGCGGGGCGCCGGAGTTGTTGGTGACGCGCAGGTGCCAGTATTCGAAGTCCTGTTCCAGCGGCACGAAGTAGGTCGCCTGCGAGATGATGCCGGAGTACTCGCTCTCGATCACCGCGTAGCCGGGGCCGAAGCGCGTGGAGGTCTTGTACTGCTCGAGCGGCTTGCCCACGGGCTGCCACGCGGCCGACCAGAAGTCGCCGCTGGCGGCGTCGCGCAGGTAGAACTGGCGGCCCGGCATGTCCATCGGCACGGCGTTGTAGCGGTGGCGGAGGAAACGGCCCGACGCGGGCGAGCGGGTGAAGCTGTAGCCACCGGCGTTGTTGGTGATGATCGCGCCGTAGCGGCGGGAGCCGAGGTAGTTGGACCAGGCGCGAGGAGTGTCGGGGCGCGTGATCACGTATTCGCGGGCAGCGTCGTCGAAGTGGCCGTATTGCATGGGAGAGTGGAGACGAGGGACTCGAGGGAGGAAAACCGGCGACCCGGGGCGCCGGCGGTCGCTGGAGGCGACGCGGGGGCCCGGAGGGGCGGCGGGAAAGAGACACCAAAGCCCGCGCACCCGGGAGCGGGCAAGCCGCGTTTGGCGGCGCGGGAGCGAGGAAGGCGCGCGGCTCGGGAGATTGATGCAGGAGGAGGCGAGCCGTGAAGCGCCCCACCCCCGACACCCGTTCAGCCGTGTCGATGCGGCGAGGGACGAGCGCCAAATCATCGGCAGCTCCAGCCGGGGCGTACGTTCGCGTAGATATTCTCCCGACCTTCCGGCTCTCGTCGCTCGTCCGCTCGACGCTCGACTGCTCACGGCTCAGCGCAGGAAGAAGTCGATCGTGGTGACGATGCGGACGGTCTTCACCTCGGGCGTGGCGGCGTCGCGGTCCTCGATCTCCATCACGCCCTGCGTGGCTCGGCGGATCGTGCCGACCTCGGCGCGCGAGTCCTGGGCGAACTTCTCGGCGGCGGCCCGGGCGTTGGCGGTGGCCTCGGCGATCATCGCCGGTTTCACCGAACCGATGTCGGTGAAGAGAAACTCGGGCTTGTCACCGTACTCGTTGCGAACGAGAGCGACGCCGGAGCCCAGCAGAGCGTCGGCGCCCTGGATCGCTTTCTTGACGACATCGACCTTGGCGCTGCGGACGACGAGCACGACCACGGCCTTGTAGCGGGCAAGCTCCTCGCGGTTGTACTGGATGCGCTCGTCCTCGCGGTCGGTGATGAGGGGCAGACCGAGCGCGATCTCCTCGGTGGAAACGCCCTGCACGAGCAGATAGTCTCGCACCTGACCGCGGGCACGTTCCATCTCGCCTTTCAGCGCTACGAGATCCGGGGCCGTCACCTCGCACCGGATCGGCCAGATCGCCAGATCGGCCTTCACCTCGCGCTCGGAGAGACCCTTCACGGTGAGATAGCGGTCGAACTCGCGGCCGCGCTGCACCGCGCGCCCCATCTGGATGCCGAAGACCGCCAAGCCGGCGGCCAAGAGAAGGCCCAACACCGCGAACGAACGAGTCGTGATCATGTTGCCGGAAATCTGGAGAAGGATACCGGCCGTGCAGCCGAAATCCGCCGGGCGGTCCCACAGCGCGACCGGAGGGCCCGATCGCCCCGAGTACGGCCGGCAAGCCCGCCCCCTCCTTCCGCCGCAAATCCGAATCTCAGCAGCAGAGCACCTGACCCTGCACCGCGGGCTCGCCCTGCAACCCTTCGGGAGTCGGCGCCGGATGCCCGCGGCGCAGGGCCTCGGTGAGGATCGACTCCGTGGCGGTAGCGCCGATGCGAGCGACGCCGAGCACCCGTACCCGCAGGAGATCGTCGAGCGTACGCACACCGCCAGCCGCCTTCATCCGTACCCCGGGACCGCTGTGGCGGCGCATGAGGCGGAGGTGTTCATCGGTCGCACCGCGGTAGTTGTAGCCGCCGCCCGGCTGCTTCACGAAACCGTAGCCGGTGGAGGTCTTCACGAAGGCGACGTCGAGCTCGGTGCAGATCTCGCAGAGGCGGACGATGTGGGAGTCCTGCAGATAGTCGTTTTCGAAGATGACCTTCAGGAGCGCGCCGCGGGCGCGGCAGACGGCATTCAGCTCACGGAGCTCGTCGGTCACATAGTCCCAGTCGCCGCCGAGCACCTTGCCGATGTTGACGACGGCATCGATCTCGGTCGCGCCCTCGGCCGCGGCACGCTCGGCCTCGAAGACCTTCAGCGCGATGTGGCTGTTGCCGTGCGGGAAACCGGCCACCGCGCAGACACCGACGCCCGAGCCGGCCAGCGACTCCACGGCCAGCGGTACACTACAGGACTTCACGCAAGCGGTGGCACAGCCGCAGCGCCGCGCGACGGCGAGCCCCTTGTGCAGCTCCGCATCGGTGAGCGTGGGATGCAGCAGCGAGTGGTCGATCATCCGGGCGAGATCGAGCACGGAGGGCAGATTCTTGCTCTGGAGCATAAGTGGCGGAGGGTTCGAACCGCTGCCGCCGAGTATTGTCGAAACCAGCGCAGTCGCGAACGCAAAGGCGCCGGCGCCCCGTGGATTACCGCCCCAGGGCGGGCGCTGCGGGATCAGTAACGCGGTGTCGCGCCGGGAACCGGCTCGATCGGGAACTGCCGGACCTGCAGCCGGCCGAGGGCAACTACCGCAACGATCGCCCCGATCAGAGCGCACAGCATGTCGGTCTGGGTGTCCCACAGGAATCCCTGCGTGCCGAGGAACGCATCTCCGCCGGCGCCGACAGAGACGCTCACGCCCCACTCGACCAGCTCGTAGGCCGCGCTGATTCCGAGGCAAAGTGCGACCACGAGAAAGTTCAGCCACCCTGCCGTGCGCACGACGCGGCGGCGAAGCAGGATCTCGCGCGCGACCAATGCCGGCCCGAATCCCTGGAAGAGATGCCCGAACTTGTCGTAGTCGTTGCGCAGTCCGCCCAGCCACGGCAGGTCGAAACGGAATCCCGGCACCTCCGCGTAGGTGTAGTGCCCGCCGACCATCAGCACGATCATGTGCAGCAGGATGACCACGGACGTCAGCGCACTGAACCGCCAACACTTCCGCACGGCGAGGAGCGCCGCGTAGCCGAGCAACGCTGGCGCGACCTCCAGCCACCAGGTGAACGGATCGGTGGGGCGGATCGCCGACCAGATCAGCACGGCGAAGAAGACCAACGAGAACCAGCGCAGGCGAAATCCCGCCGCGACGCAAAGGTGGCTTGGAGTGGGGTTCATCGCTTGCCGGAGTATCGGAGAATCGGAATCGCCGTAAACCAAAAGACATCAGCCCCGCAGGCCGCGACTGCCATTGCCTTACGTCGCCGGCACATTCCACACGCGTCGCACGGACGGCGGAGCTAGCCTGCGTCGGCGATAAAATCCGGGCTTGGCGTGGGCCGGGGAGGACTATTGCCTTGCAGCTTCACAGGCGTCGCATACCCCACCCGCGCCGCCGCCCTCACCCCGAAACGCTCCAGGAATCATGGATAAGGTCGCCCTGTTGAACGCCATCGTCGCCGCACTCGCCGCGGAACTCGCGGTGCAAACCGAAGCCGCCGAGGACGCCCACAAAGAGGCCACCAACGACGAAAGCCGGGCCGAGGACCGCTATGACATGCGCGGCCAGCTCGCCGCCTACCTTGCAGCCGGCCAAGCCAAGATCGCCGACGAGGTCGCCACCGCGATCGCCGCCTTCCGCAACATGGCCCTGAAAGCGTTCCACCCCGGCGAGCCCGCCGCGCTGGGCGCGTTGATCCGCCTCGAGGCCGCGCGCGGCAGCAAGAGCGTCTATTTTCTCGGGCCCGCCCACGGCGGCCTCGAAGTGAAGGTCAATGGCGACGAAATCATGGTCGTGACCCCCTCGTCGCCCCTCGGCCGATCGCTCATGGGACGCAAGATTGGCGAACGCGTCGCGCTCCCGCAGGGTGCACGCACCGTCGAGCACACGATCTCGGCGGTGGAGTGAGCCACGGTCCGGAGACCGTGCTGCGGAGGCTGGACAAGCGCTTCCTGCTTAGCGAAAGCGCGCCATTTGCCGCATGCTCGCGGGGCTGCTGCTAGCGCGTGCCGAACTCCAGGCCCGGCTGGCCGGCAAGGTCGCGGGCCAGGTGGAGACGGTGGATCTTCGCGTTATGCCGCACGTCCACCGGGAACCGATCGACGAAGTAGAAGAGGCGGACGAGATCGGTGTGCGGATGTGCCGCACCGAGTTCGCGTAGCTCGCGACCAAGTGCTTGCTTTTCGGATGCGCCGCGCGGGTGTTTACCCGGCCAGCACTCGACCGCCAATGCCGCGACCTGCTTGCCGCGCGGGCCGAAGCCGATCAACGCCGTGCGCCGCACGCTCGGATGTACGTTGAAGATGGGTTCCACGCAGTCGGGGAAAAGCGCACCATGCGGTGTCTCCACCCGCTCGGCGAGGCGGCCGCAAAACCAGAGCCGGCCCTCTGCATCGAGATAGCCGGCGTCGCCCATGCGGTGCCAGACCACGGCGTCCTCGGGTGCGGACGGCGGCAGGTGGAAACCGGACTGCGGCGCGGTGGCCTCGCCGGCCTCGGCCGGAGCGACGGTAGCCATATCGGTCTCGTAGATCTTCGCGCGTGCGGTGGCTTCGGGAAGCAGATCGTAGACCTTGGTGACGACCGGCCCGCGCACGACGATCTCGCCGATCTCGCCACGCGGCAATTCGCGTGCCTCGGCAAGCGTCGCGATCGGACCGTCGCCAATGGCGATCACACGCGCGGTCATCTCCGCAACTGGCCGCCCCACGCAGGTGCCGCGGCCACGCAGCGTGGCCGCCGCCGTACCGGCGGGTTGATCGACGGCTGAGAGCAAGGTCTCGGGCTTCGGCTTTCGGGCTTCTGGCGCAGAGGCGCTGCATCGTGCCCTCGCGCATCCGGCCTCCGGCTTGTGTCCGATCACCTCCTCGGCGGAGACGCTGCTGACCGGAAGCGCCTCGGTCGCGCCGTACGGCGAATGGAGCTGCGCGCCGGGAAAGACCTGGCGCATGAGCGTAAATAACGGCGGAGGCACCGGCGCGCCCGCCATCAGGATACGCTTCACGCCGGGAAGAACGATGCCGCGCTCGGAGCAGTGGCGCGCGACCTTCGTCCAGATCACGGGAGAGCCGAAGCTGTTCGTCACGCCGTTCTGCCGGATCGCTTGGACGAGCTTGGCGGGATCGAAGGCAGCCGGTTTCGACGGATCGATCTGCGGGACGATCGTCGTCATCCCCAGCGCCGGATCGAAGAGCGCGAAGACGGGCAGCACGGCGAGGTCGACCTCGCCCGGTACGATGCCGTACGTCTCCCGCACCAGCCGTACCTGCGCCTCGAACATCCCGTGCTCGTAGCACACGCCCTTCGGCGCGCCGGTGGAACCGGAGGTGAAGAGGATCGCCGCAAGGTCGTCCGCCGCCGTCGCCGCCGCGGGGAAGGCGGGCACCGGCCCGCGCGCAATCCGGTGCGCGAGGCCTCCGCTTACCCACAGGCGGTGGCCGACAGAGCGAAACGCGTCGCGGAAGATCCAGGATGCGAGCTGAGCCGAGGCGATGCCGAGCAGCACACGCGGCTGGGTGCGCAAGACGCACTCGAGGAAGTTCTTCCGCCCCATCCCGGGATCGATCACGACCGGCGTCGCCCCGAGCTTGAAGAGCGCGAAGACGGACGCGATCAACGGCAGCCCCGGCCGCACAAGCACCAACACGCGGTCGCCGCGCTGCACTCCCTTGCGCGTGAGCCGCCACGCCCACGCATCCGCCTCGGCTGCGAGCTCGGCAAACGAGAGCTCAGCGTAGCGAATCGCGCCACCGGCGGCAGCGCCGGTGGGGATGCGCAGAGCCGGCGTGGCCGGCTGGCGTGCAGCCTGGGCCCAGAGGTGACGGGAAACGTTGACGACTTCGGCGTCGGGCATCGCTCCGATGAAACCGTCGCGCAACCCCGCCGCACAATGAAAAAGCGGCACGGTAAACGCCGACTGAGGCACGGGCCTCGGCCCGCATCCTGAGAGCTCCGTTGGCACCGCAGCGCGAGCCTCTTCAAAGAAACACCCCCGGCCTTGCGACCGGGGGTGTAAGCATAGACACGTAACTGCTCTGATCAGAACTTGAAGGTATTGGTGATCTCCCAAGTCTGCGACGGGGCGATGCGCCAAGCCGCAACCGTGTACTTGCTCGGATCGGTCGTCGGCTGGATGGTCAGCGGGATGACCTTGTTGCCGTCGCCGAGGTTGCGGACATTGAACTGGATGCGCCAGTCGATCTTCTCGGTCAGCTTCTTCTCGTAGCCGATCCAGAGGTCGATCCCGTCCTCACGGGGCCCCATGATCGGGTTGGCGATGTCATAGGTGAAGACACCGGCCGTGCTGGTGGCGGCGACAGGATAGCCGATGGCGACCTTGTCCTGCCAACGATACCCGGCACCAATATTGAAGCCCTTCAGGCGGCCTTCAGTGAAGTTATAGTTGGTAACCACGTTGAAGCGCCACTTGCGGAGTTCGGGCGTATAGGTGCCTTCCTGCAGCTTCATCAACACATAGGAGTTGTAGAAGTTGGAATTCCACATGCTAACAACCTTGTTGTTGGTGTTGCCACCACCCCACAGGCGAATCTGGCCCGCGTTGGTGTTGTTGAACGCGTCGTTCATGATCTCGATCACTTCGTTGAACGCCGTGCCGCCGACATTGTTGCGCATGGCCTGAGTCTTCGAAGCGTTTACCGAGATACGCCAGTTCTTGGTCGGATTCGCAGTGAGCTCGAACTCGTAACCCTTCGAGACCTGATCCTCCGTCTGCGAGAAGTTCGGCAGGCCGGCGGTCGCATTGCGATTGCTGACCCCGGTGAAGTCGTTGTAGTTGAAAGCCTTCAATACCTGCTGAATCTTCGGATTCGAGGTGAATTTACGCCAATCGGCCACAGCGCTCAGGCGGAGAGCCTCCGCTTGGGCTGCAGTCATACCGGGCTCGGCAGCGTAGGTCCAGTTGCTCGGGTTAGTGTCGGCGCTGGATGCATCGCCGGTAGAACCCAGACGGTAGTCGTAGACGTCCGCCCAAGTCTCGCCCCAAGCGAAGATCGTGGCATCACCGTTGTTGCCGACCAGCCAAGTGTTGAGACCGGCCGTGCTGCTCGCATTCAGGACGGTGCTCTCGTACTTATTGATGCGCAGCGAGAAGCGGTCATCCTTGGTCGAGATCATGATACCCTTGTCCTTGGTGGTACCACTGGCGGCGGGAATCTCGTTGCCGTACATGTCGAAACGGGTACCGACGACTTGGAAGTTCTCGGACTCGTTGTAGTAGAGGCTTACGTTGAGCGGGATCGACTTATCCCAGCTGCCGAGGAGCTTGTTGAGGTGGGCCACCACGCTCCAGCTCGGTGAATTCTTCTTGGTGATCGAAGCCTGACGCCAACCGGTGCTGTAGATCAGGTTGCCATCGGAATTGACCGCATTGAAGTCGATATGGCCGTCGGACGCCTCGGCACCGCCAGCGCCCCAAGACTTCACGGTATCGCGGCGGATGCCGTACATGCCGACGATCGCACCATCCCAGAAGTAGGACTGGAGAACGGCGGCGCGGGAGTCAGACTTCTTCTTGAGCAGGGTCGCGGAATAGGTGAGCGCGTCCTGCGAGTCGAAGCCGTCCTCAGCGTTGACGATGCTGACGTTCTTGGTCGTCCAACCCACGTAGTTGGCCGGATTTTGCGACTGCGTGGAGTTCGTACCGGTGGCGGTGTTCACCCACGGGTCCGAATATGCAACACTGGACGGAGCGTTCCAAGTGCCATCGAAGAAGTGATAGGGGATACTCGAGGGAATCACGACCGCGTCACCCGCACGCGAGACATGGACATCGTTCAGCGACAGGCCATAGAGCGAATCGCTGATGTAGACGACAGGGTGGATAATGCGGCCGTTGTTCTTGATCTTTTCGGTCGGCGCTCCAGCCACATAGTTGCGTAGATCTTCACCCACGGCCCAGTGCATGAAGTTGCGGGTGTCGGTCTGGATCATGTCCTGGCTGTAGAGGCCGCTGAGGGTATGACGCCCGAGCAGCTTGTAGAACCAGCCGGCCTTGCCGTCTTCGTTGAAATTGTGGCCAAAGAAGACACTGGCGCGCGAAGCCTCGCGGTTGGTCTCGATGTCGTTGTTGCTGTAGATGCCAGCATCCGCGATGTAGGCCTTGCCGAAGTTCGGATTAACCGTGCCGTCCATGTTCATCAGATTCATGTCGACGGCGATGCCAGCGCGCTGATCGGTCAACAGCGTGTACTGGCCGCGGCGGTGCACGGACTCATCGTAGGCAAGCTCGAAGCCGCACTTCTGGTTGAAGAAGGTCTGGCTGAGGGTGGCGCTGAAGTTGTGGAAGTTCTGCCACTCCCTCTTGTTCTCGCCATCAAGCAGGTTGTTGTAGAAGTCGAAGACCGACGTGTCGCTGAACGTGGCGTTCTTGTAGAGCTCCTTGTACGGGAGACCAGCGTTCGATGCGTAGACCGACGTCGGCGCGATGGCGACGCGGGAAGCATCGGAGAAGTAGTCGAGCGTCCGCTTCGTCGTGCCATCCGAATTGCGTGCGGCGATGAGATTGCCGACGCCCGAGGCGATCATGTACGCGGAGCCGTCCGGGTTAAAGTAGGTGAGCGGGCCGCTCTCGTAGCTGGAGGCGACGTTGGTAAACCACGGGCTGTAGTTCGGGTTGTTGCCGCCAGCCATCATGCTACCGGACGGGGTGGTGATCGGCTGGCCCACGGGGATGTAATTACCGAGCGTGCGCTGGTTGGCCGCAGCATAGTAGTCGACTGAAGTGACGATACCAGCGGCGTCGACCGTGTAGCGCGGGCGATTGTCGCGGACGTTGTTCGGATCGACGACGGCCTGGTTCATCGACGTGAACCACGGCGTGATCATGTCGATCGGAGTGATCACGCGCGGGTTGTTGGATTCGATGGTGCCGGACTCGTAGTTGACCTTAACGGTGGTCTTGTTGCCGTTGCGGCTGAGGAACTTCGGCTCATAGCGGGCGGTCGCGAAAATGCGACGATCAAGGCTATAGGCCGGACGCTGCTTGTACTTCTCCTCGTTGCGCACCGAAGCCACGCGGAAGGCCAACTCATCCTCAAGGAGGGTGTGGTTGTAGTCGAGCGAGACACGGTTGGTGCCATAGCTGCCGTAGCGGAACTCAAGCTCGCCAAACGTACGGTACTGGGCGGTCTTGGTGCTCGTGTTGATGATGCCGGCAGGGCTGCCCATGCCGAACAGGATCGAGTTGGCGCCGCGCTGCATGTCCACGCGATCGACATTGTAGGCATCCCACGGGATGTCCGTCATGAAGAAGTTGCGGGTGTTGTCGGCCGAGGTCAGGCCACGGACACGCGTATTGGAGTTCGGCGTCGTGAAGGTGCCTTCCTCCTGCTGGTTGCCGGTGCTGGCATTCGTGAAGTTGCCCTGGATGCTGGCGACCTCGGTATTGGTCGTGTACTGAAGGAGGCTCTTGCTGTCGGTCGCGCCCGTGTCCTTGAGGAACTCGGAGGTGACGACGGAAATCGCGGAGCCCACATCCTTCAACTGGGTGTTGATGCGGGAACCGGCCAGCGTCGTCGTGGCGACGTATCCGGTGCTCTCCGAGGCGGTGACTTCGAACGGGCTGAGGACGATGACCTCGTCCTCGGCGGCGGGAGCGGGGGTGACAGGAGCTGCCGCCTCCTGGGCGTGTACTCCGGCTGCGAACAAAGCGCCCAGCGGGAGCGCTGCGTACTTGATAGCGTGTTTTGTCGGTTGCATATACTGTGGCAGGACTATGCGACGGCAAACAACCCCGGACATCGGGTGAATACCGGGGACGTTCTGGTCGTGTGTAGCCTGCAGTTCTACTTGTTTGTACTCCTGGGGGTTGTTGGCTGTAGGGGGGGGTACGCACCGAGTATCCTTTATCTCAGGGAGCAGCGGCAAAGTGGCTGTTACTCTAATTTGAGAGACAGCCGATTTCGCGCCCCACAGAGAACCACCAGCCCACCGCAACCACCCGCGCACTCAACAACTCCGCACTGGAAGCGTTGCGCCCTCGATCCAGGTCCCCGCGACAAGGGTCGCCGTCGGGAAGGGAGGCAGTCCGTAATTGTTCGTCTGGAGCTGCCCGGCCAGCAGCTCGACGGCAATCCCACCGACACGCCTGCAGTTGTGCCGGACACCGGCAACGGCGCCATCGCCCTGCGTCAGAAAGATGTCGGCAAAGGCGACGTCCCGCGGGACCGATAGTCCCAGTTCCTGCAATTGAGGCAGGACAGCCGGGCCGAAACCGATCACCGCCTCAGGGCGGTATCTCCGGATCCAAGCTCCCAGCGCGGCGGCCGGCGCCCGACCGCCCCATCTCTCGTTCGGAGCCGGCTCGGTCTTTTCGATGTAGTGGACCGGTATGCGCTGGCGCGCCGGCAACGCCTGCTGCGCCTCGATGAACCCCGTGGACATGCTAAAGTCGGCACCGAGATCCCAGTCGGCATGCAAAACCAGGCCGACTCGCGTGTACCCGGCGGCCAACACCTGACGCGCGGCCAGCCGCAGGAGTGCGCGTTGGTCGCTCGTCACAATGTGCAGCTGCGGCTCGTGGGGAAAGTAGTCGATCTTCACCGCCGTCAGCCGCGTCCAATCGAAATCCAGGCGGACATCCTTGTCGAACCGCTGGGAGGCAAGCACCACCCCGGCGATCCCGCGCGCATAGAAGATGTCGCCGAGCCGGCGTTCGCTCAATTGCGGTTCGCCCAGCCAGAAATGCTCCAGCGCATAGCCCAGCTCCTGGGCCCGCTGCGACGCACCTTCGAAGAACTGCGCGTGTGCCGGGAACTCCTTCCACCCCCACCGCGAATCCCAGTTGGTCACATAGGCCAGCGTCTGCACCTCGCGTCGCTGCCGCAGATTCCGGCGGTAGCTCATCAACGCCCGCAATCCGGGATCGGGCCTGTATCCCATCGACTCCGCCAGTTTCCGGAGCCGCTCACGTGTGGCCTCCGGCAGGCTCGGGTGGTTCCGCAGCGCGAGGGAGACCGTCGTCACATGGACGCCGGCACGCTTCGCGATCGCTGCCATCGTAACGTATCCCTTCATCGTTGTTCCATGAGGTTTCTCGGCACGGCAACGCTCTATCGGAAGCCAACCGGTCACAACAACGAAGAACGGTCCGAACCCCTGCAGTACCAGCCACGCCGCGCGAACAAGTTTGGTGTTGGCCCATCCCGCGGCGGAGCGGCAACGTTCCGACACATGTCGAGACGGCCATTCCACCCAGGGGACGGACCGGGCAGCCGATCCAACCGGCCCCCGCCCTGCGGCATGCCCCCAACTCCGCTGGATGCCGCCTCAGCGCCGGCGCGCGCCGCGGGAAGTACCGGCATCCGCATCAACAAGTTCCTCGCCGCCTGCGGACTCGGCTCGCGCCGCGCCGTCGAGGAGATCGTCCTCGCCGGCCGCGTGACCATCGACGGTTCGCGCGTCGAAAGCCTCTCGCGGCAGGTCACCGACGAGTCCGAGGTCGCGGTCGACGGCCGACGCGTCTTCGCCTCTGCTGGCGGTCGCGTCGTGCTCCTGCACAAGCCCGTAAACGTGATGACCACGCGCAACGACCCCGAAGGCCGCGCCACCATCTACGACCTCATGCCCGAATCGTTGCGACGCCTAGCCTATGCCGGCCGGCTCGATTTCGCCTCGCGCGGCCTCGTCGTCCTCACCGACGACGGCGAACTGCTCTTCCGCCTCACCCACCCGCGGTGGGACCACCCGAAGCGCTACATCGTCGAACTCGACGCCCCGCTCGCGCCGCAAGATCTCGCACGCGTCCGCGAGGGCCGCATCGAGCTGCCCGACGAGCTGCCGCTCAAACCCGTCGCCGCCGCCCAGCACGGCCACATGCTTGAGCTGGAGTTGCGCGAAGGCCGCAACCGCCAGATCCGCCGCATGATGGCGGAGCTCGGCCGCGAAGTCCGCGACCTCTGCCGCGTGAGCGTGGGCTGCTGGACGCTCGAAGGCCTCGAACCGGGCGAGTGGCGCGAGCTCTCGTCCGCCGAGATCGAGCCCATGCGCCGCGCACTGGATCTGCCACCAAGCAACCACTCGTCGGCGGCGCCGTCTTCGGGCTGTGGGCCACGTCGGTGACGTGGCTACCACGCACCGCCGCCGATGGCCAAGCAGCCCCACAGCCCTCCGCCAGCCTGAACTCCCGACCTCCCACACCGCCGTGCCGTCACACACGCCCGCGCTAGTCTCACAGCCTGCCGCCCCCGCCGCAACGCATGCCCCGGGCACCGATCGCCGCCCGCTCTGGTTGGGCGCGCTGCTCTTCCTGATCACGCTCGGCGTGTACCTGCCCGCTCTACGGTACGGGTTCATCACCTACGACGACCCGGCCTATGTCCTCGAGGAGCCGCACGTGAATTCCGGCCTCACGTGGGAGAACTTCCGCTGGGCGTGGACGAGTTTCGAGCACTCCAACTGGCATCCGCTCACCTGGCTCTCGCACCAGCTCGACTGCCAGCTCTTCGGCCTCGCCCCATGGGGTCACCATCTCACCAGCATCCTCCTTCACGCCGGCAGCACCCTGCTGCTCTTCGTCCTCATGCGGCGTGCGACCGGTTTTCTCTGGCGCAGCCTCGTCGTCGCCGCGCTCTTCGGACTGCACCCGCTGCACGTCGAATCCGTCGCCTGGATCGCCGAGCGTAAGGATGTGCTGAGCACCCTCCTCGGCCTGCTCTCGCTCTGGGCCTACGTCGCCTACGCGCAGCGCGCCTCCTCCGGTCGGCCCCGCGCCTGGCTCCCATACACACTGGCCTTCCTCGGCCTCGCTGCCGGCCTCACCGCAAAACCGATGCTGGTCACGCTGCCCTGCGCACTGCTCCTGCTCGACCTCTGGCCGCTCGGCCGCTGGACCGGCGCCGCGCCCGCCGGACGAGCAAGGCTCGTTGCCGAGAAGCTGCCGTTCTTCGCGCTCGCCGCCGCATCGTGCGTACTCACCTCGCTCGCCCAGTCCGCCGGCGGCGCGGTGAAGGCCATCGAGTACTACGCCATACCCGTTCGCATCGCCAACGCCCTCGTCGCTTACGCGCAATACCTCGGGAAACTCTTCTGGCCGACCGATCTCGCCGTGCTGTACCCGAGTTTCGGCGAGATGCCGCCCGTGGAACACATCGTCCTCGCGGTCGCCGTGCTCGCCGCACTCTCGGCCGCGGCGCTTCTCGCCCTGCGCCGTCACCACGCCTGGGCGGCGGTCGGCTGGCTTTGGTTCCTGGGCACACTCGTGCCGGTCATCGGGCTGGTCCAGGTCGGCGGCCAGACGATGGCCGACCGCTACTCCTACATCCCGTCCATCGGCGTGTTTCTCGTCGTTATCTGGAGCGCCGCGGAAGCCACTCGCCCGCTCGCGCGGCGCACTCTTGTCCTCGGCGCCAGCACCGTCGTCGCGCTGACGGCCTGCACCGGCCTGACCCTGCACCAGCTCGCGTTCTGGCGGAACGCCGAGACGCTCTTCCGGCACACTGTCGCCGTCACCGAAGACAACTGGATGGCGCACTTCAACCTCTTCGTATTCTACTCTCGCAGTCACGCCACCCAGTCGCTCGCCCGCGAAGAGTACGCCCGCACGGTAACCATCGTCGAAGGTTTCGCCGAGCGCCAGAACCGGCGCGGGCTCGCCCTCCTGCACCAAGGGCGCACAAAAGACGCCATCTCCTATTTCCGGAAATCCATCAAGGTGAAGAAGGACCACGCCCCAGCGCACGCCAACCTCGGCCGGGCACTCCTCCAGACGCCCGACCGGCTCGACGAAGCCATCGCGTCGTTCCGCACCGCGCTACGTCTCGCTCCGGACAACGCCGAGGCGCAGCTCGGGCTCGGCCAAGCCCTCGCCCGCTCGCCCGACCGTCTGCCCGAAGCCATCTCCGAGCTGCGCATAGCCGCATGGCTCCTGCCCGACCGCGCCGACGCCCACCTCGCCTTTGCCGACGCCCTTGCGCGCGATCCGAGCCGCCGTACCACGGCCATCGCCGAGTACGAAAAGGTTCTCTCGCTCGAACCCGCCTCTGCCGAGGCCCGCGCCGGACTCGCCCGCCTGCAGCGCGTGGCGCAATAGCATCCCTCGGTTCCTAAACCGCAAGTCCGGCACCTCTCACACCAGACGCCGCAACTGGCGGCGCGCGAGCCAGATGTCGACACGGGTTAGGAGAAACCGCGCCCACCACTCGTGCAAGCGCTGCCAGACTCCGCCACGCCGGCGAAGTCGCACCGGTCGCGCATGCTGGCGCGCAGCGGCGATAAGCGCTCGGCCCTCGGCCGCAAAAGCGCGGTCCTCGATACGGACCATCACCTCGTAGTTGATCGCCAAGGAACGAGCATCGAGGTTGGAGGAACCGACAAACACCGCATCGTCCACGATCGCCAGCTTCGCGTGCAGCACCTGCGGCTGATACTCGTCTATCGCCACACCGGCGCGCAGCAGTCCGCCGAAGAACGCCCGACCCGCACGCTGCGCCAGCGGCACATCGGTGCGCCCGGCCAGCAGCAGCCGAGCCGTCCCGCCGCGGCGCACGACCAGCCGCAGCGCGCGCCGCAGCCGATATCCGGGGACAAAGTAGGCCGAGACGATCTCGACGTCGCGCGCCCGACCCAGATCGTGCAGCAGCCGGCGGTGGAAGATGTTGCGGCCCAGTCCCGGCCCCGTGGGGAGCACCAGCTCGCGGGCATGGTTGTGCAGTGCCCGCCGCTGCCGTGCATGGCGCCAGCGTCCGAGCCGAGGGAACCGGTAGTCGTGATGCGCAAAGAGCACTTGGAATGACGCTCCGAGCCGGGCCGCGATATCGCCGTGCAGCTCCACGCCGAAGTCGCACCAACCGCGCGTCACACCATCGCCGGCATACTCGGGCGCGATGTTGAAGCCGCCGACAAACGCGATGTGGTCGTCGACCAGCAGCAGCTTGCGGTGATCGCGGATGGCGATGCGGTTGAGCGAGACGGGGTTGAAGACGCGCACATCGCCGCCCGCGGCGCGCACCGGCTTCCAGTAGTCGGCAGGCAACGTGCGGGAACCGACGCCGTCGACCAGCACTTCAACCCGCACTCCGCGCTGGGCAGCCGCCGCCAGCACCGCACGAAAGAGGTCGCCGGGAACACCGGCTGAGAAGATGTACGTCTCCAGCCGGACCGACTCCCGCGCGGCGTCGATCGCCACCAGCATGCGCTGGTACGCGGTCTCGCCGTTGGGCAGCCATTGCGCCTGGGGTCCTTTCTGCATCCGCGTCCACCCTCCACACACAACGCGACCGGTGCAACTCCGCACACGATTCGTTTGCGCCGCCGGCACTAGCCCCATGTGCTGACGCCCTTCCGCATCATGCCCTCACGCCCGATTCCCGGCTCCTCCGGCGAAGTGCTCACCTGCCTGCCCTCGCCCTACCTGCCCCACGCCGCCACCGGCCTGCTCTACCTCCCGCGCTTCATCGCGAAGATCCGCTATGTGCAGGCGCACGGGAAACTCCCCGCTAGCTACGCCAAGAACTACAAGCGCGGCTGCGACCGCTTCCTCTGCCTCCACCTCGGTGTCGAGCCCGACGCCGTCGAACAGGCCGTGCGCGAGGCAGGCGCCGACGATGCCGAGGTCGACCGCCGCCTGCTCGCGCTCTTCCCGAAGGACGTGCGCGCCGCGAAGTGGAACCGCGAGTTCGTCCAGAAAGGCATGACGCCGGCCGGCCGCGAGTTCCTCCGCGACGCCCTCACCGCCATGGGCTGCGCCGACCGCGTCGACACGATCATCAGCGTGCCCGACCTGATCGACTTCGACGAAGGCCGGATCGAGTAGCCATGCTCCGGCGGTAGCGGGCGGCCAGCACCGAGGCATCGCGCGCGGGACGCTCGAAACCGGAAAAGGTTACACCCGCGGCGAAAAATAAACCCTTCGCACCGCGGAAACCTCCGCCGGCGAGCGGCGTCAGAGTCCGGCGTATGAACACCCGCTTTCTTATCACCCTTGCCTGCGCGGCCGGTCTGGCCGTGGCAGTTCCCGCCACCGCCAACGCCCGCAACGACAACGTCGCCCGCAACGTGATCCTCGGCACCGTCGCCGGGGCAATCATCGGCGACGCCCACAACAACCACGCCGCCGAAGGCGCTGCCATCGGTGCCGCCGCCGGTCTGCTGGTGAGCGCCATCGCCGACGATCACTGCGGCCGACCCGCCATCCACCATGCCGCGCCGCCGTGCCCGCCGGACCACCGCGTGGTCGTCGTCACACCGCCGCCACGTCCGCACCACACGACCGTCGTTGTCCGCCCGCCAGTCCATCACGGTTGCTGTGATGTCGTCGTAGTTCCACGCCATGATCGCCGCCACGACCATCGGGATGCCCGCTGCGACAACCGGCATGATCGGCGCGATGATCGCAGGGATCGCCGCGACGACCGGCGTGACAACCGCTACGCCTGCCGCTGACCGGATCTCCACATCCTCTATCGCCAGCCGCCCGTCGGCAAAAATGCCGGCGGGCTTTTCGTCTCCAGCTCCCCATCATTCTATCCGCGCAGCTCCGGGCACTCCGCCGCGGCCGCGGGATCGAGCAGCCATGTCGTCCGCGCCGCCAGCGGCCCGAGCACCTTCGCGGGCACGTCCGTCACCGGTTCGTCGCCGGAGAAAACCCGCCGGATCGCCGCGGCCTTCGTCGCGCCGGTGGCGTGCACCACGATCCGCTGACACAACGCGAGTCCGGCGGGTGTCAACGTGAGCCGCCAGCCCTTGCCCGGCACCTCGACCGCCGCGAAACGCTCCTGCGGCAGCGCGGCGAGCAGCGGGCTTCCGGGAAACAGCGAGGCGGTGTGCGCATCGTCGCCGAGCCCGAGCAGGCACAACGTAAAACCGCAGCCGGAGCCGAGCGTGGCATCGCAGTCGCCGGCATAGACCTCAGCCGCCTCTTCGGGAGGCAGCGCCACCGGCCACGGGTGTCGCCGCGCCTCGGGCACTCCGAGCGGGTCGAGCAGGAGGCGGGCGGCGTTGCCGAAGTTGCTCTCGTCGCTCGCCAGCGGCACGCAGCGCTCGTCGCTCGTGAACCAGTGCGTCTCCGCGAGCAGTTCTGCCGGCAGCGCGCACCGCTCCACGCACCAGCGGTACCAAGCCTTCGGCGTGGAGCCGCCGGTGAGCGCCCAGCCGAAGCGCCCGCGAGGCGCGGCGCGCCACGCCTCGCAGCCGAGCCGCGCCAGTTCGGCGAACAGCTCCTCCGCCGCGCCGATGCGCACCGTGCCATAATCAGTGGTGAACGTTTTCATCGAAACAGGGCACACGATATCCGGATGCGCGACGGCTCGGGATCGTAGCGAAAGCCGCCAAGGCTTTCGTCCGGGGGACCACGGTCGAAGTTCTGGCGAACTTCGCTACCGCAGGCGGCATCCCCGAAGGCCAGCGAGTGGAAGAGCCAAGCGTATGCATACGTGGTTTCAGAACAGCAGCGCCTCCCCGAGAGCGATCTCCGGGGTGGCAAGCTTCACCGGCGCGCAATGCAGCTCCCGGCCGGAGCCAAAATCGGCGTCGAAGCCCGCCGCGCCCATCGCAAAGTCGGCCTTCCACCGGAAATAACGCCCGCCGCTGTACCCAAATTCCAGCTCCAGCGTCGGAGGCGCCGCCGGACGGATCGCCTCCTGCGCCGCGGTCGCCTCGGCGGCCGTTTCGCCGCAGCGGCGCAACGCCGCGAGCGCCCACGCAAGCAGAGCGCGACCCTCCTGCCGCAGCCCCGGCGTGGCACGCACGACAACCCGCTCCAGTCCGTCGACCAGTCGCTCCGGCGTGATGCCGGCGAGGTGCTGGCCGAGCAGTTGCCGCACATGCAGCAACCGCGCCGCGGCGAGATCGCGCACCGTCTCCGGTCGCGGCCACGGATAGGTGAGGGCCTCCTCCGGCACGAGCGCGCTGTCGAAGACGAACCGCCGCGCGGTACGCAGCAGGTAGTGGTAGTCCGCGATCTTGCGACACGCCGAGAACCGGTGTGCCCAGTAGTAGAGCGGCAGGTCGGGATCGATCAGCGTCGAGACTTGGTCGGAAACGAAGCCGCGCGTCTCCTGCGGGTAGGCGAGGACAAGCGCCTCGGTGCAGCTCATGTCGCGGCGGCTGCCGCCGAGGTAGCATTGCGAGTAGAGCTTCGCCCGCATGGGCGAACCGGCCGGCGCATCGGCCAGCGGCACGAGCGCGATGGCGCGGCACGGGTGGTCCTGGGCGAACCGCAGCGCGAGCTCGAACTGCGCGACGGCGTCCTTGGGCGCGGTGAGCAGACCGAGATGCAGGACGAGGTTGAGTTGCGCTGAGCGAAACTCCGACGGCGCGCCCGCGCCGGCCGGCGCATCGCTCTCCCAGATGCGCTCGAGGGCGCGTCGCATCTCGCCGACGGGGACCTCGATCCCGGGCAACGCTTCGAAAACGGAGACGGGGACGCCAGTCACGGCTTCCTCCATTCGTGGCCATGCGCGGCGAGGAGCGCGTCGGCACAGGCCGGGCCCCACGAGCCGGCGGCATACGAGCCCATGCCCTCGCGGCCGGCGGCGGTCCAGGCTTCGAGCACGGGCGTGTAGAGCGACCAGGAGGTCTCGGCCTCGTCGCCGCGGATGAAGAGCGTGCCATCGCCGACGATGGCGTCGAGGACAAGGCGCTCGTAGGCCTCGGGCGTGTTGGAGCCGAAGGTGGTGTGGTAGCCGTAGCGCATCTTCACGGGTTGGATGCGCGTCTCCAGGCCGGGGATCTTGCCGTTGAGCAGCACGGTCATGCCCTCGTCGGGCTGGATCTGGAAGGCCAGGGTGTTCGGCGCGAGGTCGTACTGGTCGCTGCCGGCGAAGAGAGCGCCGGGCGGGCGGCGGAAGCGGATTGCGATCTCCGTCACGCGGCGGGCGAGGCGTTTGCCGGAGCGCAGGTAGAACGGCACGCCGGCCCAACGCCAGTTGTCGACGAAAAGACGGACGGCGGCGAAGGTCTCGGTGGCGGAGTCGGGGCGGATGCCGTTTTCGCGGAGGTAGCCGGGGACCCTGGCGCCGCCGGAGAGGCCCTCGTCGTACTGGGCGCGGACGGCGTCGCCACCGGGGCCGAGCCGCAGCGGGCGGATCGCGCGCAGGACCTTCACCTTCTCGTCGCGGACGGCCTCGGCGTCGAGGGAGGCGGGCGGCTCCATCGCGGTGAGGGCGAGGAGCTGCATGGTGTGGTTCTGGAGCATGTCGCGCAGGCAACCGCTCTGCTCGTAGTAGCCGCCGCGGGAGCCCACGCCGACCTCCTCGGCCACGGTGAGCTGGACGCAGTCGACGTAGTTGCGGTTCCAGAGTGGCTCGAAGATCGCGTTGGCGAAGCGCTGGACGAGGAGGTCCTGCACGGTCTCCTTACCGAGGTAGTGGTCGATGCGGAAGACCTGCCGCTCGTCGAGGACGCCAGCGATGGAGCGGTTGAGCTCGCGGGCGGAGGCGAGGTCGCGGCCGAAGGGTTTCTCGACGACGACCTTCGTCGCCAGAACGGTGCCACGGCGGCGGGAGGCGAGGCCGCAGGCGCCGAGGTTCTCGAGGATCGGACGGAAGACCGTCGGCGGCGTGGAGATGTAGCAGAGGAGCTGGAGCTCGCGGCCGGCAGCGCGTTCGAGCGCGTCGACCAGCTCGCGCAGGCGGGAGAAGGCGGCGGGCTCGTCGTAGCCGCCGGAGAGGTAGCGCGTGCGCGCCGCGATGGGATTCCAGACGGCGTCGTCCGGAGCGCGTCGCGAGAATTCGCGGATGGAGGCGGCGGCGCTGCGGCGGAACTCGTCGTCGGGCAGCGGGGAACGGCCGAAGCCGACGAGGTGGAAGTCGGCCGGCAGGAGGTTGTCGGCGGCGAGATTGTAGAGGGCCGGCAGGAGCTTGCGCGCGGTGAGGTCGCCGGAGGCGCCGAAGATGACGAGGACGGTGGGCGAGGCGCCGCGGTGGCGGCTCAGGCCCTGGAGGAAGGGATGGCGTTCCGGAGTGTTCATGCGATGCGAGCAGCGGGACCGGCGGGGCACCGGCATGTTCGCCGGAACCCGCTTCGCGGCAAATCGCAAGCGCGGGGACTCCGTCGCCGCGCAGCAGTCTCCGCCTCCCGTAAACAAGAGCGGCGTGCCGGGGTGTTCGGCACGCCGCTCGAAACTAGACTTGGTTCGCGATCACTCAGCTCACCTTCGACTCCGGACGGCCGGCGACGGGCCAGTCGGTGTGGTAGAACTCGCCGCGGGGGCGGTCAACGCGCTCGTAGGTGTGCGCGCCGAAAAAGTCGCGCTGCCCTTGGAGCAGGTTGGCCGGCAGACGGGCGGCGCGGTAGCCGTCGTAGTACGCGAGCGCGGAGCTGAACGTCGGCGTGGAGACGCCGAGCTCAACGGCGGTGGCGACGACCTTGCGCCAGTTCTTCTGCGCCTTCTGCACGGTCTTGTTGAAGTACGGGTCGAGCAGGAGGTTCGCGAGCTTCGGGTTGGCGGCGTAGGCCTCGGTGATCTTCTGGAGGAAGACGGCGCGGATGATGCAACCGCCCCGCCAGATCTGGGCGATCTTCCCGAAGTTGAGCTTCCAGTTGTACTCCTTCTGCGCCTCGCGCATGAGCTGGAAGCCCTGCGCGTACGAGCAGATCTTGGAGCAGTAGAGGGCGTCGTGGATCGCCTTGAGGAAGGCGCTCTTCGAGCCCTTGAACTTGGCCTTCGGGCCCTTGAGTATCTTGGAAGCGGCGACGCGCTCCTCCTTCACGGCGGAGATGCAGCGGGCGAACACGGCCTCGGCAACGGTCGGGGCGGGCACGCCCATGTCGAGGGCGCTGACGCTGGTCCACTTGCCCGTGCCCTTCTGGCCGGCGGTGTCGAGGACGATGTCGACGAAGGGCTTCTTGGTGGCCGGGTCGACCTGCTGGAGGATGTCGGCGGTGATCTCGACGAGGAAGCTGTCGAGCGCGCCCTTGTTCCATTTGGCGAAGACCTTGCCGATCTCGGGGGCCTTCATGCCGAGCACGCCGCGCATCAGGTCGTAGGCTTCGCAGATCATCTGCATGTCGCCGTACTCGATGCCGTTGTGGACCATCTTCACGTAGTGGCCAGCGCCGTCGGGCCCGATGTAGGTCGAGCAGGGCACGCCGCCCTTCACGGGCTTGCCAGGCGCAGCGCCGAGGAGCGGGCGGCCGGTCTTGCGGTCGACCTTGGCGGCGATGGCGTTCCAGACGGGCTCAAGGAACTTGAAAGCCTCGGGGTCGCCGCCGGGCATGAGGGCGGGGCCGAAACGCGCGCCCTCTTCGCCGCCGGAGACGCCGCTGCCGATGAAGCGAAAGCCCGCCTCGCGTAGCGCCTTCTCGCGGCGGATCGTGTCCGTCCACTTCGAGTTGCCGCCGTCGATGATGATGTCGCCGGCCTCGAGGAGCGGTGTGAGCGAGTCGATCACGGCATCGGTGCCAGCACCGGCCTTGACCATCATGATAACGCGGCGCGGCTTGGCCAAGGAGGCGACAAAGTCCTTCAACTCAGCGAAGCCGACGAGGCCGCCAGGAGTGTCGGGGTGCGCGGCGACAAACTCGTCGGTCTTCGATGCGGTGCGGTTGTAGACCGAGATGCGGAAGCCGTGGTCGGCGATGTTGAGGGCGAGGTTCTGACCCATCACGGCAAGGCCGATGAGTCCGATTTCGGATAGTTGTTCGGGCATGAGGTTCGGGTTGGGAAAGCAGACGTTGATTGGGATCGAGCCTGACAAAAGAACTGGGTGCTGAAGCAAGCGCGCTGCGGCGGAACTGGCAGGCACCGGCGCAACGTGCCGACGGCTGGAGGCTGAGAGTTGCGGGATTTGGGCAACGATGCAAGCGCGGCTACACGTGTCAAAAAACGAAGGTGTGGGCTTCCCTCGGACGACCGCCACCACTAGAAAACGCCCCAGTGAAGCACTGGATCCCCGCCGAGACCTACCACCGATTCCTCGAACTGATGCCGCTCGCCTGCGTCGACGTCGCCATCGTCCACCGAGGCGCCGTGCTCCTCGTGAAGCGCAAGGATGCGCCAGCGCGCGGCCAGTGGTGGTTACCCGGCGGCCGCGTGTGGAAGGGCGAGACCATGCGGGAAACCGCCATCCGCAAGGCCCTCGAAGAAGTCGGCATCGAATGCCATGCCGGCCCGATCATCCACACCGCCGAAACCATCTTCCCCGACGGTCCCGGCAGCATCGCCGTACATTCGATCAACACCTGCTTCTTCCTCTACCCCGCCACCCCGCGCGTTCGCATCAGTCCCAAACTCGATGCCCATCACGGCGGTGCAAAATGGGTACACAAAATCCCGACCGGCCTCGACCCGTACGTCGTGCGTTGTCTCCAAGGCGCAGGGCTGGAGTAGCCGCCGAAGCCGGTGGCCATTGCCGGCGCGACTCGTTCTTCCGTGGCCTCGCGCCCATCAAGCGGCATGGCCACTACGAAGTCCGCCGCGCAGGTCGTAGCGGTCCTGCTCCGGCAATGCGCCAGACGCGATCGGGTCCCGATCCGTCGCGTCATGCGCATCCTGCATCCGACGCTCATCAGGGCCCCACTTCCTGACTCTCTCGTTTGAGAACGCCACCCCGTCCTTGGCAACCGTCCGAGCCCCGTCCTAATCGGAGTCCCCGCGGATCGGCCGCTTAATGCAGACTCCACATCTTGGTTTTGCTGCGAAAGCACCCGCCTGCTCCGCTCCTCCACTTCCAATCTCCGCACCCCCCTGCTCTATGGCTAAATACGGCTACTTCGACGACGCGAACCGCGAGTTCGTGATCACCCGCCCCGACACTCCGCTGCCGTGGCTCAACTACCTCGGCCAGGACGAGTACTTCGGCATGGTCACCCAGACCGCCGGCGGGTACTCCTTCTGGAAGGACGCCAAGCTGCGCCGCCTCACGCGCTATCGGTACAACAACAACCCGATGGATAACGACGGCCGCTTCCTCTACGTGAAGCAGGGCAAGTCGATCTGGAACCCGGGCTGGAAGCCCACCCGCACCAAGCTCGACGCCTTCGAGTGCCGCCACGGCCTCGGCTACTCCCAGATCACCGGCAAGAAGGACGGCATCGAGGTCGCGCAGCTGATGTTCGTCCCCCCGCAGGAGACCCTCGAGGTCTGGAAGGTCACGGTCCGCAACAAGACCAAGAAGGCCCAGAAGCTCTCCCTCTTCTCGTACGTCGAGTTCTGCCTCTTCGAGGCGCTCAACGACATGACCAACTACCAGCGCACGTACTCGATCGGCGAAGTCGAGGTCGAGGGCGGCACCATCTACCACAAGACCGAATACCGCGAGCGCCGGAACCACTACACCCTCTTCGGCTGCACCCGGAAGGTCGCCGGCTACGACACCTCCCGCGACGCCTTCGTCGGCGTGCACAACGGCCTCGGCGACCCGAAGGCCGTCCTCGCCGGCAAGTGCACCAACTCCCGAGCCTACGGCTGGAACCCGATCGGCGCCCATCAGGTCGACCTCACCCTCAAGCCCGGCGCCGAGGAGACCTTCGCGTTCGTCCTCGCCTACGTCGAACAGGGCGACCTGCCGAAGTTCGACGCACCCTTCGTCATCAACAAGACCAAGGGCCGCGAGATCATGAAGAAGTTCTCCGACCTCGCCGCCGTCGCCGCCGCGTTCGCCGCCGTCAAGCAGCGCTGGGAGGATCTGCTCTCCATCTACCAGGCCACCAAGGTCCCCAACGAACACCTCGCCCGCATGGTGAATACGTGGAACCAGGCGCAGTGCATGGCCACCTTCAACCTCTCCCGCTCCGCCTCCGGTTACGAGACCGGCATCGGCCGCGGCATGGGCTACCGCGACTCGAACCAGGACATCCTCGGCTTCGTCCACCTCCTGCCCGAGCGCGCCCGCCAGCGTATCCTCGACATCGCGTCGACCCAGCTCTCCGACGGCACCTGCTTCCACCAGTACCAGCCGCTCACCAAGAAGGGCAACGCCGACATCGGCGGCGGCTTCAACGACGACCCGCTCTGGCTCATCCTCTCGA
>CAZXHR010000043.1:0-24607 GCA_964640465.1 uncultured Opitutaceae bacterium
CACCCTCGGGCCGCTCACCACCGACATCGCCCCCGGCTACGACCACATCACCAGCGCCATCGGCGCCACGATGATCGGTTGGCACGGCTGCGCGATGCTCTGCTACGTGACGCCGAAGGAGCACCTCGGCCTGCCCGACAAGGAGGACGTGCGCGCCGGCGTCGTCGCCTACAAGATCGCTGCACACGCCGCCGACCTCGCCAAGGGACATCCGGCCGCCCAATACCGCGACAACGCCCTCTCGAAGGCGCGCTTCGAGTTCCGCTGGGAGGACCAGTTCAACCTCGGCCTCGATCCGGAGAAGGCGCGCGCGTTCCACGACTCCACGCTGCCGCAGGAGAGCGCGAAGACATCCCACTTCTGCTCCATGTGCGGCCCGCAGTTCTGTTCGATGAAGATCACCGAGGACGTCCGCAAATTCGCCGCGGAGCACCACCTCGACTCGGAGCGGGCCGTCGCCGCCGGGCTCCAGTCCAAGGCCGACGAATTCCTCAAGACCGGCGGTGAGATCTACCGGGCATAGGTCGCATACGACCTATGTGACCTAAAGGACCCATGAGAATCTTCCTCAACGACCAGCCCCGCGAGATCGCGCCCGGCTCGACGCTTGCCGAGTTGTTGCGCGAGCTCGGCCTCGCCGAACGCAAGGGCGTTGCCGTGGCGGTGAACGACGCCGTCGTCCCGCGCTCGGAGTGGCCGGCGCAGCCGCTTGCCGAGGGTGCGCGTGTGCTCGTGATCCGGGCCACGCAGGGCGGCTGAGCACCTCCCGCCATTTCCCACGACCTCTTACCTTTCGCCTCTCGCCTCTTCCCCATGTCCCCCCGTCCTCTCGTCATTGCCGGCGTCGAGTTCTCCTCCCGGCTGTTCCTGGGCACCGGCAAGTACAGTTCCGGCGCCGCGATGGCCGCCAGTCTCGCGGCCTCGGGCACGCAGATGGTCACCGTGGCGCTGCGACGCGTGAGCGCCGACGGCGAGGACGACGCGATCCTCTCGCACCTCGACCGCGGGCGCTACCGGCTTCTGCCCAACACCTCCGGCGTGCGCGACGCGAAGGAGGCGGTGCTCGCGGCCGAGCTCGGACGCGAGGCGCTGGAGACGAACTGGGTGAAGCTGGAGATCCACCCGGACCCGAAGTACCTGATGCCCGACCCCGTGGAGACGCTCGCCGCCGCGCAGGAGCTGGTGCGGCGCGGCTTCGTGGTGCTGCCGTACATCCACGCCGATCCGGTGCTGTGCCGGCGGCTGGAGGAGTGCGGCTGCGCGGCGGTGATGCCGCTCGGCGCGCCGATCGGGAGCAACCGCGGGCTGGAGACACGGGCGTTCCTCGAGATCATCGTGGCGCAGAGTGGCGTGCCGGTTGTGGTCGATGCCGGGCTCGGCTCGCCGGCGCACGCCGCAGCGGCGATGGAGCTCGGCGCGGATGCCGTTCTGGTGAACACCGCCGTGGCCGCCGCAGCCGATCCCACGGCGATGGGCCTGGCGTTCCGGCTCGGTGTCGAAGCCGGGCGGCTGGGCTACGAGGCCGGGCTGGCGGCGGCCGCCGCGGCACCGGTCGCCAGCGCGAGCTCGCCGCTCACGGCGTTCCTTACGGAGGTGGGCGCATGAGCTTCGCCGAAGTCTGGCGACAGCACGATTTCGAGGCGACGCGCCGCGCGATTCACGAGCGGACGGCGGCCGACGTGCGCCGTGCGCTTGGGCGGGTGGCGGCCGGGCTCGGGCTCGACGACCTGCAGTCGCTGCTCTCGCCGGCGGCGGCGCCGTTCCTGGAGGAAATGGCGCAGCTCAGCCACCGGCGCACGGTGGAGCGGTTCGGACGCACGATGCAACTCTTCGCTCCGCTGTACCTCACCAACGTGTGCGGCAACGTCTGCGCCTACTGCGGGTTCAACGCCCGCAACCGCATTCCGCGGCGTATCCTCGGCGACGACGAGATCCGCGCCGAGGCCGCCGTGCTGCGCGCGCGCGGTTTCCGGCATGTGCTGATTGTCACCGGAGAATCGCCGCGCGCCGGACGCGACTACCTCGCCAACGCCCTGCGCATCCTGCGACCGGATTTCGCCAACCTCTCGATGGAGGTGCAGCCGCTCGCGACGGAGGACTATGCCGTGCTCGCCGGCGAGGGGCTGAGCGGCGTGACCGTTTTCCAGGAGACGTACGACCCCGAGGCGTATCGTCGTTTTCATATCGCCGGGCGGAAGGCCGACATGGCGTGGCGCCTGGAGACGCCCGACCGGCTCGGGCTGGCCGGCATGAAGAAGGTCGGCCTGGGCGCGCTCTATGGGTTGAGCGACTGGCGGACGGACGCGTGGTTCATCGGGCTGCACCTGCGCCACCTCGAGCGCCGCTACTGGCGCACGCGCTACAGCATCTCGTTCCCGCGGTTGCGCCCGCACGTCGGCGCGGAGATCGAGATCCGGCCGACGACCGAGCGCGACCTCGTGCAGGCGTTCTGCGCGTACCGGCTGTTCAGCCGCGAGGTCGACCTCACGCTCTCCACCCGCGAGAGCCCGGCCTTCCGCAACCACGCGGTCCGGCTCGGCGTGACGACGATGAGCGCTGGCGCTCGCACCAACCCCGGTGGCTACTCCGCGGGCGAAGACTCGCTCGAACAGTTCGCCGTCAACGACGACCGCACCTGCGAGGAGGTCGCCGCGCATCTGCGCAGTCAGGGCATCGAGCCGGTGTGGAAGGACTGGGACGCAAGCTACGACGGCGCCGTGGCGAAATCCGCCTGACATGGGCCTCGATCCACAGGAACGCGAACGCTACGCCCGGCATCTGGCGCTGGCGGGTTTCGCCGCGGCGGCGCAGGAGCGGCTGAAGGCCGGTCGCGTGCTCGTGATCGGCGCCGGCGGGCTCGGTTGCCCCGCGCTGCTGTATCTCGCCGCGGCCGGGGTGGGGCGGATCGCCGTGATCGATCCCGATCGCGTCGACGTCTCCAATCTTCAGCGCCAGGTGCTCTACACTACGGCCGAGGTCGGCCAGCCGAAGGCGGCGGCCGCGGCGCGGCGGCTGCGTGCGCTCAACGACCGGGTGGAGATCGTGCCGGTCGTCGGGCGGTTCACGCGCGACAACGCCCTCGGGCTGGTCGGCGACTGCGACGTCGTGGTCGATGGCTCGGACAACTTCGCGACGCGCTACCTCGTCAACGACGCCTGTGTGATCGCCGGCCGGCCGTTCGTGTACGGCGCGATACAGGGGTTCACGGGGCAGATGAGCGTCTTCAACTGGCGCGGCGGGCCCACGTACCGGTGCCTGTTCCCTGAGCCGCCGGAGCCCGGCGAGGCGCCGCCGTGCTCCGAGGACGGCGTGCTGGGTGTGCTGCCCGGATTGATCGGCACGGCGCAGGCGACGGAGGCGCTGAAGATCCTCTCCGGTGTGGGCGAGCCGGCCAGCGGCCGGCTGCTGCTGTGGGACGTGCTCACGGCGCAGGTGCGGACGGTGACCGTCGCCGCCGATCCGACACGCGGCGACATCCGTGAGCTACCGGCGGAGCCGGCGGGACTGGCGTGCAGTTCGGCTCCGGTGGCCGGCGACGAGATCGATGCGGCGGAGCTGCGTGCGGCGCTGGCGGGAGCGCGGCCGCCGCTGTTGCTGGACGTGCGCGAACCGGCGGAGTGCGCGGGCGGCATGATTGAGGGCGCGGCGAACGTGCCACTCGGGCGGCTGGAGCGCGAGGGACTGGCGGCGCTGCCGACGGGTTTCGGGGCAGATGCGCCGCTCGTGGTGTATTGCGCGGCCGGTGTCCGCAGCTTGCGGGCGGTGCGACTGCTGTGCGAGCGGCACGGTTTCCGCGAGGTCCGCAGCCTGCGGCACGGGCTACGCGGGTGGTGATGCGGCTTTCGCGCTTCGAGTGGCGGACCGAGTGTTTCTGCCACGCTACGGATTGGGGCCATCCGGCCTCAAGAGGCGATGACGAGCACCTGCTCGTCGGCCGGGAAGTAGCAGGTCTCGATGCGGCCGAAGCTCTTGTACTCGCAACGGACGCGGTCGCCTTCGACCTCGATGACGGTGAAGTCTTCGGGTGCTTTGGAGTCAGGAAGCAGAACCACGCTGCCGTTGTCGACGGACGAGATGGGGACGAGGGGTTTGTTTTCCATGACTGTACGGGATACAGGTTTGATTTGGGGTGGCGTCGCAGGGGCTGCGGCGGTCGATGTTGTCCCGGATTGTGCGAGGAAAGTGCGGCGGCGCAAAACGCGGGGAACGCGAAGTTGAACCCGTGGCCGCGGTCTGTCGGTTAGGCGTAGGTGGTAGGAAGAGGCCCATAGCACGTGTTTCTGTTCCGATCGGACAGAAACACGTGCTGTACGTGACTGCGAGACGCTCGGGCGGAGGAGGAAATTGTCGGCTTGGGTGCTGGAGCGAGAAACTGCGGCTTGAAAGCCATGCGTTCAATGGCGAGGTCCTCGCTGCGGGCAAAAAAAGGCGGCGGCCCCTTGCGAGGGCCGCCGCCAAGGTCACCACGCGTCGTTCGCGAGATAACCGGGGGGTACGACTCGGGTTTAGCCGAGAAGGGCGTTGCCCTTACGCATGACCTCGAAGGCGTCGGCGACGTAGAGGACGTCGGCCTTGCCCTGGGCCCAGCTGCAGGCGGCGTTGAGATTGATCGCGCGGCGCTCGCCGATGAAGCGCCAGCCGACGGTGTGCGGCTCCTCGCCGTGGCAGCAGGTGGCCAGGCCCTTGGGGTGGCGCGGCGTGGCGCCGGTCTGTCCGACCTGGTTGAGGTGCGTCATGAACTTGAGGACATCCTGGCCTTCGCCGCTGAGGTCGACGAGCGACTTGGTGGAGCCGAGCGAGGCCTGCGTCTTGTGGAGAAAGTCGAGGATGAGCTGCTCGGCCTCGGCGGCGTGGGGCTGGCCGTCGGGCTGCTTCTTGGTCCAGCCGGCGCCGGCGACGAAGAGCAGCTTGGCGTCCGGGCGGATGGTCTGCTGGTCGGCGGGCGGGGAGCGGAAGCCGGCGACCTCGGTGCGGATCGTGGGCAGGGCGACGAGCACGCCTTCGACGGTGGCGGTGCCGGCGGCGCCGGCATAGGCGGGAGCGCAACCGGATTCCAACAACACGACCCACGGGCGGGCGGTGCGGGAGAGCGTCCCCTCCATGCGCTGGCGGTAGTACCAGCGGCTGATCGAGGGCTTGCCCTCGGCCGCCGCGATGGCGGTGGCGTGGGTGTCGACACGGCCGCCGAGACGCTGGGCGACGCCGGGCAGGGAGCGGTTGGCGCGGGAGCCTGCGGGGGCGAGGATGATCGTGGCCGCGGCGGACTTCGCGATGGCCTCGGCTGCGGCGGCATCGGTCGCGTAGCGGGACTGCGAGAACTCGGCGCCGGAGACGCCGAGGAAGCGCGCCGCGCCGCAGGTGGCGATGGCGTTGGCCGCGGGCTGGACATCGGCGCCGACGAGACCGACGACGATCTTGGAGCCGGCGATGGCGACCGAGAGCTGCTGGGCGGCGGCGAGGGTTTCGAGCGCGGCTTTGGCGAGGGTGCCGTCGGCTTCGGTGAAGGCGAGAAAAAGGATGGTTTCCATGGAGGAAGAAGAAGTAGCGAGTAGCGGGTAGTGAGTAGCGAGTAGGGCGGAATGGCGGAGGGAGCGGGCTGGAGGTGGACGAGCTGTTGGTTGCAGTGTCCGGATGCTCGCTACACGCTTCTCACTCCTCGCTACTGTTGGTTCAGTCCTGCTTGATCCAGGCGACGATCTCCTGGGCGATGGCGTCGGGGGACATGTCCTTCACGATGCGGGTTTCGCGGCGCTGCTTGGGCAGCGAGACGCCGGCAAAGGCGAGTCCGTCGTTGGTTACCTTCACGGGCTTGGCGCGCTGGAGGGCGGGCATCGCGGTGCGCATGTTGATCATGCCGACCTGCGGGTTGTTTGCCGGCTCGGGGAGGTTGCCGGTGGCCCAGCCGAGGAGGGCGGGGGCGCCGGCGCAGATGGAGACCTGGTGCTTGCCGCCCTCGACGCGCTCGAGGATCTCGAACGAGCCGTCGGGCTTCACGGTGAGCTGGTCGACGCCCTGGAACTGGTCGATCAGGCCTAGGCGCTCGCCGACCATCTGCATGGTGGTGCCGGCGCCGCGGGACGCGGATTCCCAGCCGCCGAATACGAGGAGCTTGGATTTGTCGAGGCCGGGGATCGCGGCGATGGCATCGGCCAGGGCGGCGGCGATCTCGGCGGACTCGGTGAAGCCGCCGGCGGGGCCGTCGAGAGCGACGAGCTCGAACGGCACCTTTTGGGCGATGGTCATGAGCACCTGTTGGAGCTTCGCCTTCGGGCCGAGGGCGACGAGCCAGACCTTCGAGCCGGGGAGCTGTTTGGCGAGGTTGGCGGCCTCGAAGAGCGCGTGGCCGGCCCACGGGTCGAGCACGGCGGGGAGCATGAGCTCGTTCTTGAGTGCCGGGCCGGTGGGCGAGGCGACGGGTTCGAGGGTTTGCAGCGGATCGGGGACGATGCTGCCGCAGACGACGATGTGATACGGGTTGCTCATCGATGAAAAGGGTAGGGGGAAGAACCAATTGAGAAGAACCTCCGGGCGCTTGGGAAGCCGGGAATGCGGGGGTGCTGGAGGCGCGCGGCGGAGTGGAGTCGGCGAAAAGTTGGCGCGTGGCAGAGGCATGGGCTGGACGCCGCGTGTCGCCGGGTTTAGGAGACTACCAATATGATGCGCTTTCTGGCCCGGTTTCTCGCGGTGGTGTTGGCCGTCGCTTTCGTGGCGATAGCGGTGGCGGCGGTGCTGGTCCGTCCCTTGGGCACGCAACTGCTCGATCCCCGGACGTACAAGGAAGTGCTGCGCGAGAAGCGTTTCGCGGAGCGGCTGCCCGAGCTGGCTGCCGAGACGATCGTCAAGACGGCCGCCCCCGCGGGGGCGAAGTCGGGTGATGGAACGGCCGATGTGGATTTCGCGGGCTTCCTCGCTGGCTTCGAGCAGACCGACCTCCAGACGCTCTTCGCGGCGGCGTTGCCGGCCGACTACGTGCGCGGGCAGACGGACAGTGCCATCGACCAATTCTTCGGCTACATGAATTCCGAGATGCCGCGGCCTTCGGTGAATCTGTCGCTGGTCGACCTGAAGCGGCGCCTGGCCGGCGGCGTGCTGGAGGATTCCTATGTGCAGGTGTTGCAGGGCAAGCCGCCTTGCGGCCCCGAGATTCGCGGGCTTCCTACCTCTTCCCGCCCCACGCCCGAACAGCTCCCCGAGGTGCGTGCTCGGTTCCGCGAGCTGGTTGGTCCGGCGGTGAAGGAGATGCCGGACAACGTGGAATTGTTTGCGCTGCGCGAGGGCGCGCAGGCCGAGCGGGTGTTTACGGCGCTGTCTCAATTGCGTGCCCGACTCCGGCTGAGTGTGGCGATTGCCCGTTGGCTGTGGGTGGCGGCGGTGGCGCTGCTGCTCGGTGTGGCGGTGTTCGGTGTGCGCTCGTTGCGCGGATTGTTGGCGTGGTGGGGCGTGCCGTGCCTGATCGCGGGCGGCATCGCGCTGCTGTGCACGCTGCCCGGCGCCGCGTTGGGCGGGCTCTTCTACCGGGTTCTGGTCGAGCCGAACCTGCCGGCGGAAGTCCCGGCGGTGGCGGTGGAGACGGTATTCGGGATCGTGACGGCATTGCTGCAGGTCGTGCTCGGTGCGGCGCTGAAGGCGGCGTTGTGGTTGGCGCTGGGCGGCCTCGTCGCGGTGGTGCTGGCGCTGTTTCTCAAAACGAAGCCGAAGGCGACCTGAGTCGCCGGCGAGAACGTTGTCGTCATCCGGTTTGGGCGGCTCCACGTTTCGTGCATGGAACCTCCCGCGCTGGTGCTACTGCTCGATTATCCCGAGGGCGAATGGCTGCCCGCGGCGCTGCGGCACGAGCTGGGCGATGTGTTCGCCGCGCGCATGGTGCGGCTGCTGGCGGAATTTCAGATGGCGAACGCACCCCAGAACTGGCCCACGGAGCTGCATGTCGCGCCGGCGGACAAGGTGGCCGAGGTGCGGCGCTGGCTCGGATCGAAGCCGATCACGGTGCACTCGCAGTTGGCGGCGCCGTTCGGCGAGCGGCTGGCGCAGGTTGCCGCGGAGGCGACGGCGCGTCACGAGGACATGGTGATCCTGTTGCGCACCGACTGTCCGTACTGCGGTGTCGAGCAGATCGCGGCGGCGGCGAAGGCGCTGCTGGAATACGACGTGGTGCTCGGCCCTGCGACCGACGGCGATTTCTACCTGCTAGGGCTGCGGCGCTGGCCCGAGGGGCTGCTGTACGAGGTGAACTGGGGGACCAACCAGGTGCTTTTCGCGATCACGAAGCGCTGTACGGAGCTCGGGCTGAGCTACCGGCTGCTCGATCCGTTGGAGCGGGTCACGAACGAGGCGGCTTGGGATCGCGCCGTGGCGCGAATCACGGGGCAGGGCGGTGCGCCGACTGCCGGGAACTGAGCGTGCGCCGCGGGCGTGTATTTCGCGAAGAGGGGGACGGATGACTGTGTCGTTACCTCGCGCGGCGAAGTGGTTACATCACCCCGCAGAGATGGAGGGCTTTCACGCTGACGTAGCCGAGCAGGCCGGTGACGGGGAGGGTGAGCACCCAGGCCCAGACGATGCGGCCGACCACGCCCCACTTCACCGCGCTGAAGCGTTTCACGCTGCCCACGCCCATGATGGCGGTGGAGATGACATGCGTGGTGGAAAGCGGGATGCCGAAGTGCGAGCCAGTGAGGATGACGGCGGCGGCGCTGGTCTCGGCGGCGAAACCGTGGACGGGCTGGAGCTTCACCATCTTGTGGCCCATCGTGCGGATGATGCGCCAGCCGCCGGCGGCGGTGCCGGCGGCCATCGTGAGCGCGCAGGCGGCGACGACCCACCAGGGGATGTCGCTGCTGGAGTGGTGGAGGAAGGAGAGCCAGGAGGGGAGGTCGTTGAAGACGCCGGCGCCGGTGGCGGTGACGAGGGCGAGCGTCATGATGCCCATGGTTTTCTGGGCGTCGTTGGAGCCGTGGCTCAGGCCCATCACGGCCGCGCTGAGCAGCTGGAGTTTGCCGAAGATCTTGTTGACGATGTGAGGGGTCGCCTTGCGCAGGACGATGTAGAGCAGGGCCATCACGATCGCGGCGACGATGAAGCCGATGACCGGCGAGGTGAACATCGGGAGGACAACCTTGGGCCAGAGACCGAGGTGTTTGCCGTCGGCGGTGACGATCGACCAGTGTAATACGGACCACTTGCCGCCGCTGGTCGCGTAGGCGGCGCCGCAGAGGCCTCCGATGAGCGCGTGGCTGGAGCTGGAGGGAAGGCCGAGCCACCACGTGATGAGATTCCAGATGATCGCGGCGAGCAGGGCGGCGAGCACAGTGGTCTGTGTGACGGCCGTGGTGTCGACCAAGCCGCTGGCGATGGTCTTGGCGACGCTGACGCCCGCGAAGGCGCCGAGGAGGTTAAAGAAGGCGGCGAGGGCGATCGCCTGGCGCGGGGTGAGCACGCGCGTCGAAACGACGGTGGCGATGGCGTTGGCGGCGTCGTGGAAGCCGTTGATGTACTCGAAGGCGAGGGCCGCGAGCAGCACGAGGAGGACGACCGTCATGGGGCGAGGCTCCTCAGGAGTACTTCAGGACGATCTGGAGGACGACGTTGCCGGCGTCGCGGCAGCGGTCGATGACCTTCTCGAGCATCTCGTAGAACTCGCGGACGATGACGTAGGTCTTGGCGTCGCAGGGACCGTTGTAGAGGTCCTTCAGAAACTCGAGCATGAGCTTGTCGGCGGCGCCTTCGGCGTGCTGGAGCTTGGCGTTGGCGTCCTGGATCTTGTCGAGCTGGGTGCCGTGGCGGAGCTGCTTGACCATGAAGATGACGGCGTCGGCGGCTTCCTCGATGAGGGCGACCTGCTGGCGGAGCTTCTCGCAGGGGAGGGGGCCTTCGTAGATGGAGATGCGCTCGGCGACCTTGCCCACGCCCTTCGGGATGCGGTAGAGCGCCATGGAGAGCGCCTCGATGTCCTCGCGTTCGAGCGGGGTCACGAAGGTTTTGCAGAGCTGCTCGGTGATCTCGGAGGTGATGCGCTTGTCCTTGCGGCGGGTGAGGACGAATTCGGAAAGCCCCTGGCGCTTGGTGGGATCCTCGATGTTGAGGAGGAAACGGCCGAGTTGGGCGGTGCTGGCCTTGGCCTCTTCGGCGCTGGCTTCCAGGAGGTCGAAGAACTTTTCGTCTTTGCCGAGGAGTTTGCGGAGGGACATGGCCCCGAATCTAAGACGTGCGGGGGGCAAAATGGAAAGCGCGTTCTTCGGAATGTGCGGTGCGAATGCCCGGGGCGCCACCGTATGCGACGGGCCGCATAGGGAGTGCCGCGGATGGGGTGCTCAGGCGTGGTTGGTCAGGCGAGTGTCGAGTGGACGAGTGACGAGAGCCTGACAGCCGAAGGAATTCTTGTATCTGCGGTTTAGCGCGAGCGGCTTATCGAAAGATTGGTGCTCGTCCCTTGTCTGCATGGTGCGTTCAGGCGGCGCCGAGCGCGGCGGGGACGGGGAGGAGGCCGGAGGAGTCGTCGGGCTCGGCGTTCTCGTCGGGCTGCATCGGGTAGAGCTGGCTGAAGTGGTTGAACTCGATGAGCTCGAAACGGCCGTCGAGGTGCTCGACCAGGGCGGTGAGCGACTCGATCCAGTCGCCGCTGTTGAGGTAGTGGATGTCGCCGAGCATCTTGTCGGCGGGGGAGTGGATGTGGCCGCAGAGCACGCCGGTGCAGCCGTGGCGGCGGGCGAGGGCGACGATCTGCTCCTCGAAGTTGGAGATGAAGTTCACGGCGCCCTTCACGCGGGCCTTGATGGCCTGGCTGAGCGAGTAGTAGGGCAGGCCGCGCCAGGTGCGCCAGAGGTTGTAGGCGCGGTTGAGGCGGAGGAGCAGCTGGTAGCCGAGGTCGCCCAGGTGTGAGAGCCAGACCATGTTCATGGTGACGGCGTCGAGCACGTCGCCGTGGAGGACGAGGTAGCGGCGGTCGACGCCTTGGTGGATGTGCTGCTCCACGATCTGGAGACCCTCGAACTCGAGGGGGAGGAAGCGGGCGAGGATGTCGTCGTGGTTGCCGCGGACGTAGACGACCTCGGTGCCGCGCTTCTCGAGCATCTTCAGGACGATGCGGATGAAGCGGGTGTGGGCCTTGGTCCAGCTGCCGGAGCGGCGCAGCTGCCAGCCGTCGATGATGTCGCCGTTGAGGATGAGTTTCTCGCAGCGGACGTGCTTGAGGAAGTGGTTGACCTCGGCGATGCGGCAGGCGGCGGTGCCGAGGTGGACGTCGGAGAGGATGACCGTTTTGACGCGGAGCTTTTGCATGTGCGGCGATCCTAGCAGGGCCGGCGCGGGGCGGATAGGGGTGCGGGCGGTTTGTTGCGCGAACGTAACGCGGGCTCGGGGGCGGTAGCGCTGGGCGACAGCGCTGTGGATCGTGATTGCCGGGGGCGACGGCGCGTGGGTGTGGGCTGCGTGGGGCGAACTTCGGCCGGAAGAATGGGTTGACACCGCCTCGCCGGCTGTCGATTTTCCGCGCTCCTTTACGGCGGCCATAGCTCAGCTGGTTAGAGCACAAGATTGTGGATCTTGGGGTCGCGGGTTCAAATCCCGTTGGCCGCCCCATTTTCCCGGCAGGTGGAGGGATCGCGAAACGGTGCTTCCGGACGGCGATTGACACGGCTCGCTGCGCGAAACGTAGTTTCCCCCATGCCTGTGCCGAAGCCGCCGATCACCAGCCTGTTCATCTGGCTGGCTGTGTCCGCGCTTCTGTTGGCCGGCGCGCCTATTCAGCAGCAGTCTGCCAGCGCTGCGGGCGACCGGCAGCGGCTGGCGACGGCCGACGATCTCGCGAAGGTCTTCGCGGCACTCGATCTTGCCCAAGCGCAGGACTCCGCGCAGCTCCCGCAGACGCGCAGCGGCGATGTCGCGGATGCCGGCACTCCGGGATTCGCCGCTGTCTCCTGTTTCCCGTGTTCATGCCGGAGCGCGCTGCGGCCGGCCTGCACTGCGGCTGTGCCGCGGCTGAGTCTGGTGGGGATGATCGAACTGCGGATTTGAGAACGGGCGTCTGCCGGCCGCGGCCCCTCGCGGTCGGCTCCAACGCGACGATACCGCGGCAGCCCGCGCCTCGCCCGCGTTGCGCACTGCGTTTCGCCAGCTCTTGCGAAGCGCTTCCCGTCCGCCCCGCGCAAGCGGGGCATCTCAGCAGGTTCCATCCATCCTCCAAACTCCGTATTCCATGTCTTTCGTCCTCAATTTTCTCTCCAACCTCGCCCGCCAGCGCATCCTCAACCGCTACCGGGCGCTCCTTCCCGACATCCGCCGCCGCCAGCAGGCGCTGCGCGGTTCCGATCCCGCCGCGCTCACGGCCGAGCTTCTCAAACAGCCCGAGCCGAGCTTGGTCGACGCCTGCGCCAATGTCCTCGTTGCCTGCGACCAGCTCGAGGGGCAGAGCTTCCAGATTCTGGAGGAGAACGTCGTCTGGCGCATCCTGCCCTTCGATTCGCAGGTCCTCGGCGGTCTCGTGCTCTTCCACAACCAGGTCGCCGAGATGGGCACCGGCGAGGGCAAGACCCTCTCGGCCGTCGTCGCCGCCTACCTGAGTTTCCTGCACAAGCGGAAGGTCCACGTCATCACCGCCAACGACTACCTGGCCCAGCGCGACTCGATCTGGATGAAGCCGGTCTTCGACAAGCTCGGCTGCACCGTCGGCCTGCTCGCACCCGACCAGACGGCCGCGCAGCGCCAGGCCGCCTACCGCTGCGACGTGCTCTATGCCACCGCCTCGGCGTTGATCTTCGACTACCTCGGCGACAACGGCCTGATCGCCTCCGCCGACCAGCGCCTCCAGCAGGGGCAGGACTTCGCCATTGTCGACGAGGCCGACTCCGTGCTCATCGACGAGGCGCGCACGCCGCTCGTCATCTCCGGCCGCAAGGAGTCTGACCTCTCGCTCTACACGAAGCTCCACAAGCCCGTGCTCGAGGTGCACAAGCTCCAGGCCAAGTACGTGGCCGGACTCGAGGCGGCGGTCGCCGAAGCTGTCGACGCCGGCAACCTCGCGCACCCCGAGCTCGGCCGGAACCTCTACCTCATCCAGCAGGCCGATCCGAACAACGAGCGCCTGCAGCAGTGGCTCATGGAATCGCCGATCCGCAAGAAGCTGGAGGAGTTTCAGGAGAAGACCGAGGGCAACTCGCACGCCACCGCCGAGCTCCACAACCGCGGCTACTACTCGATCAGCCAGCGCGACCACTCTATCCACCTCTCCGATACCTGCCAGGAGCAGTTCGCCAAGCTCCTCGGCCGCTCGCTCGTCATTCCCGACCTCTCCGCGCAGATCGCTCGCCTCGAGCAGTCCGCCCAGTCCGACGAGGAGAAGCAGCGCCAGCGCGAGGCGCTGTCCATCGAGATGGACACCGTGGCCTCGCAGCTCAACACGATCAACCAGCTCATCAAGGCCTACGCGCTCTACCGACGCGACATCGAGTACATCGTGCGCGACGGCGCCGTCGTCCTCATCGACACCAACACTGGCCGCCCGCTGCCGGGCCGGCATTTCTCAGACGGCCTCCATCAGGCCGTCGAGCTCAAGGAGCACCTGCGCATGTCGCCCGAGTCGCAGACGCTGGCCGAGACCTCGATCCAGAACTTCATCCGCCAGTACAAATTCCTCGGCGGCATGACAGGCACCGCGCGCATCGAGGCCGACGAGTTTCTCAGCACGTACAAACTCGATGTGATCCCGATCCCGCCGCACAAGAAGTGCATCCGCCGCGTGCAGCCGGACCTCCATTTCAAGAGCCTCGATGCGAAGCTGGCTCGCATTATGGCCGACATCCGGCAGGTCCACGCCCAGGGCCGGCCCATCCTCGTCGGCACCTCGACCGTGCAGGAGTCGGAGCTGGTCAGCGCGCGATTGATCGCGCTCGGGCGCGAGCACTGCGGCCGCAACGCCAAGAACCACGCCCGGGAGGCGACGAGCATCGCCCTGGCCGGCCGGCGCGACGCCATCACCATCGCCACCTCGATGGCCGGCCGCGGCACCGACATCAAGCTCGCCCCCGGCGTGGCCGAGCTCGGCGGTCTCCACATCATTGGCACGACCCGCCACTACCTGCGCCGGCTCGACGACCAGCTCCTCGGCCGCTGCGCCCGCCAGGGCGACCCAGGCTCGGTGCAGTTCTACATCTCGCTCGAGGACGATCTCCTCAAGGAGGCCAAGGTGCCCGTCGCCCGCTACATGGGCTTCTTCAAGGCCGACGACGCCGGCATCCACCACCTGTTCATCAACAAGGTCGTCGAGGAGACGCAGGAGAAGTTCTCCGGCTACTTCCACGCCGCGCGCCGCCAACTCGTCGCCTTCGACAACATCGTCTCCACCCAGCGCCAACAGATCTTCGCCATGCGCAACGACATCGTCGACGGCGCGCTCTCCAGCGAGCAGCTCCTCCAGGAGCACCTCGCGGAGATGCAGGCCGCCGGCAAGTCGTGCCTCGACTGGTTCAAGCACACCTTCCCGATCAGCTTCAAACAGGATCCCGCCGACGCCCCCGCGCCGTTGGTGGAGATCTACAAGGAGGCGATTGGCCAGTGCGTCGCGCAGCTCGGCTTCGACAAGAAGGCCTTCGACCGGATGGTCCTGCTCGCCAACCTCGACGAGTACTGGCGCGACTACATCACCGCGCTGGGCAACCTCAAGGAGGGCGCGCAGCTCATGAGCTACGCGCAGACCGACCCGGTGACCGACTTCGGCAACAAGTCCGCGAAGATGTTCATCCAGTTTCTGGAGCAGTACCGGAAAACCGTCTTCAAGCGCGTCTTCCCGACAGTCGCGATGTTGCGCCAACAGCAGCCCCGCCGCCGCTGAGCGGTGTGGCCCGACGTAGGGGCGGCGTCTTGCGCCGCCCTTCCGGCCCATAGCGGATCGGAGCACTGCTTGGTGTGCTGGGCGCCGCAAGTCGCCGCCCCTACGTGCCGGAGCTGGATGCGCCGAGGCCGGCTCTGTGTAGCGAAATGCGTGAGCGTTTCGACGGCCGTGCCGCTTTCCCCGTAGCCGGAGCGCGAAGCGATTCGGACATCAGCTGTCGAGGCGCGCGCGTTCCGCCGCTCCTCCGCCGCTCGGAAATCCGCGTCGGACCTGCGGAACTTGTCACGTATTACGTGACAAATTCCGGGAGCGGCACGGCGTGGACGCGGCGCCCGCGCGGCGGTGCCGTCCTTGCATCAGGCGGATTGCAGGCCGGGGGCGAGCACGGCATAGTTTCCGTCATCGATGCATCCGTTCCGGGTCGTCACCTACAACATTGCCCACGGGCGCGGCATGCTCTCGCCGTACCAGGGGCTCAACACGCACGCCTCCATCCGGCGCAACGCCCTCAAGATCGCCCACCTGCTTGAGCGCCTGAAGCCGGACGTCGTCGCGCTGCAGGAGATCGACGAGGACTCGCACTGGAACGGCCGGCTCAACCTCCTCGAGTACATCCGCGAACACGCGCACATGCCCTATGCGGTGATGGGCGTGAACAGCCAGCGCGCCGGCGACAAGCCCCTCCGCTACGGCAACGCCATCCTCTCGCGCCACCGCATCGTCGCTTGGGAGAACATCTCCTTCGATCACGCCGAGATTGGCGGCAAGGGCTTCCTCTTCGCCGAGATCAACGCCGGCCACCGTCACGTCGTCCCCTTCGTCAACCTCCACCTCGCCTTCGCCTCGCGCCGCGCCCGACTCCAGCAGGCCGAGGCGGTATCCGACTACTTGGGCAGCAAATATCGCCAGCGGCAGGCCGAGTGGATGATCCCGCCGATCCTCTGCGGCGACTTCAACAACTCCAACCGCGGCCCCGACGCTACCGCCGCGCTCTTCGGCTACTTCCAGCGCCACGGCGCGTATACCCTGCATCCCGAGAGCGAGCGCACCTTTCCCGCGCCATTGCCCAGCCGCACGCTCGACTTCGTCTTCCTGCCGCCCGCCTGCCGTCTGCCGAAGAGTGCGGTGCTCCGCTCCTATCTCTCCGATCACCGCCCCGTCGTCGTCGATTTTCGGTTGCCCGGCACGCGGCAGCACTGAGCGCTGAAAAGCGCAGTTGGAACCGACAGAAGGCAACGAAGAGAACGAAGTATGGACGAGTTGGAGAGCGAAATCCGGGGGCTCGGTCTTCACCTGGCAGGTGAAGGGAAATCTACCGCGCCTGCGGGCACTGGTTTTCGCTTGGTCCGCAGCGCCTTTGTTTCCTTCGTTACCTTCTGTCGTCTGCGGGATCTAGGCTGAACCGGGGGACTGGTGGCGCGTCTCCGTGTTTCGGTGTGGCACCGCTCGCGAGAGCGGCGATGCCCCGGCTTCGGTTCGCGTTCTTTGCGCACCGAACTACTGGAAACGCGCGCCGGACCGGCCGTTAGGGTAGGGTGTCGCCGCCTCGCCTCATGCCCGGTCCCTGCGCTCGGTTTGCCGACCGCCTTTTGTTTCGCCTTTTCCGCCGGGCTTGGGCGTGATGCCGGCCGCAAACACCATGGACCGCATCGCTGACTCCTTCGCCCGGGCGCGCCGTGAGGGCCGCGCCGCCTTCGTCGCCTACCTCTGCGCCGGCGATCCCGACTTCGCCACCTCGCTGGCCGTGTGCCGTGCCGCGATCGAGGCTGGCGTCGATGTGCTCGAGCTCGGCGTGGCGTTCTCCGATCCCGTGGCCGACGGCGTCACCAACCAGCTCGCCGCCCAGCGCGCGCTCGAGTCGGGCATGACTCCCACTCGCACCCTCGAGCTCGTGCGCGAGATCCGGAAGTTCTCCCAGGTCCCGATCGTCTTCTACACCTACTACAACCTGATCTTCTCCAATGGCGTCGCCGCCACCATCCGCGCCGCGAAGGACGCCGGAGTCGACGGCCTGCTCACGCTCGATCTCCCGCCCGAGGAAGCCGGCGAGCTCGAGGCGGCCTGCAAAGCCAGCGATCTGAAGACTGTCTTCATCGTCGCGCCCACGACTCCCGAATCCCGTCTCCAGAAGATCGCCGACGCCGCGACCGGTTTCATCTACTACGTTTCCCGCGAGGGCGTGACTGGCGTGCAGTCGAAGCTGGCCGGCAACATCCCCGAGGCCGTCGCCGCCATCAAACGCCACACCAAGCTTCCGGTCGTCGTCGGCTTCGGCATCTCGACGGCCGCGCAGGTGCGTGAGGTCGGCGCCGCGGCGGACGGCGTGGTCGTCGGCAGCGCGCTGGTGAATGTCATCAAGGACAACCTCTCCAACCGCGCCGCGATCCCCGCGGCCATGCGCGCTCGTGCCCAGGACCTGATCTCCGGCCTCAAGCCGGCGAAGTGATCGCGCCCATCGCGCGCTGGTCGCTTCTGTGGCGCCGTTCGCGAGAACGGCGATCCCGAACGCGCCGTGGTTGATCTCGGATCGTCGTTCGTGAGAACGACGATCCACGGACGTAGAGGAACGACCTCGCCGTCGCCATCGCTCCCGCTGGCTTCCGCTTCTCCGTGCCCCTCGCCGAGCGGCCGCCTTCGCGCTTGCCGCTCCGGGCGCCGCGCGGGTTTGCTCGCCCCATGCGAGTCTACTTCATGGGCATCTGCGGCACCGCCATGGGCAACGCCGCGCTGTTGTTGCGCCAGGCCGGGCACGAGGTGCTCGGCGCCGACACCGGGATCTACCCGCCGATGAGCACCGTGCTGCGCGAGGCGGGCGTGACGATCCACGAGGGCTACGACCCCGAGCGGCTCCGCAAGCTCGCGCCCGACCTCGTCGTGATCGGCAACGCCATGTCGCGCGGCAATCCCGAGGTCGAGTGGCTCCTCGACACCCGCGCTCTCTCCTTCGTCTCGCTCCCGCAACTCCTCCACGACCTCGTCCTGTGCACGCGCCGCAACATCGTCGTCGCCGGTACGCATGGGAAAACCACGACGACCTCGCTTGCCGCCTTCCTTCTGCGCGAGGCGCAGGCCGACCCGGGCTGGCTGATCGGCGGCGTGCCGCTCGACCCGCCCACGGGGACCAACCTCGGCGCCGCCGGCGGCCCCTTCGCCATCGAGGGCGACGAGTACGACAGCGCCTTCTTCGACAAGCGTAGCAAGTTCATCCACTACGCGCCGCGCATCGCCGTGCTCAATAACCTCGAGTTCGACCACGCCGACATCTTCCGCGACCTCGCCGACATCCAGCGTACGTTCACCCACCTCGTGCGCATCGTCCCGCGCAGCGGCTTCGTGGTGATGAACGGCGACGACCTCAACCTCCGCGCCCTCGGCTCCATGCCGTGGACACAGGTGGTGCGCGTCGGCGTGGAGGAGGGCAACGACGTCCTCCTGCGCGGCTTCTCCGAGGACCCGCACGGCGCCTCCTTCGAGCTGGTCTGGCGCGGCCGCCCGTGGGCGAAGATCCGCTGGCGCCTCCCCGGCATCTTCAACGCCCGCAATGCGGCGATGGCCGCCACCGCCGTCGGCCTCCTGCTCCACGGCGACGATCCCACGAAGCTCGACCTCTCCTCGCTGGAGCGTTTCCGCGGCGTGAAGCGCCGGCAGGAGATCCTGCACCGCTCACCTGCGCTGACCGTCGTCGAGGACTTCGGCCACCATCCCACCGCGCTGCACGAGACGCTCCGCTCGCTGCGGTCGCGGTTCCCCGGACACACGCTTACCGCCGTCTTTGAGCCGCGCAGCAACCCCGCGCGCACGAAGGTCCTGCAGGGCGGCTTCTCCCGCGCGCTCGCCGAGGCCGACGAGGTGTACCTCGGCGCCGTCAACCGCGCCGAGAAGCTCGCCGAGGGCGAGCGGTTCGACGCCGAGGCCGTCGCCCAGCAGCTCGAGGCGGCCAACGTCCACGAACGCCACTTCGCCAAGAACGCCGACGTGCTCGACGCCCTCCGCCGCGACACGCTGCCGCCCTCGGTGGCGAAGCCGCGTCTGGTCGTGTTCTTCTCCAACGGCTCGTTCGACGGCGTGATCGCCGAGTACGCCAAGGCGGCGAAGGCCGCCTGCTCCGGCTGAGCCGGCCGCGAGTTGTGGGCGCGGTTTTCCGCGTAGTGGCGGCGTCTTGCGACGCCCATCCGTTCTGCCTGCTGACACTGCGCCCCAAGCAGTTGCCTGCTTCCGAAAACAGGACGGGCCGCCAACCCCTTGGCGGCCCGTCCGTTAACTACAGTACTATCCCCAATCCCGCTAGGCGGGATTAACAAGCACAACGCCGTAGACGCGCGTTCCCCACCAAGGTTGCAGCGGTGGGGACCAGTCGGCGGAAACTGGGATGAGCGCTCTCAAAACCGGGAGCGAAATCCCTTCGCCCGGTGAACGCTCGTCGCCCTCGCCGTAACCGGTCGTCCGCGTTGGGGCGCCCTTCCGGGGATCGGCGATTCTGGCTTAGGCCTCTGCCGCAGGAGGAGGCTTCGTTGCGGATTTGCATCCTGCGGATGCTTGCGGAAATTTTTGTTGGCAAGCGCAACGCCGCCCGCCAAACAAACCGCTCCGTTTTTCGCCAGAGTAGCTCAGTGGTAGAGCAGGGGACTCATAAGCCCTTGGTCGGCAGTTCAATCCTGCCCTCTGGCACCACCTTTAGCCCCGGAATTCCATCGAGTTCCGGGGCTTGTTGTTTCCGGAAACCGAAAAATGCGCACGGCGATGAAACCTTTCCCGCATGGATGCGTCTATGTTCTCGTGCTTGTTAATCCCGCCTAGCGGGATTGGGGATAATACCGACAAATATGGGTGGGCCGCCAAGGGGTTGGCGGCCTGCTCCATTTACGGGGCGCGAGACGGTATCTGCCCCTGAGGTCGGCCTCCGCGCTTCTCGGGCATCGCGCCGCTGTCCAACGGGAATCCGGCTGGCGAAACGCAACTTTTCCGCGAAACCCCGCCGCGCGCTCGCTCCGGGCATGACAAACCCCTGACAACCCGCTTGCATCCGCCTGACGACTTCCCCGCGTCCCGGGATTAGGATGGAGCGAAAACCGTTTCGTCCGGTCTCTGAAACCCTTCGCGCTATGAAAACTCGCTTTTTCGCCCGGGCCCTCGCCCTTGTTGCCCTCCTCGCCATGAGCGTTCCGCTTTCCGCCGGTTCCCGCGATGCCCAATGGAAATCCGTCGACGAGGCCGCCGAGCAGGGCCTGCCGAAGACCGCCATCGAGCGGCTGGAGCCGATCGTCGCCGGTGCGCTCGCCGACAAGGCCTACCCGGAGGCCGTGCGCGCCATCGGCCGCCGGATCGCGCTCGAAGGCCTGATCGAGGGCAACAAGCCCGAGGAGAAGATCACCCGCCTCGAAGCCGAGATCGCCAAGGCGCCCGCGGCGATGAAGCCGGTCATGGAGGCGCTGCTGGCCCACTGGTACTTGCAGTATTTCCAGCACAACCGCTGGCGCTTCCTCCAGCGCACGCAGACCGCCGCCGCACCGGGCGCCGATATCCAGACTTGGGATCTCGCGCGCATCCTCGCCGAGATCGGCAAGCACTTCGACGCCGCGCTGGCCGACTCCGCCGCGCTCCAGAAGACGCCCATCGCCGCCTGGGACGGCCTGATCGAGCCGGGCAACGTGCCCGACACCTACCGCCCGACGCTCTTCGACTTCCTCGCCTACGAGGCGCTCGCGTTCTACCAGACCGGCGAGCAGGGCGCGGTGAAGGCCGAGAACGAGTTCGAGCTGTCCGCCTCCGGCCCAGCGCTCGACGACTCCGCCAAGTTCCTCGCCTGGCACGCCACGTTCGCGACGAAGGAATTTCCCGCCTCGCCGATCGTCAAAGCCCTCGATCTCTACGGCCGGCTGATGGAGTTCCACCTCAACGATGCCGACCGCTCCGCCTTCCTCGACGCCGATCTCGCGCGTCTGAACTACTCCTTCAACGTCGCCGTGGGCGACGACAAGGACGTCCGCTACGAGGCGGCGCTCACGCGCTTCATCGACGCCACCGCCAAGCACGAGATCTCCGCCCGCGCGCTCCACCTTCTCGCCAACCGCCGCAACCAGGCCGGCGAGCCGGCGCAGGCGCGGGAGCTGGCCCAGCGCGGCGTCGCCGCATTTCCGCAGAGCGTCGGCGGCGCGCGGTGCTACAACCTTCTCCGCCAGATCGAGGCGCCGTCGACCGCGCTCAAGACCGAGCAGGTCTGGAACGCCCCGTGGCCCACGCTCGACGTCACCTACCGCAACGTCACCAAAGTCTACTTCCGCGCCGTGCCGGTCGATTTCGCCGACCACGTCGCCCGCATGCGCTGGGGCTACGGCAACTTCGAGCGCGACATCCAGCAGAAGCTCCTCGCGGCCAAGCCCGCGCTCGCCTGGGAGGCCGCGCTGCCCGCCACGGCGGACTTCAAGGAGCGCACCGAGAAACTGTCCGCGCCGGCCTCGCTCAAGCCGGGCTTCTACGCCGTCTTCGCCAGTGCGAACGCCGACTTCGGCGAGACCAACAACCAGGTGAGCGTCGCCACCATCTGGGTGAGCGACCTCGCGCTCGTCCTGCGCACGCGGCACGACCGCGCCGCGCAGAGCGGCTTCGTGCTCGACGCCCGCACCGGCGAGCCGGTCGCCGGCGCCACCGTCCGCCTCTGGCAGCGCGACGACAACGGCCGTTTCCGCCAGACCCTGCCCTCGACCACCGACGCCGACGGCCGCTTCGAGTTCAGCGCGAACAACCGCTCGGTGATTCTCCTGGCCGAGCACGGCGCCCACGCCGTCGCCAGCACGCGCGAGATCCAGGCCTACGAGAACGTCGCCGACCGCTCCGACTCGCAGACGGTCTTCTTCACCGACCGCGCGATCTACCGGCCGGGCCAGACGATCAACTACAAGGGCGTCTCCATCCGCTACGACCAGGACGCCGGCAAGTACTCCGCCATCGCCGGGCTCAAGCTCACCATCGTCTTCAACGATCCCAACGGCCAGGAGATCGCCCGCACCGAGCAGACGACCAATGACTATGGCTCGTTCAGCGGCGTGTTCACCGCGCCGCGCGACCGCCTGACCGGCCGGATGAGGATCGTGGTCGAGGGTGCCTATCAGGGCGCCACGAGCTTCAACGTCGAGGAGTACAAGCGGCCGAAGTTCCAGGTCGCGCTCGAAGCGCCCAAGGAAGCCGCGAAGCTCGACGGCGCTGTCGTCGTGACCGGCAAGGCCACGGCGTACACCGGCGCGGCCATCGGCGGCGCAAAGGTGGCGTGGCGCGTCGAGCGCGCGGTGCAGCTCCCGCGCTGGTGCTGGTGGTGGCAGCCGCCGGCCAGCAAGGCCGTGGCGCACGGCACGGCTACGACGGCCGACGACGGCACCTTCAAGGTCGAGTTCACCGCCGCGCCGGACCGCACCGTGCCGGCGAAGAACGAGCCGGTGTTCAACTATTCGATCCATGCCGACGTGACCGATACGACCGGCGAAACGCGCTCGGAGGACACCAGCGTGCGCGTGGGCTACACCGCGCTCCAGGCGAGCGTCGCCGCCGCCGAGTGGCAGACGCCGGACAAACCGGTCGAGCTGACGCTCTCGACCAGCTCGCTCGACGGCGTGCCGCAGAGCGCCGCGGGCACGCTGAAGGTTTACGCGCTCCAACAGCCGGCGGCGGTCCAGCGCACGGCGCTCCAGCAGGAGCGTTTCTGGTGGTGGGGCGGCGATGCCGAGCCGCAGCCCGATCCGACCAAGCCGGAATCGTGGGCGCTCGGCGCCGTGATGACCGAGGAGACTTTCACGACCGCGGCCGATGGCACGGCGAAGCTCGCCGCAAAGCTCCCGGCCGGGCTCTACCGCGCGGTCGTCGAGACGAAGGACCGGTTCGGAAAACCGGTGACCGCGCGCAGCACGGTGGAGGTCGTCGATCCGGCGGCGTCGGCGTACGGCGTGAAGGTGCCGAACCATTTCGCTGCGCCGGCGTGGTCGGTGGAGCCGGGCGCGACGTTTGCCGCGCTCTGGGGCACGGGCTACGCGGAAGGCCGGGCGTTCGTCGAGATCGAGTGCGACGGCAAGCGGCTCCAGAGTTATTGGACGAAGCCCGGCCGCACGCAGGCGCTGGTCGAGCAGAAGGTGACCGAGGCGCTGCGCGGCGGGTTCACGGTGCGCGTGACCGCCGTGCGCGAGAACCGCGCCTACTTCAACGAGCGGATCGTACAGGTGCCGTGGACGAACAAGCGGCTCGCGCTGAAGTGGGAGACGTTCCGCTCGAAGCTTGCGCCCGGGCAGAAGGAGACGTGGTCGGCGGTCGTCACCGGGCCCGACGCGCAGCGCGCGAGCGCCGAGATGGTCGCCGCGCTCTACGACGCCTCGCTCGACCAGTACGCCGCGAACAACTGGCCGGCCGGCTTCGGGGTGTTCCGCAGCGAGACCGACTGGACGCAGAACGAGTTCCAGAACGTGCTGCGCGACTTCCGGCATGTGCAGGGTTACTGGCAGGTCGACCAGCGCGCCGTCGACTGGCGCTACCGCATGTTCCCGTCGGAGGTCGTGTCCGATGTCTGGGGCTGGCAGTATGAGCGGCGGACGCGCGGCATGGCGAAGATGCAGATGGCGCCGATGCCGTGTGCGGCGCCGGCGGGGTTTGCAGACGCAGCAATGGCGCCGCCGGCGCCGGCGGCGATGGGTATTAATGGCGTGGCTCTGGATGCTAGTCTCCAAGCCAAGGAGGCCGGCGGCGTCTTGGCGGAGTCGCTGGAGCGTCCCGTATCGGATGCCGCCCCCAAGCCCGATCTCACCAAAGTCGCTGCGCGCAAGAATCTCAGCGAGACCGCGTTCTTCTTCCCGCACCTGACGGCGGGGGCGGACGGCACGGTGCGGATGACGTTCACGATGCCGGAGGCGCTCACCGAGTGGAAGTTCCTCGGCTTCGCGCACGACGCGCAGCTTCGCTCAGGGTTGCTCACCGGCAAGGCCGTCACCGCGAAGGATCTCATGGTCGAGCCGAACCCGCCGCGCTTCGTGCGCGAGGGCGACGCGATCGAGTTCACCGTGAAGGTGAGCAACCAGAGCGACCAGCCGCAGCAGGGCACGGTGAAGCTCACGTTTGCCGACGCCGCCACGCAGCAGTCCGTCGATGCCGCGCTGGGGCTCGGCGCGACCGAGCAGGCGTTCGACGTGCCGGCGAAGCAGTCGCGCAGCTATTCGTGGCGGATCGCCGTGCCCGACGGGCTCGGTTTCCTCACGTACAAGGCTGTCGGCGCCACCGCGCAGGCCAGCGACGGCGAGGAAGGTTTTCTCCCCGTGCTCAGTCGCCGGATTCTGGTCACGGAGTCGGTGCCGCTGCCGATCCGCGGGAAGCAGACGAAGACGTTCCGTTTCCCGAAGCTGCTGGAAAGCGGCAAGTCCGATACGCTCCGCCACCAGTCGCTCACGGTGCAGATGACCTCGCAGCCGGCGTGGTACGCGGTGATGGCGCTGCCGTACCTGATGGAGTATCCGTACGAGTGCAGCGAGCAGGTCTTCAACCGGCTCTACGCCAACGCGCTCGCGCGCCACATCGCCAACTCCGATCCGAAGATCCGCCGCGTGTTCGAGCTGTGGAAAAACACGCCGGCCCTCGACAGCCCGCTGACCAAGAACCAGGACCTGAAGTCGGTCCTGCTCGAGGAGACGCCGTGGGTGCGCGAGGCGAAGAACGAGAGCGAGGTGCGCCGCAACGTGGGCCTGCTCTTCGACGCCAACCGGCTCGACGCGGAGACCGCCGCCACGCTCAAGAAGCTCGCCGACCAGCAGCTCG
>CAZXHR010000044.1:0-23768 GCA_964640465.1 uncultured Opitutaceae bacterium
GCTTCCGTTGCGACGGCAGGCTCTTCAGTGGTCGTGGCGGGGGCTGCGCATGCGCGCAGGAGGCGGCTGAGGGGATGCATGCTGGTCGAGGGCAAGACGGTTTGGCCGGCTTGGCAAGGCCTGCGCGCGCGGGGCAAGCCGGCCGCCCGGCGGCTGCGGCGACTTGTGCGCGCAGGGTTGTCATGCCGGGCGTGACAACTTTACTGGACGCATCTCCACGCATGCCCGTCCCCGACACGACCTCCGCCGAAGCGATCGAGCTCTATCCTGCGGGCAAGAAGGTGGCCGGTGGCGAAGGGCCGGCTTGGTGCGAGGTACGGGTCTCCATCCTCGCCATGCCGCGGGAGACGGGAGTGTTTACGATGCCGGCCACGGCCGAGCCGATGATCGTGCTGGTGCTGCGCGGCGAAGCCGAGGCACAGGAGCGCGAGAACGACGGCCCTTGGCTCAAGAACCGGCTGCATGCCGGCTCGCTGTACATCACTGCCGCTGGCGCCCCCTATGACTTCCAGGTGCGGACGCTCGGCGACGAGCCGTTCGAGGTGATGAACGTGCTGCTGAGCCTGCCGCTCTTCGGCGAGGCGCTGGCCGATGTGTTCGGCGTCAACGCCGAGTTCGCTCGCTTGCGCGACGTCTCCGGTTTCGAGGACCCGGCGCTCGTGGCGCTGTTGCAGCGGCTGCGCGAGGAGCTGGCGCGACCGGTGGCCAGCGCGCTCTACGTGCGCGGGATCGGGCAAGCGCTCGCCGTGCACCTGGCGCGCAACTACACGGCGCTGACCGAGTGTGCGCGCTGCGAGAGTGCGGCGTTGCCGGGCTTCAAGCTGCGCTGGATCACCGACTGGATGGCGGAGCACCTCGCGGAGGAGTTCTGCCTCGCGCGGTTGGCCGAGCTGGCCGGCATGAGCGAGTTCCACTTCAACCGGCTCTTCAAGCGCGCGACGGGCGTGCCGCCCTCGCAGTACCAGATTCGGCTGCGGCTCGATGCCGCGCGCCGGCTCCTGCGTGAGACCGACCGGAGCGTCATCACGATCGCCAACGACGTGGGCTACTCCAACCCGAGCCACTTCGCCCGGTTGTTCCGCAAGGAGACCGGCCTCTCGCCGAGCGACTACCGGCGCCAGCGGTAGGGCACACGTCGCTGCCGCGCGGCTCAGCCGTGATGATGCAGACGAGAGCCGAGTGACCAGCGCAAAATCATCGGAGATCGGATCGACCGCGCGCGTGCTTTGATGCTCACCCTCGGGGATCGGGCACTCGTCGCTCGACGCTGGACTCTCGACCGAATGGTGGCTCAGCCCGCTTCGGTACCCGGCACATCCACCGCATCGCCGGTGGCGTAGAAGTGGCCGCCGGCGATGTAGTGGAGGCTGCGCCAACCGGCGTCGGCCGTCTCGAACTGCCAGTGGCCGTCGCGGAAAATGCGGTCGTCGGCCCACGCGGCCGTGACCTCGGCGGCGAACAGGTCGTAGCGGTCGCGGAGGTGGGCATCCGGGATCAGGCGACAGGCGAGCCAGGCCGAGCAGCCGGCGACGAGCGGCGCGGGCGTGCCGTCGACGCGGAACAGCTCCGCGCCGCAGCGCTTCAATTTTTCCGCATCGTCGCGCCCGCTGCTGTTGCCGACGGCGTGGACGAGCTGCGTCTGCCGGACGGTGGGCACCTGGACCACGAGGTGCCCGCTCTTCTCGGCGAGCTCGCGGGTCTTGGACGTGCGGCCGAGCACGAGCGTGACCTTCGGCGGGGCGAAATCGAGGCCGCACACCCAGGCGGCGGCCATGACGTTGTCGACGCCGCCGTGGCTGGCGGAGACGAGCACGGTGGGGCCGTGGTTGATGAGGCGGTTGGCCTTCTCCAGCGGGACGGGACGGATGTGACTGTCCATTGTTGTGCGATGTTGGATCTGAAGAGCGTGGGTGGACAAGGCGGCCGCTCAGCGGCCGGTGAGCTGCTCGAGTTGCTCCGGGTAACGCTCGCCGTGGACGGCGATGCGCGCGGCGGCGGTATCGATCTCGCGGAGATCGCCGGCGCTGAGCTCGATGGTAACTGCGCCGATGTTCTCCTCCAGCCGAGGGAGCTTGGTGGTGCCGGGAATCGGCACGATGAAGGGCTTCTGCGCCAACAGCCACGCCAGCGCGATCTGGGCGGGTGTGGCGTGCTTGCGGGTGGCGATGGTCCCAAGCAGGTCGACGAGCGCCTGGTTGGCCGTGCGCGCCTCGGCGGTGAAACGCGGCAGCGTGCTTCGGAAATCGGCGGCATCGAAGCGGGTGGTGGCGTCGATCTTGCCGGTGAGAAATCCCCGGCCGAGCGGACTGTAGGGGACGAAGCCGATGCCGAGCTCCTCCAGCGTTGGGAGCACTTCGGCCTCCGGGCCGCGGGTCCAGAGCGAGTATTCGCTTTGCACGGCGCTGACCGGCTGGACGGCATGGGCGCGGCGGATGGTTTTCGCCGAGGCTTCCGAGAGACCGAAGTGGCGGACCTTGCCGGCGGCGATGAGCTCCTTCACGGTGCCGGCGACGTCCTCGATCGGCACGGCGGGGTCGACGCGGTGCTGGTAGAACAGGTCGAGCGTATCGACGCGCAGGCGGCGGAGCGAGGCGTCGGCCACGCGGCGGATGTTCTCGGGCCGACTATTCAGACCGGGCTGCCCCGTCATGGCGCGCGGGTCGCGGCCGGGGACGAGGTCGAAGCCGAACTTGGTCGCGATTGCGACACGGCCGCGGAAGGGCGCGAGCGCTTCGCCGAGGAGCTCCTCGTTGGTGTAGGGGCCGTAGACCTCGGCGGTGTCGAAGAAGGTGACACCGCGCTCCACGGCCGCGCGCAGTAGCGCGATCATCTCCGCCTTCTCCTTCGGCGGGCCATAGGAGAAACTCATGCCCATGCAGCCGAGGCCGAGGGCGGAAACGGTGAGGTTGCTGCGACCGAGGGTGCGTGTCTTCATCGTGGCCCGATCCTACCCGAACCTGGGCGAGCCGTCGCACGCGGGCTTGCGCGACCTGTTGCGATCTTGCGGGAAAACGCGGTTCGGGTTCGCCCGCCCGCGCGCCGATGCGGTAAACCGGTGGCCTTTCCCCATGAGTTCACGCCTTCCCCTCGTTCGTTCTCTCACGGTTCTGTTGTTCGTGCTGGCGGCGCCGGTGCTGGCGCTCGCCGCCCTGAAGGTCGCCTGCGTCGGCGACAGCATCACGGCCGGCTACGCGCTCGCCGACCCCGCGCGCGACGCCTATCCGGCGCAGCTCGCGCGGCTTCTCAGCGCCGACTATGAGGTGCGCAACTTCGGCGTGAGCGCCGCCACGCTGATGGATGCCGGCAACTACACCTACCGCACCCGCCCCGCTCACGATGAGGCGCTGGCGTGGCGGCCCGACGTGGTCGTCATCGCCCTCGGCACCAACGACACCAAGGTCGACAACATCGCCAAGCATCCCGACGACTTCGTCCCGAGCTATCGCGGGCTGATCGGGCGGTTTCGCGCGGCGAATCCGGGAGCGAAGATCGTCCTCTGCCTGCCGCCGCCGGCCTTCCCCGAGGCGATGGGCATCGCCGAGAGCGTGCTCGTGGCCGAGATCCTGCCGCGCATCCGCCAGGTGGCGACCGAGGAAAAGCTCATGCTGCTCGACCTCCACACGCCGCTGGCCGACGCAGCGCTGCATTTCCCCGACAAGATCCACCCCGATCCCGAGGCGGCAGGCCGCATCGCGCGGCTGGTGTACGGCGAGGTGATGTTCGCGACTACGCCCGCGGCGCAGTCGCTCGATCCGGCGGTGAACACCGCGGTCGTGCCCGTACCGCGGCTGGAGGACGACTGCTACAACTGGTGGACGCGCCACGCGGAGGTGCTCGCCGCGCGCGCGACCGCCGCGCCTGATGTGGTGCTCATCGGCGACTCGATCACGCATTTCTGGGCCGGTGCTCCGCGGGCGGACCGCGTGAATGGTCCGCAGGCGTGGGCGGCGACGTTCGGCGCGCGGCGCGTGCTCAACCTCGGCTTCGGTTGGGACCGCACGCAGAACGTGCTCTGGCGGCTCGAGCACGGCGAGTTCGAGGGGCTGCAGCCCAAGCTCGTCGTCCTAAACATCGGTACGAACAACTTTGCCGCCACGCCGCACTCGCGGGCGAACACACCCGAGGAGGTCGCCGCCGGCATTCGAGCGATCCGGGAAAAGATCCGCGCACTTAGCCCGGAGACGCACGTGCTGGTGATGGGCGTGCTTCCGCGCGGGCACCAGCCCGGCGACTTCTACCGCGCGCCGATCACGGCGCTCAACGCGCTCCTCGCACGCGAGTTTACCGGCGACCCGAAGACGACGTTCCTCGACATCAGTGCCCGGTTTCTGGACGCGCAGGGCCGGATGGCGCCGGAGCTCATGCCCGACGGCACGCACCCATCGGAAGCCGGCTACGCGATCTGGGGCCGCGCGCTCGTCGAGAGCGGGCTGTTGCCGGAGGCGCTGGTGCTGCCTGCCTCGCTGTGGCCTGTCGCGCTCGAGAATACCGCGATTTCCTGCCGCGTGACCGCGCCGAACGCGCTCGAGCTGGTAGCGCCGGCGAACACGGATCTTTACGTTGCGCCCAACGGCAAGGGCGGTCGCGACCTCTCGCCGCGCGTCGTCTTCCAGCCGGAGGGGCCGTTCCTGCTCACCGCGAAGATCGAGCCGGAGTTTCGCACCAAATGGGACGCCGGTGTGCTGCTGCTCTACAGCGACGCCACGCACTTCGCGAAGTTCTGCTACGAGATGGACTACCGCGGGACGCCGCGCGTGGTCTCGGTGGTCGCCAACGGCGCGGGCGACGATTGCAACTCGATGCCCGTGCCGGAGGGCAGCGTGTACTTCCGCATCGCGGGCTCGGTTCCCGGCGAGACGTTCACGCTCTACACGTCGAGCGACGGACGCACATGGTACATGCTGCGCTCCTTCCGGCTGACACAGACGCGCAACCTGCGCGCCGGCCTGGGCGCGCAGTCGCCGGTGGGCGAGGGCTGCCGTGTCCGCTTCTCGGAGATTTCCGTGGAGCGACGCATGCCGAAGGATTTCTGGTCGGGCGAGTAAGCGGCCAGGCCGACTTGTCACGTATTACGTGACAAGTTCGGGGGACGGCGGCGGAGGGCGGCCTCTCGAAGAGGCCAGGTGGGGCGCATGTGCCGCGGGCCGCCGGTCTCTACCCCGATGCCGCCTGTGGCACGCGCGTGTCTGGCCGCGCCCGCTGTGGCGGCAAACGGGGCCACCTGTCTGGCCTCCGGCCCGTTGCCCGCTTCGGGCTTGGCGTGGCGGCGTGGGGATGCGAGCCTTGCCGCGGAACTACACCCATGGCTTCACCCTCCGGTTACCGCAAATTGCTGCACGCCTGTGGCGCGCCCGCGATCGCGCTGGCGCTGGTCGCCGTGCTGGGGGCGCTGGGTGCGTTGGGTTCGCTCGACCGCGCGTGGTTCGACTTTCTCCAACGCAAGACCGCGGCTCGTGCACCGTTGCCCGACCACACGGCGCTGGTGTTGATCGACGAGAACTCCATGAGGGTGCTTGGCCGCGATCCCTACGGCTACCGCTGGCCCTGGCCGCGCGACGCATTCACGGGGCTGATCGCGTCGCTGCACCGCGCGGGCGCGAAGGCGGTCGCGTTGGACCTGATCTTCTTCGAGCAGTCGGAGGACCAGATGCAGGACTACATGCTCGGCGCCATTGCCGCCGGTATCCCGGAGGCGACGCTTGGGGCTATGCCCGCGGGCGAGGGCAAGCCGGAGCAGTTGCCGGTGGTCTGGTCGGCGGACTTTCGCGAGGCCAATGCCGATTGTTTCGCCGGGCGGCCGCGCTGGGGCTACGTGAAATCCGTACCGGACGAGGATTCTGTGATCCGCCGCTATGTGGCAACGAATGCGTTGGCCTCGGTCGTGGCGCCGGAGCTATGGGCACCTGAGGGCAAGCCGCTCCTCCGCTGGCGTGGCAACCTCGAACAGTTGCGTGCGCGCGGCGTGCCCGTGGTGTCGGCGTCGTATTTCGCCGTGGACGGGCTAGCCGTGATGAAGTGCGTGACCGACACGGTGCCCGACCTGGACCGCGCGGCGATGGTGCGGGCGATCGAGGCGGCGCCGGCGCCGACGGATGCGCTCGTGAAGGATGCGTTTGCGAAGGTGCGCGGGTGCACGGTGTTTGTCGGTGTGAACGCGGCGAGCACGTTCGACTTCATCGCCACGCCGTGCGGCGCGCCCGAGCCGGGCGTGGTCTCGCACTGGACAGCGTATGCGAATCTCTCGGCCGGCGGTTTCCTGCGCGAGACGGGGCCATGGGCCTCGGTCGGGCTGCTGTCGCTGGTCCTGACTGCTCTCGGCCGGGTGTCGCGCGGCGGGATCGGGATCGGCCGGCCGGCGTTGGTGGCCGGCGGCGGTGCGGTGCTCGCGCTGGGCGGGAGCGCGGTGGCGTTTCTCGGCAACCTCTGGTTCGCGCCGATGCTGCCGGTGGCTGGCGCGGCAGCGGGGTTCGGCGCGGTGGCGGTGCACAGTTTCCTGCTGGAGAGGGCGCGGAAGAAGGAGATCCAGGGCTGGTTCGGCAGCTACGTCTCGCCGGCGGTGGTGAAGCAGCTCGTCCAGAATCCGGATTCGCTCAAGCTCGGCGGCGAGAAGCGCGAGCTCACGATCTTCTTCGCCGACCTGGCGAACTTCACGACGCTCTCGGAGTCGATGCCTCCGGAGGAGCTGGTGCCGCTCATTAACTCCGTGCTGGAGGATCTCACCGAGGGCGTGCTCGCGCACGGCTGCTACGTCGACAAGTACATCGGCGACGCGATCATGGGTGTGTTCGGCAGCCCGGAGCCGCTGGAGAACCACGCGCTCTCGGCCTGCCGGGCGGCGCTGGAGAGCATGCGACGGCTGGACAAGCTCAACGAGCGGATCGAGCGGACGCACGGCAGGCGCCTAGGCATGCGCATCGGCGTGAACACTGGCGATGCGATCGTGGGCAACGTCGGTTCGACCAAGAAGCGCAACTACACCGTGCTCGGCGATGCGGTGAACCTCGCTTCGCGGCTGGAGGGCGCGAACAAGGAGTTCCACACGGGAATCCTGATCGGCCCGAAGACGGCGGCACAGCTCGGCGGCGCGCTGGTCACGCGGCCGGTGGCGCAGCTGAAGGTGAAGGGCAAGAAGCAGGCGGTGGAGGTGTACGAGTTGATCGGCGAGCCGGACTCGCTCGACGAGGGCGCGCGGCGGTTCCTCGCGGCGTACGGCGAGGGCTACACGGCCTACTGCCAGCGGCGGTTCGCGGAGGCGTGCCGGGCATTCGCCACCGCTGCGACGTTGCGGCCCGACGACTTTCTTGCCACGCGTTATGCCGAAGAAACACAGCGCCTGGCCGACTCGCCCCCACCGTCCGACTGGGAACCCATTCTCGAACTGCACACCAAATGAACATGCACCAACCCCTGCGCCTGCTCGCCCTTGCGGCGGTGGCCGGCGCACTATCGACCGCGGTGGTCGCGGCGCCGAAGGCGGGCGACACCGTCTACAGCCTGCACGCCGGGACGCCGCTTTATCCCGAGGCGAAGAAATCGGACGCGGTGGCCGGCACCGTCGGCTTTGCCGAAGCCCTCAAGATCCAGTCCGTCACTCCGAGCGGCATGTGGTTGAACGTCTCCGCCGGTGGCAAGACCGGCTGGGTCTTCAAGGCGATGATCGCCGAGAAGCAGCCCGAGCCCGAGAAGACAACCGGCGTCGCCTCGGTGGACGCTTCGTCGACCACCACCGCTGCTGCCGCCCGCCCGCTCTCGCCTGAGGCCGAGCAGTACGCGCAGCGCCACAACCAGGTGTCGGCCGGCAAGGACGTCGACTGGGTCGAAGCCGAGGCGCACAAGGTCACCAAGCCGATCGTCGATTCCTACATGAAGGAGAACAAGAAGGGAGAGTTTCAGGAATGAAAGCGCGCACACTCCTCATCTCCGGGCTGATGCTCGGTGCCGTTTCGGCGGCGTTTGCCTTCGGGCTGGGCGATCTCGCCAAGAGCGTGGCCGAGCGGACCGTCGAAAAGGCGGCCGATCCGAATACCGCGTCGAAATGGGACGACCTCACGCTCCAGCAGGAGATCGACATCGGCGATTCCGTCTCGGTGGAGATCGTAGCCCGCTACGGCGGCATCTGGAAGGACAAGGTCGCCACTCAGCGCGTGAACCTCGTCGGCAAGACGCTGGCCCGCTACGCCAAGCGCGACAGTCTGGACTGGCGTTTCGGTGTTCTGGACTCGGATGCGATCAACGCGTTCTCGGCGCCCAACGGACGTGTGTTCATCACCAAGGGGCTCTACAAGCTGCTCGCCAACGACGACGAGCTGGCCGGCGTGCTCGCGCATGAGATTTCCCATGCCGACCTGCGGCATGCTGCGGCAGTGATCCGGAAAGCGAACCGAGCCGGAGTGATCAAGGATGTCGGTTCGTCGGTCGCCAACGATGCCGTTTCGGGGAGCAGCCTCGCGCAACTGCCCATGGTTTCCCAGCTCGTGGAGCAGGGGACCGCGGTGCTTGTCGATGGCATCCTTATCAAGGGCTATCCGAAGGAGAGCGAGTACGAGGCGGATGTGAACGGCTACGAACTTGCGAAGACCACCGGCTTCGCCCCCGACGGCCTGCGTATCGCGCTGACCAAGGTCGACGCGAACACGGCGAAGTCCAAGGAGACGTTCAACACGCATCCGAAGACCAGCGACCGCCTCAAGAAGTTGCCCGGCGGCGCGAAGAAGAAGGGCAAATAGCCCGTGCTGCTCCCGCGCTCGATTGCTTTGTTTGCGCCGGCCGCTCCGCAAGGGGCGGCCGGTTTGCTTTACGAGTGGCGCGAATGGCGGAGAAACGTCGGGCCGGATGCGGCACGCGCCAGCCTCGGGGCTTGCCTGCGGCGGCGGTTGGCGGCACGACTATCTCCTCATACCCGCAAACATGTCGCAACCCGCTCCTTCCACTCCCACCGGCACCAAAGGTTGGGTCACCTTCCGCCCCGAGCTCAAGGTCCTCGACTGCACCGTGCGCGACGGTGGTCTGATGAACGACCACAACTTCCCGCTCGAGTTCGTCCAGGCCATCTACCAGGCCGACGTCGCCGCCGGCATCGACTATTGCGAGCTCGGCTACAAGGGCGCGGCGCGGCTCTACCCGCGTTCGCAGTTCGGCGTGTGGAAGAGCTGCTCGGAGGACGACATCCGCCGCGTGGTCGGCGACCAGAAGACCGGCACGAAGATCTCGATCATGGCCGACGCCGAACGCACGGACTACCACACCGACATCCTGCCGCGCGACAAGAGCATGGTCGACATGTACCGAGTGGCCACCTACATCCACCAGATCCCGGCCGCGCTGGAGATCGTGAAGGACGCCACCGACAAGGGCTACGAGACCACGATCAACCTGATGGCCGTCTCGACCGTGCCGGAGAGCGAACTGGAGAGCGGGCTCGAGGTGCTCGCGCAGTCGCCGGCGAAGGCGCTCTACGTGGTCGACAGCTTCGGCACCTTCTACAGCGAGCAGATTCGCGACCTCGTCCACCGTTTCCAGAAGTACACGAAGCCGGCCGGCATGGAGATCGGCATCCACACGCACAACAACCTCCAGCTCGCCTTCGCCAACACCATCGAGGCGATCGTGCTCGGGTCGAACTACATCGACGCCAGCATCGGCGGCCTGGGCCGCGGCTCGGGCAACTGCCCGATGGAGCTGGTGCTGAGCTTCCTGCACAACCCGAAGTTCAAGATGCGCCCGATCCTCGAGGCGTTGCAGAAGAACGTGGAGCCGATGCGCGAGGAGCTGCGCTGGGGCTTTGCGATCCCGTACATGCTCACGGGCTACCTCAACCAGCATCCGCGCACCGCGATGAAGTTCATGGAAGGCGACAACTTCCGCGACATCGTGAAGTTCTACGACGAAGCGGTGAGCGAGCCCTGAACGGAGCCCGAGTTACGGATTTCCCGAGGCGCGCCGGAAGCGGCGCGCCTATTTTGCGCGTGCCGCGTCCGTCTGTGCGCACCGGGCAGACCGCGAAGGCTCCTGGGCGTGCGCTACGATGTGCATCACCGGCAGGGCACATCCGCGGATTGCTTTGGCGGAGGAGGGAGCGGTTGTCGCGCGTTTTGCCGCTGAAAGTGCTCCCTATCGAACGAGGCGCCGTTACTGGTTTTGACTTTGCCGGAATCGCACTCCTACCTTGGCGGCAGCGATGTCGCTGGAAAAGATTCTCATCATCGACGACGAGCCCATCGTCTGCAAAGCGCTCCGCGAGATCCTGCCCAAGAAGCGGTTCTCCGTCGCCATGGCCGGCACGATCGCCGAGGCCGAGGGCGCCCTGACCCACGAGAAGTTCGACCTGATCTTCTGCGACGTGCGCCTGCCCGACGGTAGCGGCCAGGATTTTCTCGAGCGGATCATGGCCGCCGGAGAGCCGCCGCTGGTCGTCATGATGACCGGCTACGGCTCGATCGAGTCGGCTGTCTCCTGCATGCGCGCCGGGGCCTTCGACTATCTCCTCAAGCCCTTCTCGCCCGACATCATCGAGGTGCTTCTGAAAAAGGCCGAGTCGTTCGGCCAGCTCGTGAAGGTCAACCGCATCCTCAGCGAGAGCGGCGACGAGGGCGACCTGCTCGGCGACAGCCCGGTCATGCGACGGCTGCGACAGCTCATCCTCAAGGTCGCCCCGACCGACGCCACTGTGCTCCTCACCGGCGAGAGCGGCACCGGCAAGGAAATGGTTGCGCGCGAGCTCTACCGCAACAGCCCGCGCAAGAGCGCCCCCTTCATCAAGGTCAACTGCGCCGCCGTGAGCGAGACGCTCATGGAGAGCGAGTTTTTCGGCCACGAACGCGGCGCGTTCACCGGCGCCACCGACCGGCGCGAGGGCCGCTTCGAGCTGGCCAACGGCGGCACGCTCCTGCTCGACGAGATCAGCGAAATCCCGCTGCACCTGCAGGCCAAGCTGCTGCGCGTGCTCCAGGAGAAGGAGTTCGAGCGCGTCGGCGGCAACAAGACCATCAAGTGCAACGTCCGCATCCTCGCCACCTCCAACCGCGACCTGCTGCATTCCGTGGCCGAGGGCAAATTCCGCCAGGATCTCTACTACCGCCTCAACGTCTTCCCGATCCACGTGCCGCCGCTGCGCGAACGCGCCGACGACGTCCTGCTGCTGGCCGACGCCTTCCTCAAGCGCTACGCGCGCAAGCACGGCGTGAAGTCGCCCGGTTGGGCGCCGGAGACCGTGGCATCGATTCGCGGTTACAACTGGCCCGGCAATGTGCGCGAGCTTCAGAACACCGTCGAACGCGCCGTGATCCTCGCCGAGGCCGGCCGGCCGATCCCGCCGAGCCTGCTCAACCTGCCGGTGATGGCGACCGCGGCTTCGGCTTCCGCGCCGGCTGTCGCTCCGGTCGCGGCCGCACCGGTGGCTGCGGTAGTGCCGCCGGCTGTCGAGCCCGCGGTGGTTTTGCCGGCCGTCGCACCGGCGCCGGGACCGGTCGCGCCTGCAGCGCCCGCCGGCGACGAACAGTTCCTCTCGCTCGACGACCTTGAGCAGCAGCACATCCTCGACGCACTCAAGAAGACCGGCGGCAATCGCACCCAAGCGGCCGCGATCCTCAAGATCAGCATCCGCACTCTGCGCAACAAGCTGAACCTCTACCGCGAACAGGGCGTCGCCGTTTCGCTTATCGGTCAGGACGAGGGCGAGTAAGGACACTCGGCGCAGAGGTCCGGCTCGCGGCCTGAGCGGCAGCTTCGAACGCCGCCAACTGGCGTTTTGCACGATCAAGTCTGCTGCGTGCCAAGACAATGAGCACGGCGCCGATGGGGCTGATTCCGAGCCCGATTGCGGTGCCGATGAGGGCCATGCTTACTCCGCTGGTGATCGAGTGCGCTGCTTGGGCGATGTCGCCATCCATCGCCCCAAACGTGCGCCACATGCCCAGGCCTGTGGCAAGCAGCCCCCACAGCGGTCCGGCTGCGAAGACGATTCCCACCCAGAACACACGATTCCAGGTGTGCACGATTTTGCGCAGCTGGAGCGGATCTGGCAGGGGCGGTGGCGAAGTATGGGGCATCGATGCACGATGTTCATGACCCAGGTGTGCAGAGCAAGCGGCCGATAGTCATGGACTAAGGCGTGCGCTGGCTTCGGATCGACGCCCTGTAGCGATGAAACGATTTCATCCGCGCGGCACGCACCGGTGACTGGCGCGGAACCGGCTCCACGCCGCCCACCAATTCTTGTCTCACGCTGGTCGACTTGCTCCGACCGGTCGCTGCGGCGTTGGTCGCGTTCTCCGCCACTTGCTCGGCGGTGCTGCGACTGCCGTCGCCCTGCGCCTCCGTCTGACGGCGGTGCGCAACGACCGGGCCGCGACGGGTATGCCGCAACCTGTCCCATCCATGAAATCCCTGTTCTTCTCGCTGGCGCTCGCGACCAGCTGCCTGATTGCCCCGAGCTTCGCAACTGCCGCTGAGGGGGGCTCGACGTTGCCCGAACCCACCGTCGAACAGCGTCTCGGCGATATGGAAGCCTATATGAACAACGCGCCGCGGGCGACCGACGGCGTCGCGCGGTCGCGCATCGCCGGCCCGGGCCCCGGTCACAGCTCGTGGATGATGACCAGCGCCGCTCTCGTGCTCTTCATGACGTTGCCTGGCCTCGCGTTGTTCTACGGCGGCCTTGTCCGCCGCAAGAACGTCCTCTCCATCCTGGCGCAGTGTCTCGGGCTCGCCGGCGTTGTCACCATAGTCTGGTGGGCATGCGGCTACAGCTTGGCCTTCGGCCGCGGCAACGCCGTGCTCGGCGGCCTGGAGCACACCTTGTTGCGCGGCGTGGGCATCGCGCCGAACGCCGACTACTCGCAGTGGGTCTCGCACAACCTCTTCGCGATCTACCAGCTCATGTTCGCGATCATCACTCCGGCGCTGACGATCGGCGCCATCGCCGAGCGCATGAAGTTCAAGGCCGTGATGCTCTTCAGCGTGCTCTGGCTCTTCATCGTCTACTTCCCCGTCGCGCACATGATCTGGGGCGCCGGCGGCTGGATGAACGGTATGGCGAATCCGGAAGCCGCGATCCGCGCGATCGACTTCGCTGGTGGCATCGTCGTGCACATGACCTCCGGCTGGAGCGCGCTGGCGCTGTGCATCGTGCTCGGTCGCCGCCGCGGCCACGGCAAGGAGCCCATGCCGCCGCACAGCATGGTCTTCTGCATGGTCGGCACCGGCATGCTCTGGGCCGGCTGGTACGGCTTCAACGCCGGCAGCGCCGTCGCCGCCGACGGTGTGGCCGTCAACGCGTTCGTCACCACCACGCTGGCCGCCGGCGCGGGCTGCTTCATGTGGCCGGCCTTGGAATACATCCTGCGCGGTAAGCCCAGCGTGCTCGGCTTCTGCTCGGGTGCCGTCGCCGGTCTGGCGACGATCACGCCGGCGAGCGGCTTCGTCACCGCCGGTAGCGCGGTGCTCATCGGCTTGGTCGCGGGGGCGGCCACGTTTGTCGCCTGCAATTATCTCAAAGCGCGGTTCGGTTACGATGATTCGCTGGATACTTTCGGCGTGCACGCCGTGGGCGGCACGATCGGCACGATCTTCGCCGGCGTGCTCGCCACGGCCGAGGCCAATCCGAACCTTGCCAACGGGCCGATTGCCGCGCTCGTGGGCCATACGCTCTGGATCGAGCAACTCAAGGCCGGCGGCCTGGTGCTGCTCTGGTCCGTGGGTGCGACGATTGTCTTGGCGAAGGTCGCCGGCTGGGCGGTGGGCGGCTTGCGCGTCGATCCCGAGACGGAGACCGCGGGTCTCGACGTCGCCGAGCACGGCGAGGAGGGCTACATCCTCGACTGAACGAGGGGCCATCCCTCCGTTTTCCCAAACGCGTCGCCGATCGCCGGCGGCGCGTTTCTATTTCCCGGAGCCCGTACCGGTGGTCACCAGTAGGTCGACTCTCGATCGGGTGATCGCGGGCGCTTGCATGCCGCCGGCGGCGAGGGGGCGCGATGAGGTTCTATTCCGTGCCGCCTCGAGTTGGCGTGCTGCCTCCTGTTCGGTGGCGAAGTGGTAGAGGATGACTTGCCGATCGGGGTACTCCGCGAAGAGCCCTTCGCTTCCTTCGACCAAGTCGGCGGCCGAGCCGGCGGCGATGTTCGAAAGGCCGATCCTCCCGCGGAAGTATTTCCGCTCCCGTGCACCGGCGGAGGGCAGTTGTTCGAACCACGCGGGCAGCTTGCCATCGCGCGGCAGCAGGGCGGCGAGCTGCGCGGCAAGGCGGTCGACCTCGGCCTGCGTGGCAGCGTCGGACCGGGCGCCGGTGACGCTGGCGAAGTAGGCGCCGCTCCAGAAGGCGACGTAGTAGCCGAAGCGCAGCGAGCCTTGGCCGAGCGTCCCGCGGGTGTACGTGCCGGTCTGCATGAGGGACCACACACCGTAAGCCGCGGCAGCGTCGGTCATCTCGTAGAGTTCGACTTGGATGCTGGCGCGCTCAGCGGTCTCCAGCGACCAGGAGGCGGCGCGCTTGAAGCCGAATTCGTGGTACAGCTCGGCACCGCCGTCGATGAGCTCGAAGAGGCCGGTGCCCGCGGCGACACGCGCCGGCTCGGGCGCGGTCCAACCGGCGGCCGGTTGAAGCTTGGCGACGATGGATTCAGGGGCGTCGGTTGCGAATGCAGCGCTGCACGCGATGGCGAGGGTGGCGCAGAGCGCGGTGGCAAGCAGTCGCGCGGAGCGGGACGTGGACATGGGTGGAATGATTCGGAATGTGGATGTGCTCAAACGCCGCCGCCGAAGCGGCGCTCTCCAGTAGGGAAGTAGGCGGGGACGCGGCGCGCTCAGAGCGTGGCTTCGCGGACGACGAGCTTGGCGAGCGAGGGCTCGCCGATGCCGTGTGCGGCGGCCATGCCGATCATCGCAACCTTGTCGGCGGCGAGGCCGAGGAGGGTACAACCGTAGGCGTCGGCGGAGACGGGATTGGCGCCGACGATGATTTTGTCGGCGCGCTTGAGCTCGCCGGGGCCGGCGGGACCGTTGGTGAGGAGAAACTCGGAGCCGTCGCAGACGTTGAGGTCGGGGCGGCGCACGAGGTTCACGTCGGCGATGCACTGGGAGAGGAAAGCGATGTCCTCGTACTCGCCCTTCGCGCCGGAGCCGCTGTGGAAGAACTGGTTGGTATCGCGGTGACAGGCGCCCATGAAGTTTTTCAGGCAGCCGCTGTAGCCGGTGCCGGCGTGGTGCTTGACGATGGGGAGATTGATCAGCACGTCGCAGTCGAGCGCGGTGCGGTTGACCTTGGCCTTCTTCAGCGCGACGCCACGGGGGATCTCCACTTCGGCCCACTCGCCGGGATTCTTGCGGGCTGCGGCGGTGAGCTTCGGATACTTCGCGCCGAGCGTGGTGCGCGACCAGTAGTCGGAGGCCGGATTGATGACGTAGGCGATCTCGCTGGCGCCAGCGTCGAGGCAGAGTTGGAGGACGGCGAGGGTGACGTCGGGCGAGGTGAAGGAGCCGGGCTTGCGCCACCAGCTCGGGGCGTTGATGAGCAGGCCGACCTTGGCGCCGGGTTTGACGAAGTGGCTGATGCCGCCGGCCAGCTCGACGGCGCGCAGCGTGGCGGCGAAGGTGTCGGAGCCGGTGACGACGGCGATGTCGGGCGGAGTTGTCCCTGTGGGAGCGGCCGGCTTGGACGGTGGGGCGGACTCGGTCTGATCGGCGAGGGGCGAGGGGATGAGGTGCGCACCGACGAGTGCGGTGGCCCCGATCACGGCGGTGCGCTGGAGGAATTGGCGACGTTGCATGGGGCAGAGGGGATAGTGTGCGAGATTGGCAGAATACAGAAATCCCGGCGAAGCGGAAGTTCCCGGTGCTGGTGCGACGCCTTTCCGCGATGGCAGCGGCACCGGTGCGGGCTTGGCTCGGGGGCGGGCATGCGTTGCGATGGCACCGCAGCCGTTTCGGGCGGTCCGAACGGCTTCCCCCTTCACACGTGAAACGGAACCTTCGTCGTCTCCTGATCGGACTGTTGTCGGTGCTGGCGCTGGCCGGCCTGGCGGTGGCGCTGTCGCTCACGCCGACTGTGCAGACGCTGGTGGCGCAGTCGATCTTGGCGCGACAGCCTGGGCTGCGCTCGTCGCTGGGGTCGGTTTCCGCGAGCTTCGGCGAGGCCGATGTCGATGACCTTCGGTTACAGTACGACGGTGCGGTGCTGGTGGTCCCGTCGTTGACGGCCAGGATGCCGGTCACGCCGGCTGTGCTACGCCGAGATGTCCGAATCCAAAGCCTGGTTGCCAAAGGCTGGACTCTCGACTTGAGCCGACGGGAGCAGCTTCGAAAAGCTGCCATGTCGGACGTCGTCGCAGATGGCGCAGCAGCGGAGAAACGAGAGCTGGTGCGGCCCCTCGGTGCGATTCTGGGACTGTGGGCGTTGCCCGCCGGGATCTCGGTGGAGGAGATCGAGCTGGACGGCCATGTCCTCCTGCCGGCGAGCGCGGATCTGCCGCCGGTGCGGCTGCACATCGTCGCGAAGGGCGGCGGGCTGGCGGTCGGGCGGGAGTGCGCGCTCGAGGTCACGGCGGATGCGGTTCTCAGAGGGACGACGTTGCCGGTGGACGGCGCCGCGTTCCGCGGACGCCTGGCGATTCACTTCGATGCCGAGGGCCGCCTGGCGCGCATCGGGTTGAAGGGCGACATGCAGGCCGAGGGGCGTGCGGTGCAGCTGCCACCACTCGCGACGGAACTTGCGGCCGAGCGCACGCCGGACGGCGTTGCTTGCACGCTGGCCGTGGCGCGGAACGCGCGGCCGCTCGCGAGCGTCTGTGCCCAGTTCCCGAGAGCGGAAGGCCCGGTTCGCGGCACGTGGAAGGTCGATGCGGCAACCACCGATCTGGCGCTATTCTTAGGGCGGCGATCTCTGCCGACGTTTGCGGCGGTGGGCGAGGGGACGTTTGCGGCGAGGGGAGGAATTTCCCATGTGCAGGTTACCGGCACCTCGAATGTGGTGGCGGCGCATCTCGGGGTACTGAAACCGGAGCTGGAACGCCTCGGCGAGGTGACGCTCGATACCGGTTTCGATCTGACTCGCGACGGCGATGTCGTGCGAGTCGACCGCCTGAGTGTGGCTGTCGCCGGCGCGCGTCCTGTGGGAACGGTGCGTGCGCTACAGCCGTTCCGCGTCGACATCGGCACTGGTGCGCTGGAACCGAGCGATCCTCGTGCCGATTGGGTGGAGTGCACGCTTGCGGGGCTGCCGCGGGAGTGGGTGGCGGGGCGACTGTCGGGATGGGGCGTCGAATATGGCGCGCTCACCGGCGCGTTCGTGCTGCGGGCCGCCGACGGAGGGGTTGCGCTCCGCTCGACAGTACCGCTCGAGATCCATGATGTATCCGTGCTTCGGGAGAAGCGTTTGTTCGGGGAGAAACTCGACCTGTCGCTGACGTGGCAGGCCGAGGTGGGGTCCGACGGCTGGCAGCTGCGGTGTGCGCCGCTCGTTGTCGGCAGCGCCGGCCGGCAGCTCGCCACTTGGGATGGCACGGTGGCGCAGCCCAACGGGGCGGGTGGGGCGTTGTCGGTAACCGGAAAGTGGAGCGTCGCTCTGGAGTCGTTGGTGTCCCTGCCGGCCCTCGCCGGGATCCGGTTCGAGGAAGACGGGAACGCCACGGGGGATTTTTCCGCCAGCTTTGGCAGCATCGTCACTTTCGCTGGCAGTGTGAACGCCGTCGGCCGCGATCCGTCGCGCACGCTCAGCGCCACCGTACAGGGGCGGATCAACCCGGGCGGCGCGGGACGGATCTCCGGGCCGGTGCGACTGGCCATCGGCACGGATACGGTGGAACTCGGCGTCGATGCGCTGCTCAGCGGGCAGCCGGGGATGCCGGCGGATGTCGAGCTCACCGGCGAGAGCGTGGCGCTCGAACAGCTGCGTGTTCTAGTCGCTCCTGCGATGGCGGCCAGAGCCCTTTTCTTGGACGGAGCGGTGGGGCGCGAACCGGTGCCGTTCTGGGGTGACTGGCTGGGGCGCGTGCGGTTCTCGTTCGCGCATTTGCGAGTTGGCGACCAAGCGCTCGACAACGCGAGCGGCGTACTCGAGCTCGAGCGCGACTGCCTGCGGTTGCGCAGTGGGCGCGGCGATCTGGGGCCCAAGCGCCCGGTGGCGCTCGAAGGAAGCATCGCATTCGACCGGACCGCATCCGCTCCGTATCGACTGAGCGCGACAGGGAGCACCGACAAGCTGGAGGCGACGAAGCTGTTTCCCCCGCTCGAAGCCGGAGCTGAGCCAGTGGTCTCGGGGCGTTTCGCGCTGGCGGCCACGGTCACGGGCAGCGGGAGCGACTGGGCCGACTTGATCGCGCATACCCGCGAAGAATATCGGCTGACGAGTTCGTCGGGTATCGTGCGGTTTCTGAAAACCGACCTGGGTGGTGTGAATCCGGAGCGGGAGTCTGCGGTCGCCAACGCCCTGTCCGGCTCGGTCTCGGGCGTGGGGCGACTGTTCAGTGTGGACAAGCGGCGCAGCTCGGGCGACCGCTCGCTCCCGAAGACCGCGCAGTTGGTACTCAATTTCTCGTACGATGTCGCCGAGCTCGGCTACAGCCAGGCGAGGGTGACGGCTGTTCGCGAGGCGGATCGCACGTGGCGGCTGACGGATATCGCGGTGACCACGCCCGACCTTATTCTTACCGGGACTGGCCGGCTCGGGGCGGTGCCCGACCTGCCGCTCGAGGAGCAACCGTTGGAGGCCGATCTGCAGGTGGGACTCCGCGGGCCGCTCGCGGCACGACTGGCGGAGACCGGCTTGCTGTCGGCGCGGAAGGATGGCGAGGGCTACATCCTGCTCGTTTCGCCGGTGCGCTTCGGCGGTACGATGAAACGACTCGACGGGAAGGGCTGGCACGACCTGCTGTTCGATGCTGCGCGCGCGGCTCAGTCCGAGAAGAAGACGCCGTGATCGGGCTGGGACGTGATCCGGTGTGCGCAACAAGGACTGGAGGGGCAGTGTGTCGGAACAGTGCGCCTGAATGAAAAGGGGGATTGACCGCGAATTTGGCCGCCGCGTACTTTCCCCAATTCAACACCTAGAACCCAACGCTCCCGATTTCCGCCGTGAATATCGAAATTCAAGACGTCTCCGTTTCCCGCAAGACCCTCGTCGTCACGCTCGACAAGAGCGAAGTCGAGGCCATTCACCGCTCTGTGGTGGCTGAAGTCGCGAAGGTCGCGAGCCTGCCCGGCTTCCGGGCCGGCAAGGTCCCGGCGGCGATCGTCGAGAAGCGCTTCGCCAAGGAGATCGAGGGCGAGTTCAAGTCCAAGGTCGTCAACAAGGCCTATGAGGACGGCCTCCAGCAGTCGAAGCTCCAGGTGTTCGGCTTGGTCGACTTGAAGGAAGGCGTGATCGAGAAGGGCCTGTCGGCCGCCGTCACGCTCACCGTCGACCTGCGCCCCGAGTTCAAGCTTCCCGAATACAAGGGTCTCCAGACCGAGATCGCCCCCGTCGACGTGACCGATGCCGAGGTCGACGCCGCGATCGAGGGCATGCGCGCCGAGCGCGCCGATTTCAAGGTTGTGGAGCGCGCCTCCCAGAAGGCCGACTACGTGAAGCTCTCCTACGAGGGCAAGATCGGCGACAAGCCCGTGGCCGAGCTCGTACCGGACCGCGCCATCTTCGGCAAGGCCCCACAGACTTGGGAAGAGGTCGAGGGTAACGAGGGCCTGATCCCCGGCCTCGGCAAGGAGATCACCGGTGTTTCGAAGGGCGACAAGAAGGACGTGAAGATTTCCTTCCCTGCCGATTTTCACGTGACCGAGCTCGCCGGCAAGGAAGCCGTCTATGCCGTCGAAGTGCTCGAGGTGCGCGAGAAGGTCCTGCCTGCGCTCGACGAGGCCTTCCTGAAGGGCCTGCAGGTCGAGTCGATCGACGCTCTCAAGACCCGCACCCGCGAGCATCTCAAGTACCGCAAGGAGATGGACAACCGCGGCGCCCAGCGACAGCAGATCACAGAGAAGCTATCCGCCGGTGTCGATTTCGAGGTCCCCCAGAGTCTCATCGAGTCCGAGACGCAGAGCATTCTCCGTCGTTTCATGGAGGAGAATCTCCGCCGTGGCGTGCCGCAGGATGCCTTCGAGAAGAACAAGGAGCAGCTCTTCGAGGACGCCCGCAAGGCCGCGGCCCGCAACGCCAAGGTCCAGCTCGTCCTCGCCCGCATCGCCGCCGAGGAGAAGATCGAGCTCGCGGACGTCGACTACGATCGATTCATTCGCATGGAGGCGATGCGTTCCGGCGAGCGTCCCGAGAAGCTCGTGAAGGAGCTGGGCAAGGATCGTACCCGCGTGCGCGCCATGCAGCAGCAACTGCTGTTGGACAAGGCCCTTGATTTCGTGGTTTCGCAAGCTACGGTCGTCACCGCGCCCGCGAAGGCCTGAGGCCTCCGCGCTTCAGTCACCAGCCACCACCACCACACGTGAGCTACTACGTCCCGATCGTTCTCGAGAATACCGGCCGCGGCGAGCGGAGCATGGACATCTACTCGCGCCTGTTGAAGGACCGGATCATCTTCATCGGCACGCCGATCTACGAGGAGGTGGCCAACGTCGTCATCGCGCAGATGCTGTTCCTCCAGATGGAGGACCCCAAGAAGGACATCCACGTCTACATCAACTCGCCCGGCGGCTCCGTCACCGCGGGCATGGCGATCTACGACACGATGAACTTCCTGCAGTGCGATGTCGTGACCTATTGCATCGGCATGGCCGCATCGATGGCGACCGTGCTGCTCGCCGCCGGCACGAAGGGCAAACGTTTCGCCCTTCCCAACAGCCGCGTCATGATCCACCAGCCCAGTGGTGGCGCCTCCGGCCAGACGGCCGATATTGCCATCCAAGCCAAGGAGATTCTCCGCTGGCGCAGCAAGCTCAACGAGATCCTCTCCCGCCACTCGGGCAAGGCGATCGAGCAGATCGAGAAGGACTCCGATCGCGACTACTACATGAGCGCGCAGGAAGCCTTGGCCTACGGCATCGTCGACAAGGTTTTCGAGACCAAGAACGAAGTCGCCAGCACGCTCAAGGCTGTCGCCTGAGCGTCTTCATCCCCCAGATAAACTCGCGCTGCGGTCGCGCCTCTACCCGATGGCCAAATCCTCGCGCATGACGCTCTGCTCCTTCTGCGGCAAGTCGCAGTCGGAGGTCCGCAAGATCATCGCCGGGCCGGGAGTCTACATCTGTGACTCCTGCGTGAACGTCTGCAAGACGATCATCGATCGCGAGCTCAAGACCCCTGCAGCGCCCGAGGGAGCCCGGCCGACCTTCCGCCTCGTCAAACCCGCCGAGATCAAGAAGGTGCTCGACGATTTCGTGATCGGGCAGGACCACGCCAAGAAGGTACGCTCCGTCGCCGTCTACAACCTCTACAAGCGCCTCTCCTTCGACGCCAACCGCAACGCGCCGATCCCGCAGTTGCAGGACGACCTCACGGCCGAGTTCCGCGATGTCGAGGTGGAGAAGAGCAACATCCTGCTCGTCGGTCCCACCGGTTCAGGCAAGACGCTGCTCGCCCGCACGTTGGCGAAGGTGCTCGACGTGCCCTTCGCCATCTCCGACGCCACCACGCTCACCGAGGCCGGCTATGTCGGCGAGGATGTGGAGAACGTTGTCCTCCGGCTCCTCCAGGCGGCGAACTACGATGTGAAACGCGCCGAGTGCGGCATCGTCTACATCGACGAGATCGACAAGATTGCCCGCAAGTCGGAGAACCCCTCGATCACCCGCGACGTGTCTGGCGAGGGTGTGCAACAGGCACTGCTCAAGATCCTCGAAGGCACGACCTGCAGCGTCCCGCCCCAAGGCGGGCGCAAGCACCCGAATCAGGAATACATCCAGGTCAACACCTCGAACATCCTCTTCATCTGCGGTGGCGCTTTCGTCTCGCTCGACAAGATCATCCAGCGCCGCGCCGGCCACCGTGTCCTCGGCTACGGCTCTGCTACCGACCAGGAACGACTCACGCCCGAGCAGATGATGCGCTCCATCGCGCCCGAGGACTTGTTCCAGTTTGGCATGATCCCGGAGTTCATCGGCCGCTTGCCGGTCGTCTCCGTGCTCGACGCGCTCACCATCGCCGACCTTGAGAAGATCCTGCTCCGCACGAAAAATGCGATGATCAAGCAGTACTCGAAGCTCTTCGCGATGGACGGGGTGAAGCTGCGTTTCAGCCGCGATGCCATCCACGAGATCGCGCTCAAGGCGATGGAGCTCAAGACCGGTGCCCGCGCGCTTCGCTCTATCTTGGAGAAACTGATGCTGGACGTGATGTACGAAGTCCCGCACCGGCAGGGCGTCTCCGAGGTGGTGATCGATCGGGCGGTGGTGCTCGGGAAGAAGAAGCCGATGGTCCGCCTCGCCACTGCGGCGGCGGATGTCGACAAGGACGCCGCCTGAAACGGCCCAGCTAGCCGACGGGCGTTGCCGTGAGCGGTGTCTCTGCGGCGATTCACTGGCGGGGGGCCAGCACCAACGATTCACTGGGCTCGCCAAACGGGGAGCCGAATCACGTGGTACGCCCTTGTCTTCGCCGGCTTACTCGCGACGGCTCAATTGCTGGCGACCAGCGCCGACTTCGCCGGCGCCGATTTTGGCCACCAACCGAGCTTTTGCAGTTCGGTTCGCGGCTGTTCGACGTAACAGCTGCCGAATGAGACCAGGAGCCGCTTGCGAGCGGTGGCGATATCCGCCGTCGTGAGCTTACGCTCACGCCAGCTCACGGTGCTGCCGTTGAAGACGAAGGCTGCCGACTCCGTTTCATCCAGCACCGATTCCAGGGTAGCCGCTTCGATGGGGGCGGCTGCGGCCAGCGAGCTAGCGAAAAGAAGGTTGATGAAACCATGCATCGGCGCGCTTCCGGTGACGGTTGCCGTTCGCAGTGGTCGGTGCAGCCCTCCGGTGCATTTCATCGTCAGACCCAGCGAGGCTGCTGTGCCGATGGCTGTGGCGGTAAGCGCGGAGGAGGGCACCGAGGCGGCATCGCTGCCCCCCGTCCTCAGCTTGAAGCCGAATGAGGGCCGCCCGGTTTCGGCCGGCATCGACTGTTCGGCCAGCAAGGCAAGTTGGCTGGCAAGGGCAGGGGCGGGCGCTAGTTCGACAAAAACCTGGCGGACATTGCCGGCCTTCTGAACGAGCAGCGCGTCGATCGCTGCCAACAGTTTGCGAAGGGAAGCGGGTTCCAGTGCGTCGGCAGGCGGACGCAGTTCGATCGTATCGATGGCGACCGCGCCGTCATGCAGCTGGGCTAGCCGACGGATGGCTGCCAGATCGGTCTCGAGGTTGGCAAGAAACTCACCGGCGTTCTTCCCCCCGCGCGGCAGCGCTGAGATGACCAGCGGCTGGCCGGTCCCGGCATTGTTGGCGGTCTCCTCAAGGCGGATCATCGGACAGACGAAACGCGCCAGCATCCCTGCGGTGTTCGCCGACTGCTCCTGGCGGAAGATCCGCAGCGCCTCGGATGCGGGTAGCGACGCCGGCGGGAACAAACCGGCGAAGTCGAGGCTTTGGTGTAGGAGAGAAGCAAGCGAACTGGGCATGATCGATGGAGAAAGCGGAAACGTTAAACGGAGGATTTAAGCGGCCGGGCCCCGAGGGCGGCAAGCCGCGTCTGCGGCGGGGAAACGACTTTGGCGTCGTGGTATTCTGGGAAATCGAAAAACGGCCAAAAAGGCCGTTGACAGCGCCGTGCAGGCGACCCACGTTCCCGCCCCTCATCACCTATTGCAGGGTGGAGCAGTCTGGTAGCTCGTCAGGCTCATAACCTGAAGGTC
>CAZXHR010000045.1:0-5034 GCA_964640465.1 uncultured Opitutaceae bacterium
CCTGATGCTGGGCCTGCCCAAGGGCAGCCTGGAAGAATCCACCAAGAACCTGTTCGCCAAGGCCGGGTTCAAAATCACGACCAGCTCGCGCTCCTATCGCCCGTCCATCGACGACCCCGAGCTCGACGGCCGTTTCATCCGCGCCCAGGAGGTCAGCCGGTATGTGGAACATGGGTTCTTCGACTGTGGCCTCACCGGTCAGGATTGGATTCTGGAGAATGAGTCCGATGTCGTCGACGTCTGCGACCTGATCTACTCGAAGGCGTCCGCCCAGAAATCCCGCTGGGTGCTCTGCGTGCCCGAGGCGTCGCCGATCAAGTCCGCCGCCGACCTCGCCGGCAAGCGCGTGGCCACCGAACTGGTCGGCACCGTGAAGCGCTATTTCGAGAAGAAGGGCGTGAAGGTCGACGTGGAGTTCTCCTGGGGCGCCACCGAGGTGAAGGTGCCCGATCTCGTCGACGCCATCGTCGACATCACCGAGACTGGCTCCTCGCTGCGTGCGAACAAGCTGCGCATCGTCGACACCCTCCTCGAAACGAATACCAAGCTCATCGCCAACAAGGCCAGCTGGGCCAACCCCGCCAAGCGCAAGAAGATCGAGACGATCGCCATGCTGCTCAAGGGCGCGCTTGAAGCTGGCAGCAAGGTCGGCCTGAAGCTCAATCTCCCGAAGGCCTCGCTCGATGCCGTCGTGAAGGCGCTGCCGTCCCTGCGCAACCCGACTGTCTCGCCGCTCACGAATTCCGAGTGGGTCGCCATCGAGACCATCGTCGACGAGTCCGTTGTCCGCGAGTTCATCCCGCGGCTCAAGGAGCTCGGTGCCGAAGGCATCGTCGAGTACCCGCTCAACAAGGTCGTTTACTGACCCTCGTCCCGGCGCCGCCCGGTCGCATGAGGCCCGTTCATGGGCTTTGAAATGTGGCTGGGCGCCTGCGAGTTTCCTCGCCTCGCTGCGCCCGATCTGCGAGGGATTTCCCGTGCGCACCGTAACCCTCGGATTGCTGCAGCATGCCTGCGTGGCGGACCCGGAGACCAACCTCCGGTGCACCCTCGCGCAGGCCGATGCCGCCGCCGAGCGTGGGGCGCAGATCATCTGCACGCAGGAGCTCTTCCGCTCCCAGTACTTCTGCCAGAGCGAGGACTACAAGCACTTCGATCTGGCCGAGCCGGTGCCGGGGCGCACGACCGAGCTGTTTCAGGAGTTGGCCAAGCGCCGCGGCGTGGTCGTCATCGCCTCGCTCTTCGAGCGCCGCGCGCCCGGCCTCTACCACAACACCGCGGCGATCATCGATGCCGACGGCGCGTTGCTCGGCACGTACCGGAAGATGCACATCCCGGACGATCCGCTCTTCTACGAGAAGTTCTACTTCACTCCCGGCGACACCGGTTTCCGCGCGTGGCAGACGAAGTTCGGCCGCATCGGCGTGCTGATCTGCTGGGACCAATGGTATCCCGAGGCCGCGCGCCTCACCGCCATGCAGGGCGCCGAGATCCTCTTCTATCCGACCGCCATCGGCTGGCACCCGAGCGAGAAGGCGCAGCTCGGTGCAAAGCAGCATGGTGCGTGGGAGACGATCCAGCGCGGGCACGCCGTCGCCAACGGCTGCTACGTGGCCGCCGTGAACCGTTCCGGCCACGAGGCGTCCGCCGGCGGCGACGGCCTCGAGTTCTGGGGACAGAGCTTCGTCGCCGGTCCCCAGGGCGAGCTGCTTGCCAAGGCTTCCGCCACCGCCGACGAGACGCTGCTCGTGCCGGTCGACCTCGATGCGCTCGACGACCTGCGCTGCCACTGGCCGTTCTGGCGCGACCGCCGGACCGACGCCTACGGCGACCTCACGCAACGCTTTCTCCGCTAACCGCAGCGCTCCCTTTTCTCGTGCCCGTACGCCCGCCCCGTTCCCGCTCCAACAACGATTCCGCCGCCACGCCCGCCGCGCTGGGCTACCGCATGCCCGCCGAATGGGAACCGCAGGAGGCGCTCTGGCTGTCGTGGCCCCACAAACGCAGGACGTGGCCGAAGCAGTTCTGCCCGATCCCGCCGGCCTTCGCGAAGATCGTCGCCGCGATCAGCCGCTTCGAGCCGGTGCGCATCAACGCCGCCGCCGAACTCCAGCCCCGCGCCCGCGAGCTGTGCGAGGCCGCCGGCGCGCGGATGACGCGCGTGAAGTTCTTCGACCACCCGACCAACGACACCTGGTGCCGCGACCACGGCCCGATCTTCGTGAAGCACGCCCGCACCGGCGAGGTCGCGCTCACCGACTGGGAGTTCAACGCCTGGGGCGGCAAGCACCTGCCGTGCGACCGCGACAACGCCATCCCGTCGCTCGTCGCCAAACGGCTGCGCGTGCGCCGCTTCGCTGGCCCGATGGTGCTCGAGGGCGGCTCGATCGACGTCAACGGCGCGGGCGAGCTCCTCACCACCGAGCAGTGCCTGCTCAACCCGAACCGCAACCCCACGCTCAACATCGGGCAGATCGAGCAGAACCTCCGCGACTTCCTCGGCGTGCAGACGATCCACTGGCTGAGCCGCGGACTCGTGGGCGACGACACCGACGGCCATGTCGACGACCTTACGCGCTTCTTCAAGACCGACGGCATCGTGACGATGGTCGAGGCGAACAAGCGCGACGCCAACTTCGCCGCGCTTGACGAGAACCTCCGCCGCCTCCGCAAACTGCGTACGCTGGCGGGCAAGTCCTTCGACCTCGTCGAACTGCCGATGCCCAAGCGCGTGGCGTTCCAGGGCGTGCGCGTGCCGGCCAGCTACGCGAACTTCCTCGTGCTCAACGGCGCCGTGCTCGTGCCGACGTTCCGCCAGCCGAAGGCCGACGACCGCGCTTGCGAGATCCTCGCCGCGTGTTTCCCCGGCCGCGAGATCGTGCCGCTCGACTGCTACTACCTGATCTGGGGCCGCGGCTCGCTGCACTGCATCTCGCAGCAGCAGCCGGCGTGAGGCGGAACACGTCCCTCTCCGAGCGCTCTCATCTTCCATGCAAACCCGACTTCTTCCCCTCGTGTGCGCCCTCGGCGCGTTGTTGGCGACTGCCGGCTGTGACAGCGTCGGCCAGCCGCTCTCCGAGCGTTTCGCCGCGCCGCCACCTGTGAAGCAGGTCGTGGAGGCGCCGTCCGCGAAGGTGTTTCCCGCCGCCGTGGCCGCCCTGCGCGAGATGGGCTACACAATCCGCCGCGCCAAGGAGAAGGATGGTGTGATCGAGGCCTACGGACGCATCGCGCTCGACGATAGTTTCCGCGCCGCCAGCCAGCACAACTGCAAGGTGGTCATCTCGGTTCTGCCCGATGGCGCTTGCGACGTGCAGTTCGAGGTGCGCGACCAAGTGGAAGAGCGCACCGGTGCCGGCGGCATGTTCCAGAACGAGAAGGTGCGGCCCTATGGTGGCATCCACGAACGCTTCTACGACGAGCTTCGCCGCCGGCTCTGAGCGGCGGCTGTTGCTCCCCTGCGGTGATTAGCAGGAGATCGTGGTGACACCAACGAGTAGGTCGCGCCTTCAGGCCGACCGGGCAGACTCGCTGCGGCAAACCGAGTTGAGCTCACCAGCGGCCGGGGCGGGCTGAAGCTACGCCCTACGCATCGGGGCGCACGACGGTGATTGAGATCAGTAATGCCGGTATCAGTCCGGCAATGCGCGCTGTGTTTGCAGCAGCGGCATGCCGAGCGCGGCGCGGTCGAGGCGGCGGGCGAGTTCGAGCAGCGCGGCGCGGACGCGGAAGTACTCGGACGGGCGGTTGCGCGCATGCCAGACGGCTGATACGTCGGACTCGAAACGGCGCAGCTCGTTGGCGATCTCGGCGGCGTCGATGCTGCGTGGCAGTTTCTGACTCTTCGCGAAACAGACGAGCAGTCCGCCGAGCGCCTGCATGAGCGCCTGGCCGCGGGCGCCGACGAGAGATTCGAGAAGGACGAGGTCTTCCTGCGGGCGGGAGTTGGCGGCGACGCGAGCGAGCTTGGCGCGGAGTTTCTCGATCCTCTCGTAGGCGGCGAAGGCCTGCTTGGGGTCGATGGCGAGGATGCCGGTGGGCAGACCGGTGGCGGCGTCCCAGTCGGTGGCGGGGCGGTGCGGCGAGGGGTCGAACCAGAGGACGAGCTGCTTCCACGGGACGATGGCGGCCGAGCCGATCTCGCGCAGGAGGCGGGCGTAGGAATCGGAGGCGTCGCCGATCTCGAGGGCGTTGAAGGCGGAGTCGAACGCAGCGGCGCCGGTGCCACGGACATTCCACGACGCGGCGGCGCCGAGGAGAAGGCCGTGGAGGCTGTTGCCCAGGGCGTTGATGTGGCCGCGGTCGCCCCAGTCGGTGTTGAGGAAGCCGGCGGCGCCGGTGCGCAGGCCGCGTTGCGCGAAGCCGAGGATGTTGGCGGTGGCGGTGTCGAGGTCGTTGATCCAGCGGTCCCAGCCGCAGCAGCCGGGGCAGGCGTAGAAGGCGCGGCCGGCTTTCTTGAAGAGCGCGCTCTTGGTGTCGTGGAGGTCGGCGGAGTAGTCCCAGTCGAGGGCGACGGTGCGGGCGGGAACCTCGGCGACGAGCTCGGGGTGATTGCCGACGATGTCGCCCCAGAACATGGGGACGGCGCCCTCGGCGCGGACGACGGAGCAGAGTTTCTTGAGAAAGTCGACGTAGAGGCGGCCGACGCCGTGCTTGGCGGCGAAGGCGGCGTTGCGGCCCTTGCCGAGGTCGAAGGTCTCGTCGCAGCAGAGGTTGAAATGCTTCGAGCGGAAGAGTGGGCGCAGCTCGCGGATCATCTCGGCGACGAGCGCGAAGGCGTCGGCGTTGCGGCAGTCGAGCGTGTAGTGGCCCATCCGATCCCACCAGGAGAAGGGGAGCGCGGAGCCGTCGAGGTCGTACTCGTTGAGGTGTTGTTTGCGCGGGGCGACGAGCGCGGTGTAGAAGTGGCCGAAGGTGCTCAGCGAGGGGACGAGCTCGATGTGGTGGCGGGCGCAGTGTTCGTCGAGGGCGAGGATGTCGTCGGCTGGGAGCGGGGCGGGGCCGGCCCTGCGGTCGGGGGGGGGCTTGAGCGCG
>CAZXHR010000045.1:5044-23767 GCA_964640465.1 uncultured Opitutaceae bacterium
GAACCTTGCCGCGGGAGATGTCGTGGTAGAAACCGCGTACCGGGAAATCGGGGCGGTCGGCGATGCGCAGCGCGGGGAGCTCGGCGGCGCACTGGCGGACGATCTGGAGGAGTGTCTGGAGCGCGTAGAAGAGTGCGGTGTCGTCGGCTGCGGCGATGGCGATGCCGGTGGGCGAGATTGCGAGCGTGTAGCTCTGAGGCGCGGCGGCGGAGTCGAGGGTGCAGACGATGGTGCCGGTGGTGGAGGTGATGAACGGCGTGCGCTTGGTGCGGGCGGCGATCTCGTTGGCGATGCGCTCGGCGGTGTCGATGGTGGCAGGGCCGACGCGGTCGGGGAGGACGATGCGGTCGGCGTGGGAGAGGGGGAACGCACCGCGGACGTAGCGGATGTTCCGAGGCGCGGGGATTAACTGGAGCGCGGGCATGTGCGGCAGTCTGCCGTGGGCGACGGTGGCAGGGCAATGCCGGGAAACGGCTGGCGCTGCACACGCGTGCATAGGCAAAAGGCCGATTCAGGTCAGCATATGCGAAGGTCGACTCGGCAACTTCCCTGTTCTACAAGCGACTGACTCGGGGGTAGAACTACTGATGGTCGAATAGCGGCGCGCTCGAGCAAGTTCCGGACATACCGGGCTCCCGACGGGCTTGGGCCCGGCGCCGCACAGACCGAACGTATGACTACACAACGCATGCACACAGTAACTCAGACCTTCCGCTCCATGGGAGTTGTCGCCGCCTTGTTGCTCCTGGCCTTGCCCCGCGGCCTCGGTTCCGATGCCGCCGCGGCAGTCACGCCCGACGTGGCGCTGGCGCGGTTGTGCGAGGGCAACAAACGTTTTGTTGCCGCCGCCGCCGCCCATCCGGACGAGACGGTTGCACGCCGCAACGAACTGGTCTCGGGACAGCATCCTTTCGCCGTGGTCCTGACCTGCGCCGACTCGCGTGTCGCGCCCGAGATCCTGTTCGACCAGGGACTGGGCGACATCTTCGTGATCCGCAATGCCGGCAACCTTCTCGACGACCATGTGATCGCGAGCATCGAGTATGCGGTCGAGCATCTGCACACCACGTTGGTGGTGGTCCTCGGCCACACGAAGTGCGGGGCGGTGACGGCAGCCGCTGCCGGCGGCGAGTTGCCCGGACATCTTCACAGCATCGCCGAATCGCTCGCCCCGGCCGTCGCCGAGGCCCGCAAGAGCGGTGGCGATGTGGTCGAGTCTGCGGTGCGCATCAATGCCACCGACGAGGCCAAGACCCTCGCCACCAAGGTGGAGATCCTCGCCGAGGCGGTGAAGGAGGGCAAAGTCAAGGTCGTGGCGGCTCGCTACGACATCGCCAGCGGTCGGGTCGAGATCCTGCCGTAACCGTTGATTGATGCGGCAGGCCTGGCCGACGATCCGCCGGCGGGCCTGTCGCGGGACCAGCCCGCCGGGCGGGCTGGTCTCAGTTTTGTCGCGGATCGATGAAGTCCGACGCTGTTGGCGTAGCTTCTGTAACGGGAAATCGGTGGCGGGGACCGGAAGCGGGAGGCTAATCCGCGTGGAGCGTGACTTCGCCGGCGCGGAGGTGGAGCGTACGGCCGGCCGATGTGCGCAGGAGGAGTGCCCCGTCTTCATCGATGCCGCGGGCGACTCCGGTGTGCGTCTCGGAGCCCTGGCGCACGGCGATTGTTCTCCCGGCAAGAAGGTCGTGCTGTCGCCAGAGTTTGGCGATGGCGGAGGACGGCGGTGGCGAACTGAAGCGCGCGGCGGCGGCGAGCACGCCGGCGACGACCTTGGCTGCGATGGCGTTGAGATCGAGCGTGCGGCCGGCTTCGCGGGCGAGGGTGGTGGCTCGGGCGGCGATGTCGCGCGGCCAGGCGGAGTCGGGGGTGGCTACGTTGAGGCCGAGGCCGAAGACGAGCTCGCGGGTCTGGTCGGCGTCGCCACGGGTCTCGGTGAGCATGCCGGCGACCTTGCGCGGGCCGAAGTGGAGGTCGTTGGGCCACTTGAGCTGCGGCGCGGCGCCGGTCTCGGTGGCGAGAAGTTCGCAGAGGTTGAGTCCGATCCAGAGAGTGAAGAGAGCAACCCGATCGGGCGGGAGATTGGGACGGAAAGCTGCGGAGAGGTAGAGATTGCCCGAGTCGGCGGGGCTGTGCCAGGTGCGGCCGAAGCGGCCGCGGCCGCGGGTCTGCTCGGCGGCGAGGGCGACGAACGGCGTGGGGGCGCCGGCGGCCAGCTGGCGGCATGCTTCCTCGTTGGTGCTGTCGACGCTGGGGAGGTAGCGCAGCGGCGGGGTACCGGGGGGAAGCAGGGCGCGGATCAGTGTGGCGTTGAGCGCGCTTGGGCGAGCCGTGAGCCGGTAGCCGCGGCTGTGGACGGGCTCGAAGGCGAAACCCTCCGCCTCGAGCCGGTGCAGATGACCCCACACCGCGACGCGGCTCAGCCCGACGACTTTCGCCAAGTGGGCGCCGGAGACGCAGCCGTCTCCTGCGGCGAGAAACTCGCGCAGGAGGATGGTTTCGGTCTCGGCGGGGTGGGGCATGGGGCGGAGGACCTAACTGAGAACGAGAAAGGTAGAGGGCAGACCGGGGAAAAGTTGAACGAGGCGCGAAGAAGGTCGGGCGGCGGTTCTGCGTTCTGCATTCTCCGTTCGACGCTGGCGCAACGTCTCACTCGCGCCAGTCGAGGCCCACGTCGATCCAGGCGGCGTGGTGGACGAGGGCGCCGGTGGAGATGTAGTCGAGCCCGAGGGGCGCGAGATCGGGGATGGTGCGGAGATTCACGCCGCCGCTGGCCTCGGTGAAGGCGCGGCCGCCGATGAGGGCGACGGCCTCCTTGAGCTGGGGCACGGTGAAGTTGTCGAGGAGGATGATGTCGGCGCCGGCTTCGAGCACGGGCGGGATCTGGGAGATGGAGTCGACCTCGACCTGGATGGGCAGCTCGGGCGCGGCGGCTCGGGCGCGGCGGACGGCGGCGGCGAGTCGCTCGCCCGCGGTGGCGCCGGCGGCGGCGAGGTGGTTGTCCTTGAGCATCACGCGGTCGAAGAGGCCGAGCCGGTGGTTGGTGGAGCCGCCGCAGGCGACGGCGTACTTCTCGAGCATGCGCCAGCCCGGGGTGGTCTTGCGCGTATCGAGGAGCCGGGTGCGGCTGTCGCCGAGGGCGTCGACGTAGCGGCGGGTGACGGTGGCGATGCCGGAGAGGCGCTGGAGGAAGTTGAGGAGCGGGCGCTCGGCTTGGAGCAACACGCGAGAGGGGCCGGCGAGGGTGGCGACGATGGTGCCGGCTGGGACGCGGGCGCCGTCGCGCACGCGGGGTTTCACGGTGCAACCGCAGCCGTAGGCGCCGAGCACGAGCGGGACGAGGCCGAGACCGCAGACGACGAGTTCTTCGCGGGCGACGAGGTCGGCGGTGCCGCGGCCGGTGAGGCGTTGGCCGAGGGTGGTGACATCGCCGGTGCGGCGCGGACGCCGGCGCCGGCCGGCGCCGGCGAGGTCCTCGTCGCGGGCCATGGCGACGAGGCGGCGGAGGTAGGCGGGGTCGAGGTCGGTCCAGCGGAGGCGGCGGTTGAGGTGGGCGAGGAGCTGTTTGCGGCTGAGGCGTGGCATCGGAGTGAGGACGAGAACGTGGCTTCGGGGCGTGGGGCAGGCAAAGGGAAAGCGGCAGGGCGGAGATGGGGGAGTTTCCATGGGAGCGGTCGGCTCGTGGCTGGGCGTGGGGCGGGAGAGGGGTTGTTTCCTCAAATGGGTGCAGATGGTTGGATGTGCTGGGGCGGGTGCCGATAGTAGCCGGCGATGGATCCGATGTCCTCATACCCCACTCGCGAGGCCGTGGTCTCGCCAATCGCGGACGGACACTATCGCCTGGTCAGCGCCAGCGACGCCCATCCGCTTACCTCGATCCTCTTCAACAATCGCAAAGCCGCCCGCAACTGGGCGCTGGGGAAAGGCTATCAGGTGCGTATTGGTGGCCAACCGGGCGGTCGCTGAGCAGGGAGGCGTCTACGCGTTGTGGGCCGCTGCCGGGCTGCGCAAGTGTGAGGCGGCGCGATGCGCGATTGCACAGTGCTAGGTGCAGTGTGCGCTGCTGCGCCCCGATTTGGCGGCGAAGCGCCGCTGGCGTGCGGACAAGGTTGAGTTGCCGCATGAAGGTGGAGGGCGCTGTGCGTGAGCCGCCGGCGGACGTCGGCGATGCGGGACTGTTTGCAGAGTTGAAGCTTTCATCGCCGAGGCTTTGCGGAATTGGCAAATCGCGCTAAAGCCGCGCCAAATCGGCCGATTATAGCAGCGAGCGGACAAGACCCTCCTCCGCAACCGCATGCCAAGCGCCGCACCCATCTCCGATACCGTCCTTCGCGATCTCGTTAACAAAGCGATGTCCGATGTGTTGATCACCATGCTGGCGCTCAATTCGAAGCTGGTATGGGTCTCGGACGACCACCCCGGCGAGGAACCGCCGCCGCTAAGCCAGAATTCGCCGCTTGTGGTCGGTGCGGTCGGCTTCATCGGCGACATCAACGGCCTGATTTACCTTCATCTCGAAAGCGAGTTTGCGAAACTGGTCACGTGCAAGCTCGTCGGCTTGTCGCCGGAGGACATCGATGCCGAAGGCGACGAGGTCGTGAACGACGCCGTGGGCGAACTCACCAACATGACGGTGGGGGGCTTCAAGAATGCCCTGTGCGACATGGGGCTGCCCTGCAACCTTACCATCCCTTCCATTCTGAGAGGCAGCAATTTCACCATCGAGCCAGCGTCGAACGCACTACGTCACGTCTACCAGTTCGAAGCCGATGGGCGGAAAATGACCGCAGACCTGCTCCTTCAGTACAACGAGTAACCCCGACTCTCCTTCTTCTCATGCGCTACAAGATTCTCACCGTAGACGACTCGAAGACCGTCCGCATCATCGTCAAGAAGGCCTTCAAGGGTTTCGATTGCGAAATCCTCGAGGCGTCCAACGGAGTCGAGGGTTTGGCGGTCGCGGCGAAGGAAGCCCCCGACGTGTGCCTGCTGGATATCACCATGCCGGTGATGGACGGCGTCGAGATGCTGACCAAGCTCAAGTCAGACCCGTTGCTCAAGAGCATCCCCGTGGTCATGCTCACGGCGGAAGGCGGTCGCGAGCACGTGCTGAAGATCGCCAAGATCGGCGTGCGCGACTACATCGTGAAGCCCTTCAAGGAGGAGCTTCTGGTCGAGAAGGTGATGCGCATCATCGACATCAAACCGCTCAGCGAGGCCAACCAGCGCACGAAGACCATCTTCGATCCGGCCGACATCCTCGTTGTCGAGGACAAGCCGGCGATCGTGCAGCAGATCCAGGAAGGCCTGAAACACACGCCGTGGCGCGTGCATGGCGTGAGCACCACCGGTGAGGCGATCGATTTCTGCGGCAAGAGCATCCCGGATTTGGTGATGTCGAGCCTGTCGCTGCCCGAGGACGGCGGTTTCACGCTGTTCCGGATGCTGCGCACGAACATCAAGACGAAGTTTACGCCGGTGTTCGCCCTCGTCGTGAAGACGGAGACGGCGGCTCAGCAGCAGGCGCTACAGGTCGGATTCTCGGCGATCATCACCAAGCCGATCGAGTTCTCCGAACTCGAGACACGCATCGCCAAGGCGATGAACCTCGACACCTCGTTGCGGTATTTCGCGATCGAGGAGAACACGCTGCTCATGCGGCTGCCCGAGACCATGACCCCTGTCATCATCAACGAGGTGACCGGTTACATGAAGGGCAAGATCTCCGGGGCGGTCGACAATGGTGTCGGCCGGTCGATCATCGACATTAGCAAGCTCAAGAGCTTGGACATGCCGGTCATCAAGCTGCTCTTCTCGTTCATGCAGTCGTGCACCGAGGTCTCGATCCAGTACGTGCTCGTCGGCAATGCCATCGTCATCAAGGAGTGCAAGGGGTTTGAAGATACGAAGAACTGGGCGTTCTTCGACAGCCTTGAGCAGGCCAAGGCCAGCTTCAAGGGCGAGTCCGCGGCCGCGGATCCGGCAGCCGCCCCGGCTGCTCCTGCCGCCGGCTGAATCGGCACAGTTTCAACCCAGGCCCGGCATCGTGAGATGCCGGGCTTTTCATTGCCGTGGAGCGCCGCCGCGGGGGGCGCGCCCCGGCCCCGGGCGAGTTGCGAGGGCCTCAATAACCGATCAGCGGATACTCTTCCAGGGGCGTGTGCACGGCGCCGGCGGAAAGAAGGCTGCTGGAGTAGAGCGTGAAGCGGTCGACGCGGAATGGTGGCGCGGCGAGATCGCGGTGGGTATGCAGCCAGTGCGGCAGTTGCGAGCGGGCGGCGGGGGCGAGACGGGCGAGCGTGAAATGGGGCACGAACTGGCGCAGGTCGCAGTCGATACCGAGCGCGAGAAGCACATCGTCGATGCGCTGGCGGAGCTGATGGAGGTGGGGATGGCCGTTGCCGATGCCGCACCAGAGCACGCGGGGCAGACCGCGTGGGGGAAAGACGCCGAGCCCTTCGACGGGGAGGATGAACGAGGCGACGCGGATGGTGCGGAGGCGGTCGCGCAGCGGGTCGATGCGCGCTGCTGGCGTGTCACCGAGGAAACGGAGCGTGAGGTGGAGCTGCTCCGGCCGTGTCCACGTGAAACCGGGTGCGGGGTGCATCGCCGCGCTCAGCGCGGCGACGACGGGCGCTGGAGCGTCGACTGCGACGAACAGCCGCTGAGTCGCGGCGCAGGGCTCAGGCGCGTTTGACCAGACGGGAGATGGCACTGACGACGACCTCGTCGGCGGTGAAGGGGTAGTTGAGAACCTGGTGCGCGAGAAGGAAGTTGGGCACGGTGGTGCCGGCGGGCGGCTGGTTGCTCAGGAGCACGGCGGGCAGGTGCGCACGACCGGGGATGGCCTGGCAGCGGCGGATGAAATCGCCGCCGGTGGGCTGCGCGAGATCGAGGTCGGCGACGAGGAGCTCGACTGGATTGTCCTCGATGAAGGTCAGGGCGGTGGCGGTGTCACGGAAGGCGACGGCGGGCTGGCCGGCCTGGCGGAGCGCCTCGGCGAGCAGCGGGGCGACGCCGCGCTGGGCGTGGACGACGAGGGCGAGGGCGGGCGGCTCGAATTCCTGGTTCGGGCGAGGGAGGAAGAGCGTGGGGATGGCCTCGACGGCTCGGGCGAGCGTGCGGAAGCTGATGGCCGTGATCTCGTCGGGGTGCTCATGCAGGTCCTCGAGCATGAGGGTGACGCCGCGGGCCAGCAGGGCGAGGCGAGGAAGCGAGGCGATGTTGGCGTCGCGTTCGAGCAGAGCGAAGCTGGTGTGAAGCGGCTCGAGAGTGGCGATACGCTGCGGGCCGAGGGCGGAGGCGGCGAAGGCCTGCACCTGGGTGTTGAGGCGGGCTTCGATGGTGATGGCGTCGCGGGCGAGCTGGGCTCGGATCTCGTCGCGCGAACCCGGCGCGGGGGCTGCAGTTTGCGGGATGGTGACGGCGGCGAGCGGTGGGGGCACGGTGGAAGGGGCTGCGGCGAGGGCGGCGCGGACGATCTCGAGCAGGCGGTTGGGGCTGATGCTGTTCTTGTTGAGGCACTGGATCGCTCCGGCGGAGCGGGCGGCGTCGAGGAGCTTCTCGTCGAAACTGTGGGAGAAGACGATGACGGGGATTTCGGCGCAGCCGGGCAGGGTGCGGATGTGGCCCAACAACTCGACGCCGTTCATGCCGGGGAGCATGAGGTCGAGGAGGATCAGGGCGGGGACGCTCTTGCGGAGGGTATCGAGGGCGGCGGGGGCATCGGCGGCGACCTCGACGACCAGACCCTCGGTCTCGAATTTCTTCTGGTAGACCTTCAGGATGAATTGGTCGTCGTCGATGATCAGGACCTTTTTCATGGCAGCGAGACAGGCGGGTTGAGGGCCGGGTTGAGAGGGTGCGTGCCGTGTGGCGGAGTGGGCTGATGCCGGCGCGGCAGTGGATACAGCTTACTGGAAGCGGTCAGCTGGGCAACAGCTCGTCGCATGCGGCGTGCGTGGCGGCGAGAATCTTGCGGGCTTCGGCGATGAGGGCGGCGGTGTGGTCGAGCTGGCCGGCCTCGATGGAGCGTTCGAGGCGGCGCATGACGTTTTGGGCCTGCATCATGCCGCAGGTGGCGCAGGATCCGGCTCCGGTGTGGGCATGGCGGCGGGCTTCGACGAGGTCGCCAGCGGCTAGTGTGCGTTCGACATCGGGCAGGAGGGCTTCCATGCGCTCGAAGAAGAGTGCGACGATCTCGCGGGCGGTGTCCTTGTCGCCGGAACTGAGTTCGTCGATGCGGGAGCGCTCGACCAGAGGGGCTTGTTGGGCGGCGAGTTGCGGGGTGCTGGAGGCGAGGGGACCGGGAGGCTGGAAGCTGGGGATGAATTTCTGGAGGGATTCGCGCAGCCGGGCGTCGTTGATAGGCTTGGTGGCGTAGTCGTCGAAGCCAGCGGCCAGGCCGGCCTCGCGGTCGCCGGGCATGACCTTGGCGGTGATGGCGACGACGGGCAGGCGGCGGATGGGGCGGCCGGCGTTGTGCTCCTCCTGCTCGTTGCGGCGGATCTCGCGGACGGTCTGCATGCCGTCCATGCGGGGCATCATGATGTCGAGGAAGAGGACGTCGCAGGGGTAGGCGGCCAGGACGGTGAGGGCCTCGACGCCGTTGGAGGCGAGGCGCACGTCGCAGCCGAGGCGCTCGAGGTACGTGCGCATGACCTTCTGGTTAACGAGATCGTCGTCGGCAACGATGACGCGGGCGCGCGGCGCTGTGGCGGGTTTAACGGCGCTGAGCGGGGCCGGGGTGACGACTGCCGGGGCTGGTTGTACGGGGGCTGCGGGAGCCGGGCTGGCGAAGTGGTTGAACGATGCCGGGCGGGCGGGGCCCTTCTGCGCGGCTGCGCGGGGCGGGCGGCAGAGGCACTCGAGCATGGGTTCGGGGAAGAGCGGCTTGAGCAGTATATCGAGATTCTCGATGCCGTGCTTGGCCTCGGGCGGGCGGGCGGAGAGGACGACGAGGCGCGGGGGCGACTTCTGCTGCGCGAGGGTGTGGAGGGCGGCGAGTCCGTTGGCGTGGGGCAGGTCGAAATCGACGAGGGCGACGGCGCAGCGGCCGCCGGCTTCGAGCCAGGGAACGAGATCGGGGGCGTTTTCGATGAGTTTGGGCCGGCCGCCCCAGCGGGCGATCCAGTCGCGCAGGAGGGCGCCGAGGCGGGGATTGTCCTCGACAATGAGAATGTCGCGGCCGTCGACCTGGATGTGTTTCTGCGTCCAGTCGGGCGGCTTGGATCCCTCTACGGGATGGTAGGGCAGCGCGATGTGGAAGGTGCTGCCCTTGCCGGCTTCGCTTTCGAACCACATGCGACCGCCCATCAGCTCGGCGAGCTTGCGGCTGGTGGAGAGGCCGAGGCCGGTGCCGCCGTAGAGGTTGTAGGTGGAGGAGTCGGCCTGGCTGAAGGCCTTGAAGAGGTTGTCGCGTTTCTCCTGCGGGATGCCGATGCCGGTATCGCGGACGTAGAAGCGCATCTCGCCGACGTTGGGATTATCGGGCGAGGATTCGAATCCGGCGTGGACGAAGACTTCGCCGCGGTCGGTGAACTTGAGGGCGTTGCTGAGGATGTTGCCGAGGATTTGCCGCAGGCGCACCGGGTCGGTGTAGATTTGGGCGGGCAGCATCGGGTCGATGTCGCAGTACAGATCGATGTTCTTCTCGGCGGCGCGGGCGCCGTGGCCGCGGACGAGTTCCTCGACGAGGGTGTCGAGCTCGACCGGCTGAGGGGTGATCTCGAGTTTGCCGGCCTCGATCTTGGCGAGGTCGAGGAGTTCGTCGGTGAGGGTGATGACGCTCTCGGCGCTCTCGACGACGGTGCGGGCGAGCTCCTCCTGCTGGGCGTTGAGGCCGGACTCAAGGAGGAGGTTGGCCATGCCCAGCACGCCGTTCATGGGAACGCGGATATCGTGGCTAAGGGTTGCGATGAAATCGGAGGTCATGCGCGCGGCATGGAGGGCGGTGTCGCGTTCGCGGGCGACGATGGCCTCTTGGTGTTTCTGGAGGGTGATGTCGGCGGGGAGGGCGAGCACGCGGCCGTTGGAGAGCGGGGCGAGGCGCCAGCCGATCCAGAGTTCGCCGAACTGGAGGTCGCAATTGTCGTCGCACTCGTGGGTGCGGGCGCACTGGCGGATGTGCTCCAGTAGCTCCGGCGTGGTGACATCGTCGGAGGAGAGGTTGCGAGTGGTGAAAAACTGGTCGGCCATGGCGTTGGCCGCTTCCCAACGGCCGTCGGCCGCGGCGATGGTCGCGGGCATGGGGAGCTGCTCGACCAGTTTTCCCGCGCTGCCCGGTTCGAGTTTAGCTGCGGGCTGCGGCGCGGGCTTACGATGGCCGAGGTGGCGGCTGGCGAACCATCCCAGTCCCAAGCCTACGGCCAGTGCGGCTATGCAGCCGATGAACCCCGCCGTCGACGATACCCCCCCGGGCGCCGAGGCGACGGCCAGAACGGGCGGAAATGCGGTGATGGATTGCAGCAGCGATGCGGGCATGAGGGATGGCTATCGATTACTCGGCCGGAACCGGGTTTCCTCAAGGGGTATTCTCCATGAGAGACCGGTTGGAAAAGCGGGTCGATCTGGAAAGAAACACGATCTGGGACCGTGTTGGTATGCGTTGACGGGATCGCGCGGCTTTCAGCTGTGCTCGCCCATGCATGACCTGTGCACGCGCGGGTCGACAATCGCCCGCGGACTGCCAACCTCGCCGGCATGCTCATCGTTCATGTCCATGTCCAGGTGAAACCCGACAGCATCGCCGCCTTCCGGGCCGCCAGTCTCGCCAACGCCAGCGCGAGCGTGAAGGAGCCCGGCATCGCGCGATTCGACGTGTGCCAGCAGGCCGACGACCCGACGCGCTTTGTCCTCGTCGAGGTGTATCGCAACGCCGAGGCTCCGGCCCGCCACAAGGAGACGGCCCACTACGCCGCCTGGCGCGATGCGGTGGCGCCGATGATGGCCGCGCCGCGGACGAGCGTGAAGTTTTCGAACGTTTTCCCCGAAGATGCCGGCTGGTAATCGCAACGACGCCATCGGTGCCGGCGTGGGCGGTGGCGCCGCGAAACGCACCGAGCCGGCGGCGCAGTTGCCCACTCCGTCGCGCTTCGAGTTCGCCACGTCCCAGCGCATCGTGTTCGGCGCCGGGACGCGCAGCGAGCTGCCGGCGTTTGCCGCGGGTTTCGGTCGGCGTGTGTTCCTCGTCACCGGTGCGAATCCGGAGCGGCATGCCGCCGTGCTCGCGGCGTTGCGGGCAGCAGTCGACTCGGTCGAGGTCTTGGCGGTGCCGGGAGAGCCCACTGTGGCGCTGGCCGCGGAGGGCGTGCGTCGGTTGCGCGCTGCGGGCTGCACGGTCGTCGTCGCCATCGGCGGCGGCAGTGCGATCGACGCCGGCAAGGCCATCGCCGCGCTCGCGGCGAACCCGGGCGAGGCGCTCGACTACCTCGAAATCGTCGGTCGCGGGAAGGCGCTTCCCTGTGTGCCGCTGCCGTTCATCGCCGTGCCGACGACGGCCGGCACCGGTGCCGAGGCGACGCGCAACGCCGTGCTCTCCGTACCGGAGGCGCGGGTGAAAGTGAGCCTGCGCAGTGCGGCGATGCTGCCGCGCGTGGCGCTGGTCGACCCTGAACTCGCGCTCGGTCTGCCCGCCGCGGCCACGGCCGCCACGGGCATGGATGCGCTCACGCAGCTCATCGAACCGTACCTTTCGTGTCGGGCGCATCCGATGACCGATGCGCTGTGCCGCGACGGCATCGGCCGGGTGGCCCGGGCGTTGCCGCGGGCCTGCGCCGAGCCGGGCGACATCGCTGCGCGCAGCGATGTCGCGCTCGGCGCGCTCTACAGCGGCATGGCGCTGGCCAACGCCGGCCTTGGCGCGGTGCACGGTTTCGCCGGGCCGATCGGCGGGGCCTTCGCCGCGCCCCACGGCGCGGTGTGCGCGGCGTTGCTGGCGCCGGTGTTGCGGGTCAACCTCGCTGCGCTGCGCGCCCGGGCGCCGGGACATCCGGCGCTGGCGCGGCTGGCGGAGGTCGCGTGCTGGTTGACCGGTGACCCGGCGGCGACGGCCGACGATGCGGCGCCGTTCTGCGCGGAGCTGAGCCGAAAGCTGGCGATCCCGGGACTTGGCGCCTGGGGTGTGTGCCGGGCCGATGTGACGGGGCTCGTCGGGAAGGCCGCCGCAGCGAGCAGCATGAAGGGCAATCCGTTGCCGCTCACAACGGCCGAACTCGCCGCCGCGCTCGAAGCGGGGCTGTAGGCGTGGCGGGCTCAACGCGCGGGCTGGCCAGCGCTCACCGGAGAAACCGGCTAGACGTGGTGGTTGTTCGGTGACTGCATCGGTTCGCCCCATGAGAACCGCCCTTGCCCTCTGCTTTGCCCTCTGCTGCTGTCTGCTGCGCGCCACCTCGGAGGAGGAGACGAGCCGGTGGATGAAGAGCTTCTACCGGACGGACGACACGGCGCCGTTCGACGCGTTCTGGAAGAAGACCGTGGATGAGAAGCTGCTCGAGAACGAGAACGCCATCGCGCCGACGGTGTCGTTCGTGAGCCAGGTGCTGCGGCGGCACCCCGAGTTGCTGAAGGGGCGGCTGGACGACTTGTCGAACGCCCCTGGCGCGCAACTGCCGCACCTTCTCGACATCCTCTGGCTGAGCGACACGCGGGAGGCGCGCGAGATCCTGCGCACGAGCGGGCACGCCGAATACATCGAGCGCAAGCCGCCGGCGATCGGCGCCACGAGGATCGAGAAGGCGGAGGATTTGGATTTCTGCTGGGGCTGGTATTTTGCGACAGGCGACACGGCGGCGTTGGACCCGATCGTCTCGGTCCTCGATTTCGGCGAGTACTCCGGCGCGGCGAAGCGTTACGCGACGAGTGAAAAGACCGAGGCGGACCGCACGGCGGCGTACACGGACGCCATGTTCGGCGCCGCGATGTGGTCGCTGGAGGCGAACGGCCGCGAGGACGCCCGGATCGTCGAGCATCTCGAAACCGTGTTCGCCGATCCGAAGACGCCGCTGTTGCGCGGCATCTGGCTGGCGACGGCCCTGAGCAAACTGAGGCCCGAGAAGTACAAGCTGGAGTTCGAGCAGGGCGCCGAAGCGGGGACGACGGCGGTGAAGGTCCGCGTCGCCAAGGGCGAGGCCACGGGAGCCGAGCCGAAGGCGGTTTCCGAGTGGGCTGAGTTCGACGCCGTGCTCGACCGGGTGGCGGTGCATGCGAAGTACTACCCGCCGAACTTTGCGAACGCCGACGAGCGGGCGAAGATCGAGGGCGAGCTGAAGACCCTGCTGGCCAAGCTGGCGAAGACGCTGAAAAAGCGGCCCGACGAGCCGGCGTTGCTGTTTCGCGACGGCTTCGCCAACGCGATGGGGCACAACCTCGACTTCCGCGGCTGTGCCGACCGCGCGATCCGCTCCTACGAGCGGCTGATCGAGCTTCAGCCCGAGAACCGCATCGCGCACTTCTATCTCGGAGGATTTCTCGCCAGCACCGCCGCGCACCAGAATGATGGCATCGAGCATCTGCGGAAGGCGCTGGCGCTTGGTGTGACCGACGCGCACTACGCGCTCGGTTTTGCGCTGCTCACGCAGGGGGACAAGGACGGAGCGCTGGATCACCTGCGCGAGTATTCGCGGCATAATCCCGGCGACGAGCAGGCGTAGAAGCTGATCGGGCACATCACAAAGGGCGAGGTGCGGGGCATCAAGACGGACGACGCGCCGGCGAAGGGTGCGAAGTAGCCCCGCTTCTTCTGTCCACTCTCAAGCCGGGGGGCGCAGCTTGTCACGTAATACGTGACAAGCTCGGGCGAGAGGGCGCTTGTTGTGTGACGCTTCCCGGCGTGGTGATGATGTGCGCGCCGGGGCGTTGGACTACTTCACCAGCTCCAGCGAGGCGGCGGCGTGGCGGCCGATGGGCGGAGTGGGCAGGCGAAGCGCGCCGCCGGCGTGGACGATCTCGGTGGCGGGCTGTGGTTCGCCGTAGGCGAGATCCCACCAGGTGACGCGCCATGTGCCGGCGGGAAGATCGTGGAGAACGACTTGTCCGGATACGGGCAGCACGCCGGTCTTCGTATAGATGCCTTCGCGGTGCCAGAGCCAGAGGACGATACGGTCGGCGGCACGGCGGCCGACGACGGCCAGGGGCGAGCAGGTCAGGCCGGTGTCGATGGAGCCGAGTTCGAACCAGTCGGGGCCGTTCGGGTTTTCCAGCACGAGGGTGTGTACGCCGGCAGAGACGGGGAAAGCGAAGTCGACGCCTTTGGTGTGGGCGGACTTGTCGGACGTGGCGGGCCAGGAGCGTTCGCCGACGATCGTGCCGTCGAGCAGCAGGCGCAGGCCGCTGCCGTAGCCGCCGGCGGCGGAGATGTGGACGGTGGCGGTGGCGGCGCGCGGGTAGTCGAGCCGGAGCGTGAGGCGGCCGGGGTAGGCTTGGCCGTGGTCGGGATTGGCGCTGACGAAGGTGTGGGGCACAAGCGCGAGTTCGGCGGGTTCGCTGCCGTCGAGGGCGGGGACGATGGTGGGGTTGGTTGCCTTGTGCCAGTGGTGGCCGGGAAGGATGCGCAGCGGGACATGCTCGGCGGTTTCGACGACGGTGGTGAAGGCCGCGAGGTCGGCGCGGCGGTCGAGGCCGTTGGCGCGGAAGAAGCGGGCGAGGGTGGCGTACTCGGGCAGGTAACCGCCCTTCATGTACGCGGTGGTGTACCAGAGTTGGGTGGGCATGGTGCCCTCGCTCATTGTGCCGGCCCAGAGCATGGCGGTGCCGAAGAAGGCGTCCTTCTTCTGTTCGGCCGAGAGCTCGGGGACGTTGTCCTCGCCGCCTTCGCCGTAGAAGATGGGGCGGTCAAGGACGGTGGAGGGGATGTCGAAGTGGCGGACGCCGGCGAGGAGGTTGGCCGGGTACTGGTGGGGCTGGAAGTAGTCCATCTTCGCGTAGAGCGGATGGTCGAGATAGTCGTCGCTCGTGGTGACGAGGTGGTGATGCACGTCGATGCTGCGGACGTAGTCGGCCATCTCGGCGTGCCAGGCGGCGACGGCGGCGTTGTCCTCGGCAGTGCCGGCTCGGGAGTCGGTCCACATGACCTCGTTGAAGAGCTCCCACGCCATGATGGAGGCGGAGTAGCCCCAGCGGGCGACGATGTAGCGGTACTTGCGCTTGGTGAGGGCGCGGGCGCGGGCGTCGGTGAAGAACTCCTTGGGCGATTTCAGGAAGCCGCCGACGGCGGCGTTCCACGGGTTGAAGGCCCAGTTGGAGTTGGCGCCGGTGTTCCACTGGCCGTGGTGCTGGAAAACGAGCTGGAAGTAGATGCCGTGGCGCTCGGCGGAGTCGACGATGGTGTCCCAGAAAGCGGCGACCTTGGGGTGGATCTGGCCGATGCGTGGCGAGGGCTCCAGGTCGTCCTGGGTCCAGTCGAGGTTGGTGCCGCCCCAGTTGCACATCCAGACGCGCGACCAGTTCAACCCGGCCTGCTGGAACTTGGCGAAACCGTCCTCGAAGAAGCGCTCGCGCGGGCCCTCGGACCAGGCGAGGTTGGCACCGAGAGGGACGAAGGGAGTGCCGTCGGCGAAGGCGAGCCGGCGCGGGTCGCGCGGGTCGATGCCGATGAGGCCGCGGGGGCTGTCGATCTGCCGCACGGCGAACGTGCCGGAGCCGCGGCGCTTCGCCTCGATCGCAACACGGCCGGCGGCGGCGGTCTCGGAGACGGCGCCGAGCTTGTATTCGCCGATCGCGGCCGCTCGGGTGCGGACGGCCCAGACGTTTTTACCCACGTGGTAGGCGGGCAGGAGGAGCGAGCGGCCGTCGGGCGTGGCGACCTCGGCCCAGATTTCGCGGGCGAAGGGATCGCCGGCGGTGCGCGTGAGCGCGAAGGAGAACTCGACCGGGGCGGCGGACGCGAGCGACGCGACGAGGAGGGCGAGCGGCAGGGCGCGGAGGAACGTCATAGGGGAGGGCGTGGGATGCGGCTGAGCTTGCGAAGAACACGCGAGTATCGGGCTGGCGCGCGCCGCGGCAAGGAGGCGCAATGAAGAATGCGTGTTTGCCACTTTGAACTTTTGCTCAAGGCAGAGCGCGGGATTGCGCTGGGCGACGGGACCTTTCACAAGCGAGCTATTCCCGCTGTCGACGGGGCTGGCTCGCCGCTTTTCGTGACGCGCCGGGCTCGTTTCCTCGACCGATGAAAACACTGCCACTCGCCTCCGCTGCCTGGAATTTCCGCGATGTCACCCGCCGCTCCGCCTGGCGTGCCGCCGTTGTGCCCGGCTGTGTGCACACCGACCTGCGGCGCCATGGGCTGATCCCGGACCCGTTCTGGGGCAGCAACGAGGAACAGCTCCAGTGGATCGGCGCGCACGAGTGGGAGTACCGCGCGAGCTTCACGGTGCCGGCCGCGCTGCGCAGCGAGGAGGTTGTCGAGTTGGTCGCCGACGGTCTCGACACGTTGGCGACGGTCGTCCTCAACGGCTGCGAGGTCGCGCGCACCGAGAACATGTTCATCGGCTACCGGTGGAACGTGAAGCCACTCCTGCGCGCGGGCCGCAACGAGCTGCTGGTCCGTTTCGGCTCCGCGCCGGAGTACATCGCCGCCGTGCGGCCGGAGCACCGGCCGCCGATTGAGTTCAACGATCCTGTCGGCGGCTGCACGCGCATCCGCAAACAGCAGTGCCAGTTCGGCTGGGACTGGGGGCCGCGGTTTATCACCTCCGGTATTTGGCGCGACATCCGGCTCGAAGGCTGGACAGGCAACCGCGTCGAGAGCGTGTTGGTGACGCAGGTGCATGCGAAGGCGCCCGAGGGCGATGCGGTTACGTTGTTTCTCGCTCCCGAGTTGGCGCGCGACGACGAGCTCGCGCTCTGTCGTTGGACGCTCACGCTCGACGGAAAACCCGTCGCAGTGGGCGAGGGCGCCGAGATCGCCGTGCCGCAGCCGCGGCTTTGGTGGCCGGCGGGGCAGGGGGCGCAACCGCTCTACACGCTCACCGTCGACGTGGTCGGTGGAGACGGGCGCGAGCTCGGCCGCTGGGAGCGGAAGATCGGCCTGCGCACCATCGCGCTCGACCGGCATAAGGACGAGTGGGGCGAGTCGTTCCAGTTCGTTGTGAACGGCCGGCCGATCTTCGCCAAGGGCGCCAACTGGATCCCGGCGCACAGCTTCGTCGCCGGGCTCACGCGCGCCGACTACGCTCGCGACCTGCGCGCGGCGGCGCTGGCGCACATGAACATGGTCCGTGTCTGGGGCGGCGGCATCTACGAGAGCGAGGATTTCTACGACCTGTGCGACGAACTCGGGCTGCTTGTCTGGCAGGACCTGATGTTCGCCTGCACGCTCTACCCGGCGGACGAGGCGTTTCTCGCCAGCTGCCGCGACGAGGCCGCGTACCAGGTGCGGCGGCTGCGGCACCGCGCCAGCCTCGCGCTGTGGTGCGGCAACAACGAAGTCTTCGGCTGCAACGCCCATGTCTTCCCCGCCGACCGCAAGGCCTACGCCGAGTACGAGGCGCTCTTCCATCGCGCGCTGCCCGAGGCGGTGGCGGCAGTCGATGCCGTGACGCCGTACTGGCCGTCGTCGCCGTGGCGCGGCGACACCGCGGCCGACCACGCCGCCGGTGCGGCGCGCGGCGACACGCACTACTGGGACGTGTGGCACGCCCGCAAGCCGGTGAAGGACTACGAGCTGCACGCCTTCCGTTTCGCCTCGGAGTTCGGCATGCAGAGCTTTTCCTCGCGCGAGACGCAGGACACGTTCGCCCCGGCGGCGGACAACAACGTCTTCGGGCGGACGATGACCGCCCACCAGAAGAACCGCTACGGCAACCAGGTCATCCTCGACTACGTTTCGCGCCAGTACCGGTTTCCGAAGGATCAGGACTCGCTGCTCTTCCTCTCCCAGCTCAACCAGGCCGACTGCATGCAGGTCGGCGTCGAGCACTACCGGCGCGCCATGCCGCGCTGCATGGGCGCGCTCTACTGGCAGCTCAACGACTGCTGGCCGGTCGCCTCCTGGAGCTCGATCGAGTTCACCGGCCGCTGGAAGGCGCTGCACTACATCGCGCGGCGGTTCTTCGCGCCGGCGCTGGTCTGCGCGCATGTGCCCGGCGAGGAAACGGCGATCACCGGCAACTACCGGCGCACGACGGTGCGCGAGGTGCATCTCTACACGGTGTACGACGCCCCCCAGCCCGCCGCCGGCACGCTGCGCTGGCGGCTCTGCCACCTCGACGGCCGCACCCTGCAGAAGGGCGCGCAGAAGGTTGCGCTGCGGTATGGCGAGAGCGTGAAGCAGCGCACGCTCGATGTGGCCGTCGCGATGGCGAAGCACGGTCGAGATCACCTCTACCTCCGGCTGGAGCTGGTGATCGGCGGCGTGGTGGCGAGCGAGGAGGTCGTGTTTCTCACGGCGCCGCGCTTCGTCGATCTGCCGCGCGGGAAGACACGGGTCGGCGTGAAACGGCTTTCGCCGACGAAAGCGCGGCTTACGTTCACCTCGGCGGTGTTCCAGCACCGCTTCGCCTTCGAGCTGCCGGGCCTCGCGCACACCGCTAGCGACAACTTCTTTGCGCTCTATCCTGACGAGCCCCGGAGCGTGGAGGTGGAGTTCGCGCGACCGGTGGCGGCGGATGCCATCCGGAGGACGCTCACTTTTCGTTCGCTCGCCGACACGTTTTAATCCTGCCTAGTTTTTCCTTCCCCCCCGGTACCACGATGCGGCTCGCCGCAGCAAGGTGCCCCAAACTCCCC
>CAZXHR010000046.1:0-23595 GCA_964640465.1 uncultured Opitutaceae bacterium
GCCGACAGACGAGGCGGAGACGGCCGCCGGAGGGCATGGCGTCGCGGGCGTTGACGCAGAGGTTCATGACGACTTGGTCGAGCATGCCGGGGTCGGCGAGGAGGAGAGGGAGGCCGGGGGCGAGGTTGGCGTCGATGGCGATGTGCTCGCCGAGGAGGTGGCGGAGCATCTTGAGCATGTTCTCGATCTGCTCGTTGAAATCGAGGCGGACGGCCTGGACGGTCTGGCGGCGGCTGAAGACGAGGAGCTGGCGGGTGAGGGAGGCGGCGCGCTTGGCTTCGCGTTCGAGCTCGGCGATGGACTCGGCGGTCTCGGGGCGGAGGTTGCTCTCGTTGCGCAGCAGCGAGAGGTTCATGAGGATGGCGACGAGGATGTTATTGTAGTCGTGGGCGACGCCGCCGGCGAGCTGGCCGACGGCTTCCATTTTCTGGGCCTGTTGGAGCTGCTGTTCGAGCAGGCGGCGGTCGGTGATGTCGCGGATCAGGCAGGCGAAGCGGGCGTCGGAGGGGCGGAAGGCGACGATCTCGAGGTGGCGGCCGATCTCGGCGGAGTAGTCCTCGATGCGGATGGGCTTGCCGGTGAGGGCGACTTGGCCGTAGCGGGCGATCCATTTCTCGTCGAGGGAGGGGAATATCTCGCGGGCGCGGTGGCCGACGAGAGTGGCGGCGGGTTTGCCGACGAGGCGCTCGAAGGCGGGGTTGACGGCGAGGAAGCGGTAGTCGGCGGGCTGGCCGTCGGAGTCGATGATGAGCTCGTGGAGGGCGAAGGCATCGAGGAGTTGCTCGAAGAGGAGCTGGTAGCGTTCCTCGCTGGTGTGGACGGCGGTGGTGTCGAGGAGGAAGCCTTCGGAGCCGGCGAGGGCACCGTCTTCGCGGACGAGATGGGCGGTGAATCCGAAGTAGCCGATGGAACCGTCGGAGCGGCGGTGGCGGAGCTGGCCTCCGACGAATTCCTCGCCGCAGGTGAGGCGGAGGAGGTATTCGGCGAGCTCGGGGCGTTCCGTCTCCGGGAAGAACTCGACGAAGTGGCGACCGCAGGCGGCGGCGAGGGTGGGCTGCTCGAAGAAGTGAAGGAAGGCGCTGTTGGCGTGGAGGAGGCGGTCCTGTCGATCGAGGAGGAAGTAGCCGGCGGCGGTGTTTTCGAGGGTCTCGCGCATGCGGGCTTCGTTCTCGCGCAGGGCGCTCTCGAGGCGCTGGCGTTCGGTGATGTCGATGGCGATGGCGAGGCAGGCGGACTGTTGTCCGAAAACGACGGGTACGATGGTGGTGGCGCAGACGACGGGGCGGCGGTCCTGGCGCAGGAGGGTGAGCTCGGCGGGGGGCGGTTCGGCGCCGGCTTCGGCCTGGGTGAGGAGGGCGGTGGTGGCGGCGAGGGAATCGGAGTGGACGCGTTGCCAGAGGCTGGTGCCGACGAGGTCGGCGGGTTTGGCGTAGCCGAAGAGGCGTGCCGCGGAGGGGTTGGCGAAGGCGAAGCGGCCGTTGGCGACGGAGAAGATGGCGGCGGGGGCGACCTCGACGAGGGTGCGATAGCGGGCTTCGCTGGCTTCGAGGGCGGCGAGCATCTGGCGGCGCTCGGTGACGTCGACGATGAGGGCGAGGGTGGCGGGCTGGTCGTTGAAGGTGATGCGGGTGGCGATGGATTCGCAGGTGAGGGTGTGGCCGTCGCAGCGGCGCAGTTCGAGTTCGGCGGGAGGGTTGCGCTGGCCGCTCTCGGCGCGGCGTTCGCGTTCGAGCACAGTGGCGACGGAGGCGGGCTGGACGTGCATGCGGACGTCGATGCCGGCGATAGTGGTGCGGTCGTCGTAGCCGAAGAGATGGAGGGCGGCGGAGTTGGCGTACAGGCAGCGGTTGGCTTGGTAGACGACAACGGCGACGGGGGCGTTTTCGATGAGGGTGCGGAAGCGCTGCTCGCTCTCGGCGAGGGCCTGCTCGGTGCGGCGTCGGGCGGTGATGTCCTCCTTGAGGGCGACGAAGCGCACGATGGTGCCGGCGAGATCGCGGATGGGACTGATGCTGGCCTCCTCCCAGAAGTGTTCGCCGTTCTTGCGGCGATTGTGGAAGACTCCGTGCCAGTCCCGGCCCGCGAGGAGCGTTTCCCAGAGCAGGCGGTACTCCTCCTTCGGTGTCTCGCCGGAGGAGAGCAGGCTGGGGGTGTGGCCGAGCACTTCGGCGGCGGTGTAGCCGGTGACCTCGGTGAAACGGGGGTTGACGTATTCGATCTTCCCGGATGCATCGGTGATCATGACGGCAGCGGGGCTCTGCTCGACGGCGCAGGAGAGCAGGCGCAGGCGGAGATCCTCGGCGTTGCGGGTGGTGATGTCCTCACCCAGGCAGGTGACGCCGACGGGGATGCCGCGGTCGTCGGTGATCGGTATATGGACCCAGGAGACGGTGCGGACGGTGCCGTCGCGGGCGGAGATGGCGCCGATGGAGTCGAGGAAACGGGGGCGGGTCTCGACGATGCGTTGCAGGACGAGCTGGGTCGCCTGGCGTTGGTCGCGCGGGACGAACAGCTCGCAGAAGTTCTGGCCGACGATATCGGCGAGGTTGCGGCCGGCCAGGGCGAGCAGGGCGGGGTTGCAGTAGGAGATCGCGCCGTCGAGCGTGCAGGTGACGGTGAGCAGCGGGAGCCGGGCGATGACTTCCGCGGTGCGGCGCTCGCCCTCTGCGAGGGCGGCGTGGGCTTTCTCGCGGGCGAGGATGGCGCGGCCGATGCGGCGGGAGGCGAGCGCGATGCCGGCCCAGCCGAGCAGGAGCAGGAGCGCGTGGGCGACGAGGGTGCTGTAGTGTGTGGCTGCCGCGGAGCCGGAGGTCGGTGCTGGTCCGGTGGACGCCGCGCCGCTGAGGGAAAACACGAGCAGGCTGAGCCAGATCGCGGCTGCGCCCCAGGCGATGGCGCGGACTTCCGCAAGCAGGGGGAAGGCGCCCGAGCCGGTGCGGTTCACAGGGGAATGCTTGTGCTCCGTTTCCACTTCGCCGGCATCGACGATGCCGGACCGGGAGGGTAACGCCGTCCTAACGACCGGCAACTTGGCGGGCGCAATTTTGGGGTAGTGGCCCCGGCCGTGTGGCGGCTCCGGGAGGACACCGGCACCGGGGCGTGGCGGTCAGGGGGCGCGTGGGCCGAACGGCCGGGGGACGTCGGGAATATACCGACAGCGGAGTCGGGTTTTCCGGGCGCAAGGGCACGGCCGGGGCGCCGATACATCCGGGCCATGCAGCCGGCCGTTCCGTATCGTACAACCGGTTCGAGTTTGGGGGATGCGAGTGCGATGGGAGCCTCGCGCCTTGCGTACGGTACGGGATGGCCGGCTCGACTCCCCGCCCCGCCGGCAGTGGCCGGCCCCGCGGTCTCATTGCGAAAGGGAAACCTATGTTCACCAACATGAAACTCGGAGCGAAACTCAAAGGATCATTTCTCGCCGTCGCGGCCCTAACACTGCTTCTGGGCGCACTCGCCATTTTCAGTATGTTGAAGGTCAAGGCCACGGCCGATGCGCTTGCCACGCGCCGAGTACCGGAGGTGGCGGTGGCCAACGAAGTCGAGCGCTGGGCCCAGAAGGCCATGCTCGAGGTCCGCAGCTATGGGCTGACCGAGGACGAACAGTACCTCGCTCGGGGACGCGAGTTCATCGGCAAGACGAAGGGCTTCCTGCAGGAGGCTTCGGCGCTCGCCGCGAAGTACGACCTCGCCGAGCTGCGGACCAACGCCGCGCGCGCTTCCGAGCGGGCCGGCGCCTACGAGCAGCTTGTCGGCGAGACCGCGAAGCTCACCGAGACGATGAACAAGGAGATCGTCGCCATGGGGGCCGCCGCAAACACGTATCTGAAAATCTGCGCCGACTTTCTGGCGCGCCAACGCGAGCTGCTCGCCGACGAGGCGGACGGCCTAGCCGCCGGCCGCGGCAACGCCGCCGCGATCAAGGATCGCGCACGGAAGATCGAGATCTGCAGCGAGATCGTGGAGCTGGGGATCAATGTGCGCCTCAACGTCTGGCGCGCCAAGGCGACCCGCGACCCCGAGCTGCTGCGGCGCTCGATGGAGACTTTCGACCGGATCGGCGCCAAGCTCGACGAGCTGAAGGCCGGCACCCAGCAGGAGGCCAACTTGCGACAGCTCGCCGAGTGCCGGCAGGCCGGCGAGGCCTACCGGCGCGGCATGCAGGCCTTCCTCGACGCCTGGGCCGCCCGCGAGGAGGTCGGCAAGAAGCGCAACGCCGTAACCGTCGAGATGCTCGCCGCCGCCGAGGATACGGCACGGGCCGGCATGCGGAACACCGCGACCGCAGCCAGCGAGGCGGCGACGTCGTTGGCCAACGCCTCCAACGTCCTCATCGTCGGCTGCATCATCTGCGTCGTCCTGGCCGCCCTGCTGGGCATCGTCATCACCCGCATGATCACCGGCCCCGTCTTGCGGCTGGTCTCCGGCCTGGGGCAGATCGCCATAGGCGATCTCACGGCCCGCGTGACCGTGGAGAGCCGTGACGAGATCGGGGAGCTGTCCGCCGCGGCGAACGGGATGGCTGAGGCGCTGGACGCGAAGGCGAAGCTGGCGCTGCAGATCGGGGAGGGCGACCTGAGGCACGAGGTGAAGCTCTCCAGCGAGAAGGACATGCTCGGTCTTGCGCTCCAGAAGATGGTGACGAATCTGCGCGATGTGGTCGCGAATGTGCGCTCTGCTGCGGAGAACGTCTCCGCCGGCAGCGAGGAGATGACGGCGACGGCGCAGACGTTGTCGACCGGCGCCTCGGAGCAGGCGGCGAGCGTGGAGGAGGTGTCGGCGTCGATGGAGGAGTCGTCGGCCGCGATCCAGCAGAACACCGAGAACGCGCGGCAGACCGAGAAGATCTCGACAAAGGCCAGCGAGGACGCCGCGCAGGCGGGCGAATCGGTGGCGAAGACGGTGCAGGCGATGAAGGACATCGCGCAGAAGATCTCGATCATCGAGGAGATCGCGCGGCAGACGGACCTGCTGGCGCTCAACGCCGCGATCGAGGCGGCGCGCGCCGGCGAGCACGGCAAGGGATTCGCCGTGGTGGCCAGCGAGGTGCGCAAGCTCGCCGAACGCTCGCAGACTGCGGCCGGCGAGATCAGCAAGCTCTCCGGCAGCTCGGTGGAGATCGCCGAGGCGGCCGGGCAGATGCTCGACAAACTGGTGCCGGACATCCGCAAGACCGCGGAGCTCGTCAAAGAGATCACCGCCTCGAGCGAGGAGCAGAACGCCGGTGCCGGGCAGATCAACAAGGCGATTCAGGAACTGGACAAGGTGATCCAGCAGAACGCCTCCGCCTCTGAGGAGATGGCGTCGTCCTCCGAGGAGCTCGCCTCCCAGGCCGAGCAGCTCCAGAGCGCCATCGAGTTCTTCAAAACCAACGACTCCGCCACCCGCTCCGCGAGGCCGGCGCCGGCCATCCATGCGCCCGTGCCGCCCGCCGGCGCGGCGAAGTCCGCTCCGGCCCAAGCGGCCAGGCCGATCATGCCTCGCGCGGAAGCGGTGTCGGCGAAAATCAAATCCGCCAAGCCGACCGCCGGCTCCGGCGTGATGATCGAACTCGACGGTCCCGACGGTGCGCAGCCCGAGTCGGACAGCCATTTCGAGCGCTATTGAGCCCACTGCCGCAACCAAAGGAATCGCCATGAGCACGGCCAAGATCACCGAGACCGCCCGCTACCTCACCTTCCGCCTGGGCGACGAGCTGTTTGCCATCAACGTCTTCAAGGCGCGCGAGGTGCTCGATCTCAGCCACATCACCCGCGTGCCCACCGCGCCGGGCTACCTGCGCGGCGTCGTCAACGTCCGCGGTAACGCCATCCCCGTCGTCGACCTGCGGGCGAAGTTCGGCCTGCCCCAGGCGGCGGATACACTGCACACCCGCATCATCGTCATGGAGCTCCAGGTCGACGGCGAGCCGATCGTCGTCGGCGGCCTGGCCGACGCCGTGCACGAGGTGCTCGAGCTCGAGCCGCACGAGATCAACGACCCGCCCAGCCTCGGCCTGCGTTGGCGCACCGACCTGATCCTCGGCATGGGGCGGCGCGACGACCGCTTCACCATCATCCTCGACATCGAGCGCGTGTTCTCGACCGAGGATCTTGTCGCCCTTGCCGAAACGTCCGGTCGCCCCGCGCCCGTCGCGGCGTGAGCGGACCTTGCCCTTCGCGCGTTCGCCACCCGCCGCGCGGACGGCGCGTTTTCCCGAAACGTCCATCGCCCCTCGCTACCTAGCCATGAATAGCCTGAAACTCGGAACCAAGCTCTCGCTGGGCTTCGGTTGCATCGCGTTGATCGCCCTCGCGCTCGGCGCCATCAGCTACTACGGAGCCGCCGCCAACGCCCGCAACATCGACGCCCTCACCGGCCAGTTGATGCCGGCGCAGCAGGCGCTTCTCACGCTTCAGGACCGCGCCAACGTCGTGAAAGGGTGTGTCCGCACACTGCTCACCCCCGGCATCGCACCGGCCATCCGGACGAGACAGTACGATCTCGTCGGCGGCGCGCGCGACGAGATTGACGCAGTCTGGAAACGCTACGAGGCGCTGCCGCGTACCGCTGCCGAGGACGCCGTCTGGAAGGAGTTCGACGCCGCCTGGGCCAACCTGCGCGGCGAGAACACCAAGTTTTTCGACCTGTCGCGCGAGATCGACGCCCTCAAGCTCGGCGACCCGATGCGCCTCGAGCGCGACCTCGCCCGTTTCCGCGCCGACCATTTCCAGCTCCAGGTGCGCGTGCAGGACATGTGCGCCAGCGGGCGCGCGATCGACGGCGGCGACGATGCTTCCGCCTGCGCCTTCGGCAAATGGCTGGCCGTGCAGAAGCTCGAGAACCCCGACCTGCTCCGCCTGTTGCGCGAGATGGGACCGTCGCACCAGGCGTTCCACGATGCGGTCCGTCGCGCCAAGGATCTTGTCCGCTCAGGCAAGACGGCTGAGGCTACAGCGGTTTCCGACGACGAGGTTGTGCGGCAGGCCGGGCTCACGCTGGCGAAGTTCGACGAGCTGCAGAAGCTCACCGCGCGCGCCAACGAGCTCACCGATGCCATGCAGCACCAGGCGCTCGTCGTCACCCGCGACGCGCAGCTCAAGACCGAGGAGATCCTCAAGAAGCTTCTCGAGACCAACGCCGCCCACGTCGAGGAACGCTCCAAAGCGAGCGCCAGTTTCGGCATGGCCATCATGCGCATTTCCATCGCCGCGATTGTCGTCGGTCTGGCGCTGGCTGCAGTGCTGGCTTTCGTGCTCACGCGCCGGATCGTCGGCCCCGTGCTCGAGCTTAAGAAGGGCCTGGGGCAGATCGCCATAGGCGATCTCACGGCCCGGGTGACGGTGGAAAGCCGCGACGAGATCGGAGAGCTGTCCGCCGCGGCGAACGGGATGGCGGAGGCGCTGGATGCGAAGGCGAAGCTGGCGTTGCAGATCGGCGACGGCGACCTGAGGCACGAGGTGAAGCTCTCCAGCGAGAAGGACACGCTCGGTCTTGCACTCCAGAAGATGGTGACGAATCTGCGCGACGTGGTGGCCAACGTGCGCTCGGCTGCGGAGAACGTCTCCGCCGGCAGCGAGGAGATGACGGCGACGGCGCAGACGTTGTCGACCGGCGCCTCGGAGCAGGCGGCGAGCGTGGAGGAGGTGTCGGCGTCGATGGAGGAGTCGTCGGCCGCGATCCAGCAGAACACCGAGAACGCGCGGCAGACCGAGAAGATCTCGACAAAGGCCAGCGAGGACGCCGCGCAGGCGGGCGAATCGGTGGCGAAGACGGTGCAGGCGATGAAGGACATCGCGCAGAAGATCTCGATCATCGAGGAGATCGCGCGGCAGACGGACCTGCTGGCGCTCAACGCCGCGATCGAGGCGGCGCGCGCCGGCGAGCACGGCAAGGGATTCGCCGTGGTGGCCAGCGAGGTGCGCAAGCTCGCCGAACGCTCGCAGACTGCGGCCGGCGAGATCAGCAAGCTCTCCGGCAGCTCGGTGGAGATCGCCGAGGCGGCCGGGCAGATGCTCGACAAACTGGTGCCGGACATCCGCAAGACCGCGGAGCTCGTCAAAGAGATCACCGCCTCGAGCGAGGAGCAGAACGCCGGTGCCGGGCAGATCAACAAGGCGATTCAGGAACTGGACAAGGTGATCCAGCAGAACGCCTCCGCCTCTGAGGAGATGGCGTCGTCCTCCGAGGAGCTCGCCTCCCAGGCCGAGCAGCTCCAGAGCGCCATCGAGTTCTTCAAGACCAACGACTCCGCCACCCGCTCCGCGAGGCCGGCGCCGGCCATCCACTCGCCTCTCGCGCATGCTCAGGCCAATCCGCCAGCAAAACACGTCGGCAAGCCGGCTTCGCTGCCGCCCGTGCCCGGCGTGTCCATCGCCCTCGACGAGCCCGGCTCGGCGGAGTCCGGCGGGACCGGCGCGTTCGAACGCCTCTGAGCTGTGACCATGCAATTCTCCGTCGCTCACGTTCTGGCGGATTCGGCACCGAAGGCCCCGGTAGGGGTGCCGTCTTGCGGCGCCCTTGCGCGCCTGTCGAGGCGCTGGCCTGCAACGTCCGACGGGCGTCGCAAGACGATGCCCCTACACCGGCATCGCGACGGCTGATCCTTCCGGCGCCGGTCGAACACGAGTCCGAACCATGGAGACGCAGACGCTCACCGCCTCGCAGTTCGCGGATTTCCAGCGGGTCATCACGTCCACGCTGGGGATCAAGATGCCGCCGACCAAGCAGGTGATGCTGCAGAGCCGGCTACACCACCGCCTGCGCGAGCTCGGGATCGAGACGTTCGACGAGTATCACGCCCGGTTCTTCGGCGATGCCGGGCACCAGGCTGCCGAGCTCGAGCATCTCCTCAACCTCGCCACGACGAACAAGACCGACTTCTTCCGCGAGCCCGACCACTTCGACGTGCTCGCCCGGGAGGTGCTTCCGGCCTGGCTGCGCGCGCCGAGCGGCCTGGTATTCGCCGTCTGGTGCGCCGGCTGCGCCACCGGGGAGGAGGCGTACACCATCGCGATGGTGCTCGCCGAGCAGCGGCGGACGTTCTCGTTCGAGTTCTTCATCCGCGCGACCGACGTGTCGACCCGTGTGCTGGAGACCGCCCGCAACGCAGTCTACGCGGAGGACCACGCCGAACCGATTCCGCCGGCGCTGCGCCAGCGCTACCTCCTGCGCAGTCGCGACCGCGCGGCGCGGCAGGTGCGGATCGTCCCCGAGCTGCGCGAACGCGTGCGGTTCGGCCACCTCAACTTCCTCTCGCTCGACTTCGGGATGCGCGAGGTGTTCGACGTCGTCTTCTTCCGCAACGTGATGATCTACTTCGACCGCGAGACGCAGCAGCGGGTCGTCGCCAAGATCTGCCGCCAGCTGCGGGCGGACGGCAAGTTGTTCATCGCGCACTCGGAGACGTTGCAGGGGCTCGCGCTGCCGCTGCGGTTGGATGGCGCTGCGGCGTACCGGCGGTTGCCGGAGGAGGGAAGGGCGCCGTGAGGGAAACCGGGTTCATCGCGCCACCGCCGTCCTCGGCCGAGGTCGTCTTTGCCGAGGCGATTCTCTGGGCCGGCGACATCGTCGCCGAGCTGCAGCCGATCCGCATGTCCACCGTGCTGGGCTCGTGCGTGTCGGTGTGCCTCTTCGATTCCGGGCGCCAGATCGGCGGGATGAACCACTACCTCGTGCCGCGCGGCGGCGCGGCGGCGATCCACGGCGATTGGGCCACCGAGGCGCTCATCGAGCGCATGTGCGCGCTGGGCAGCCGGACGCAGGCGCTCCAGGGCAAGGTCTTCGGCGGCGGCAGCCCGCTGCGGCTGGAGAACGAGCAGTGCGCCGTCGGCCGCCACAACGTGGCCATCGCCCGCGAGATCCTCGCCGCGCACGGCATCCCCATCGTCGCCGAGCGCGTCGAGCACAACGGCGGCCTGCGCCTCTATTTCGAAAGCTGGACCGGCACCGTCTGGGTGCGCGTGCACGAGAAGAAAGGAACCCTATGACCAATCGCATCAAGGTGCTCGTCGTCGACGATTCGCCGGTGGTCCGCCAGGCGTTGACAGACGTGCTCGGGTCCGACCCCGAGATCGAAGTGATCGGCGCGGTGGGCGACCCCTACGAGGCCGTCGCCCTCATGCGCGAGAACGCCCCCGACGTCATCACCCTCGACATCGAGATGCCGCGGATGGACGGCGTGACCTTCCTCCAGAAGATCATGGCGCAACACCCGATTCCGGTCGTCGTCTGTTCGAGCTACGCCACCGAGGGGTCCGACGTCACCGCACGTGTCTTCCAATACGGCGCCGTCGACATCATCACCAAGCCGCGGTTGGGCACCGAGACGTTCCTGGCCGAGTCGCGCATCCTCGTGTGCGACGCCGTGAAGGCCGCCTCGCGCGTGCGCGCCGACCGGCTCGTGCAGCGGATCGCCGTCCGCCCCAAGCTCTCCGCCGACGCCATGCTGGCGAAGCCCACGGGCGCTCCCGCTGTCGCCACGGAGCGGATCGTCGCCATCGGCGCCTCCACCGGAGGCACCGAGGCCGTGGGCCTCGTGCTCGAGGCGTTGCCCTCCGAGTGCCCGGGAATCGTGGTGGTGCAGCACATGCCCGAGGGCTTCACACGCGCCTTCGCCGACAACCTCGACACGTTCTGCAGGCTCAAGGTCAAGGAGGCCGCCGACGGTGATCCCGTCCTCCCCGGCCAGGTGCTCATCGCTCCCGGCGGCCGGCACACGATGCTCAAGCGCGAGGGCCAGCGCTACTTCGTCGAGGTGCGCGACGGCCCGCTCGTGAGCCGCCACCGCCCCTCGGTCGACGTGCTCTTCCGCTCCGCCGCCCGGGCCGCCGGCGCCAACGCCACCGGCGTGATCCTCACCGGCATGGGCGACGACGGCGCTGTCGGGCTCAAGGAGATGAAGGACGCCGGCGCCTACACCATCGCGCAGGACGAGGAATCCTCGGTCGTCTTCGGCATGCCGAAGGAGGCCATCAAACTGGGCGGCGCCGATCGCGTGCTGCCCATCGACCAGATCGCCCCCGCACTGCTGCGCGGCCGATGAACTCCGCCCCCTCCAGACTTTCGATCGAAAACAGCAACGGCCCCCGCGCCCGGAAACGGCCCGTCGGCTCCAGCCCTGTTCCCGCCATGAAGACCATCCTGATCGTGGACGACTACGAGGTCGTCCGCCTCTACCACTCGATGTTTCTCTCCCAGAAGGGCTATCGCTGCATCCCGGCCAGCGACGGCAAGGAGGCGCTCGCCCTCCTCAAGCAGCAGCGCGTGGATCTCGTCCTGCTCGATTTGGTGATGCCGAACATGAGCGGCCAGGAGGTCATCCGGCACATCCGCGCGATCCCCGAACTGGCCGCGCTCCCGATCCTCGCGATCACCTCCGAGGCCAAGCGCGTTGGCGACGCGCAACTGGGCGATCCGCGCCACCTGCGTTTCCTGCTCAAGCCGGTCATGCCCGACACGCTTGTCGCCCAGGTCCGCAACATGCTTGGGCAGGAAGACGCGGCGCCGCTCTCCGCCTGAATCCCAATGACCGGACCGCTCCAGTTTCTTCGCACACTGGCACCCCGCCGCCGGGCCGCGGCGTTGTTGGCCGCTTGGCGCGGGCGCTGCTCGCGGCGCGGCGCGGCGGACCGGCTCGGGGCGGAGCTGCGCGGCTGCCACGAGGTGTTGATGAAGTTCGGGCAAGACTCCGACCGCGAGTTCACCGCCTTGGCGAAGGAGCTCGGGCGTTTCAGTGGCGAGCTGACGACGCTGCGCCAGCAGGCCGGCCATCTCTCCGCTGTGGTCGAGGACCGCGACGAGGACCGCGCCCTCTCCGCCGCCTACGCCCTCTACAAGGGCTCGGTCGACCTCGTGCACGCCAGCCTCGGCATCGCCGTCTCCGAGCAAGAACAGATGCAGGCCGTCGAGCAGCGGCTGTTGCAGGCCTGCCAGGCGCGCACGGGCTACGACCGCAACGACATGATGCTGCGGCTGCTCACCCTGCGCATCCGCATGGAAGCCGTGCGGCTGGAGCGTGAGGACCAAAGCGTCTTCTTCACCGTCGCCGCCAACATCGCCGAGATCGCCACGGCCGTGATGGACAGTTCCAACACCGCCTTCACCCGCATCGAGGCGATCGTGCAGGAGGCCGCCGCCGAGCGTGCGGGGTTGCGCCGGCTCGAGGACGCGCTCCACCAGCGCGCGCACCGCAGCGTGGAGACGATCTTTGTCGAGCTGGAGAAGCTGCGCACCGCCCTCGCGCCCTGCGGCGAACGCAGTCGCGCGATCGAGGAACGCCTCGCGCAGACCGCGCCCATCGCCACGGCGATGATGATGGCGTTGCAGCACCAGGACATCGTTCGGCAGAAGCTCGAGCACATCGCGGTGGGCTTCGACGACATCGCCGAGCGGCTTCCCGAGGCCTGCCGTGCCCCGGGTGCCGCGGCGGCGTTCGTGCACCAGGCCGCCGGTGTGCAACATGCGCAGTTGCGTGCAGCGCGGGCCGAGATCGAGCAGGCCGGCCGCGAGGTCACCGGCGACATGGCACAGTTGCTCCAGCACGGCGAACTGGTGTTGGGCGACTACCGCTCCCTCGAGACCGCCATCACCACCGCGTTTGCCGATTGCCGGCTCGCCGATCTCTACCGCGAGCAGATCACCGAGTTGGCCGGCATCGCCGCCCAGGGCCAGGCCACCAACGAGAAGGTTGCCCAGGCCGTCGCCCGCATCGGCGATGTCGTCCGGCTCTTTTCCCAGACGATCGCGCATCAGGAGTACGACGTGAAACTCGTCTCCCTCAACGCCCAGATCGCCGCCGCGCGCACCGCCTCCGCCGAGGCGCTCAACAAGCTCTCCGAGGAATGCAGCCGCGTCTCCAACGAGATCGCCGGCATCACCGCCGGACTTTCGACACAGCTCGATCAGGTCTTGGGCGAACTCCAGCAGATCCGCGCCCAGGCGGAATCGTTCCTCGGCATCGTCGGCCACGAGAAGGCCGCCCTGGAGAAGGGGGCGGTCGACGTCAGCGACCGGCTCCGCCGCCTCGGCGAACAGATCCGGGCGGACGCCGCGCGCACCGGCCAGGGATTCGCCAAGCTCTTCGGCGAGACCTCCACACTGCTGCACGGCCTCCATTTCCCCGAGTTGATCGCCGCCAGCTACGACCCCGCCGAGTCGCTCTGCCTGCGCCTCCGTCAGCTCATGGCCGACAGCGAGGGCCGTGCGCTTGATGCCGCCGCGGCCGCGAAACTCGCGGCCCACAGTGAGCGCTACACGATGGAAGAGGAACGCAGGGCACATTCCGGGGCGCTCGGAGCCGCCGCCGTTGCCGCGTCCGCCGAACCGCTTACCGAGGTCGAGCTGTTCTACCAACCCGCGGATACGATGCCGGCCGCTGTCGCATCCCCAGTGCCTGCAGCCGATCCCGCGCCGGCGGGCGACCCGCCTGCCGTGCCGGAGTCATCGTCTGGAACTGCGCCGGAAGCGGGGCCGGCCCCGGCCGCGCCCAAGCCCGATCTCGGGCCGGGCATCGAGCTTTTCTGAGAAAACCATTCGCCGAACCGCCATGAGAAAGAAAACCAGCACCGAACACGTCGCCGCCACCACCGCTGCCGTCCCGCGTCCGCCGAAGGTCGCTCGCGAGAGCGGTCCCGATCTGCTGCGCCGCACGCCCGACGGACTCCTCGTTTTCGACACCGAGGGCCTGATCTGTGGCGCCAACGAGGCGGCCTGTGTCATCGCCGGGCGCCCCCGCGGCGCGTTGCTCGGAGTCGAGGCCGCCCAGTTCGACCCGCCCGACGGTGGCGCGGGTCTGGCCTCGATACTCGCCAAGCTGCCGGCCGACTCCTCCCTGCACGGGGAGTGCCGCCTGCCCACTCCGGGCGGCGCGGTGCGCGATCTCGAGGTGTCCGCCTTCCGCGTCGCGCCGCCGGACGGCCGAGCGTACCTGTTCCTTCGCGACACGACGGAACTCCGCCGCAGTTACGCCGCGTTGCTCGAGTCGCACACCCAGCTCCAGCTCGCCAACGCCCGCCTTGCCACCGAGGCGGCGGAGGCCGGTCGGCTCGCGCACGCCGCGGAGGCCGCCGGACGAGCCACGAGCGCCTTCCTCGCCAGCATGAGCCACGAGCTGCGCACGCCCCTCAATGTCATCAATGGCCTCGCCGCCACGATGGTCGAGCAGTCCAAGGATGCCAACGAGGTGCACTCCTCCCAGCTCATCCTCGAGAGCGGCCAGAATCTCCTGGGCATCGTCGAGGAGCTGCTCGACTACTCCGGCCTGCAGGCGGGCAAGGTCCGCCTCGAGCCGCGGCCCTTCGACCTGCTCGGCCTGGTCACGCAGATCGCCCGCCAGGTCGGCACGCTCGCCCGCCGCAAGGGGCTCACGTTCAGCTACCGTGTCCACAAAACGGTGCCGGCGCGCATCGTCGGCGATCCTCACCGGCTCCAGCAGGTGTTGCTCAACCTCCTCGGCAACGCCGTCAACTACACCCAGCGCGGCGGCGTGCAGTTCGCCGTCTCTGCCGGCGTGCGCAACGGCAGTTGGCACCTCGCCTTCACCGTGGCCGACAGCGGCATCGGCATCGCCGCGGCCGACCTCGACAAGCTCTTCCATCCCTTCGCCCGCGCCGAGTTCGGCCAGCCCCGCCAGGTGCACGGCACCGGGCTCGGTCTGGCGATCGCCCGCGCCTTTGCGCAGTTGATGGGAGGAGACATCGCCGTGCGCAGCCGCCCCGGCCGAGGCACGGTGTTCCGTTGCACCGTCAGCGCCGACGAGACCGACAGCGGTACCGCGCTCGCCGCGCAGGCCCCGGAGGGCGCCGCAGGGCGCCGCATCCTGCTCGTCCACAGCGGGCGGCAAACCCGTCGCCTGCTTACCGATACTCTTGTCGCCTGGGGCTGCATCCCTGTTGTCTGGGATGGGCCGGATGTTGCGATGGACCGCGCGCAGCTCGATACGCCCGTCGACCTGGCCATCGTCGAGTCCGCTCTGGCTCGCAACCTCGGCGCGATGCTCAACCGGCATCTGCAGGCCCGTCCGCCCGCCCGTCCGGCGCCCGTCATCTGGCTTTCCAGCCCCGAACGTCACTGGGCCGTTCCCGCCGCCGCGCGCGCCGCCACCATCCAGCTTCCGCTCGATCTGGCCGAACTGGCTCGCGCGGTGGCCGGTCTGCTGACCCTCGACGGCGCGGCGCTCGCCGGTCCCCAGCGCAAGCTCGGCGAACGCCTGCCCCTGCGCGTGCTCGTGGCCGACGACATCCCGACCAACCGCGAGATGCTCCGCCGCCTCCTGCTCCACCTCGGCTACAGAATCCAGCTGGTCGCCAACGGCGCCGAGGCCGTCGAGGCGCTGCAGCTCCAGCCCTTCGACCTCGTCGTGCTCGATGTCGAGATGCCCGTCATGAACGGACTTGCCGCCGCCCGTGAGATCGTCCGCCAGAACCCCGATGCCACGCGCCGACCCAAGCTCGTCGCCCTCACCGCCGCCGCCCAGAGCGGCGACCGCGAGCGCTGCCTAGCCGCCGGAATGGACGACTACCTCAGCAAACCCGTGCTGCCCGCGCACATCGAGGCGTGTTTCCTGCGGCTTTTCCGAGCGGAGACGCCGGCGGAGGTTCTGCCCGCGCTACCCGTCGGCGGCCCCGATCTACTCGACCGGACCCAGCTCGCCGCGATGTTCCCCGGCTTGCCACCGCAACAGATAGCCGAGGTCCTGCGCCAGCTTCAGGAGTCCGCTGCCCGTGACCTCGCCACCGCCTGGCCGCATCTGGCGGAGGCCTGCGCCAACCGGAACTGCGAGCACATGGCGGAGACGGCACATGGGCTGAAGGGCTGTTTCACGATGCTCGGCTGGTCGCGGCTCGCCGCGTTTTGCAGCGAGGCCGTCGTCCAGGCGCGCAAGGGAGAGTTCACGGCCTGGACCACCTTCGGCCCTGAGCTCCAGAAGCTCCACGACCTCTCCACCGCAGAGATGCAGTGCTACCTCGAGGAACTCACCGGCAAACCGGTGGCCGCTGCGCGCGGCGAAACCTGAACCCGGCCGAGGCGAACGCCATGAGCGCATTCCAGATCGAGACCACCGACAACGTCACCCTCGTGCGACTCGAGGGCGAGCTGACCATCGAGGAGGCGAGGGCGCTGCAGACCGCGCTGCGCGTGGCGTTGTGCCGCCCGCGCGAGCTGGTGATCGACCCCTCCGCTTTGCAGCGTATCGACGCTGCTGCGCTGCAGGTCCTGCTCGCCGCGACCCATGCCGCCCCCTCGGCACGCATCGCGCCCGTGCCGGCTCCCGCCTGGGCCGCCGCCATCGAGCGCTATGCGCTCGCCGCCGCCTTCGCCCGCAACTGAACCGCCAACCCCGCACTCCCATGCCAAAGACCGTGATCGCCGTGGACGATTCGATGAGTATCCGAGAAACCGTGAAGATGGTACTCGGCAGCGCCGGCTACGAGGTGCTCTCCGCCGAGGACGGCGCTGCGGGCCTGCGGCTGTGCGAGCAGCGCAAGGCCGACCTCGTTGTCACCGACCTGAACATGCCGAACATGGACGGTATCACGCTCATCTCCCGTTTGCGGGCGCTGCCCCAGTACAAGTTCACCCCGCTCATCATGCTCACCACCGAGTCGCAGGAGGACAAGAAGGTTGCCGGCAAGAAGGCCGGTGCGACCGGCTGGGTCGTGAAACCCTTCGATCCCGCGCGGCTCGTCGCCGTCGCCAAGATGGTCTGCCCCGTTTGAGACACCGCTCCCTGCCATGAACTTCGACGAGATCCAGCGCCGCAGCCGCGAACTCTTCCGCCAGGAGGCCGCCGATGTGCTCGCCGAGCTCGAGCACTCGCTCCTCGAGCTCGAACGCGAACCCGCCGACACCGCCGCGATCAACCGCGTTTTCCGCGCCATGCACACCCTCAAGGGCTCGGGCGCGACCAGCGGCTTCGCCGAGTTGTCGGCGTTTCTCCACCACGTCGAGGACGTCTTCAACGCCGCCCGCGAGGGCCGCCTCGCCATCAACTCGACCATCGTCGATCGCACCCTGCGCCTCTGCGATGCCATTGCGCGCTACCTCGAGGCTGCACCCGCCGCGGCGCCTGCGGTGCTCGAAGCCGCCGGTGGCGATCTGGCGGCCCTGTTGAAATTCCTGCCTGCGAAGGGAACCAAGGAAAAGTCCGCTGCCGAGGTCGCTGCGTCGTCCTCGGTTGCCCCGGCCCAGGTCCCGGCGCCGGGCGCGATGCCGCAGTGGCGCATCTCCTTCCGCCCGCACGGCGGCATCTACCAGCAGGGCGTCGATCCCGGGATGTTCCTCGACAACCTGCGCGCGCTCGGCGACTGCGAGATCCACGCGCTGGTCGATGCCGTGCCCTCCCTCGGCGATCTCGATCCCGAGCAGAGCTACCTCGCGTGGGATATCCGACTGGCGACGTGCGCTCGCGAGAGCGAGATCCGCGACGTCTTCTGCTTCATCGAGGGCGATTGCGATCTCGAGATTGCTCCGGTGCAGCAGGACGTCGCCACCACGTGGTACGTGGAGTTCCAGGCCACGCCGGCGCTGCTCGCCGCCCCCGGCGCGTTCGACACCCTGTTCCTCGAGCTGAGCGGGCTCGGCACGCACCATGTGCTCGAGTCGCCGCCTGCCGGAGACGAACCCCAGCCCGGCCGCTGGCGCCTGAAACTGGAGACCTCCGTGCCGCGCGAGCGCATCGAGGATGCGTTCGCCTTCGCCGTCGACGCCCGCCCGCGCATCGCCCGAGAGCCGTTCGACGCACCGGCCCCTGCGGCGGCTCCGGCTGCCGGCGGCGTTGCAGTGCCGGCGGCGCGGAGTGCCGCGGCTCCCGCTGCGCCCGCGCCCAGTCAGCGCGAGAAGGCCGTGGCGGCGGCGAGCGCCGCTGTCGCCAGCGCGAGGCGCGAGATGCTGCGCGTCTCCGCCGACAAGCTCGACAAGCTCGTGAACCTCGTGGGCGAGCTGGTGATCCTCAAGTCGCAGGTGAGCGAGGGTTGCGCTGCTGTGCCGAAGCTGCCGCCGATGCTCCAGGGCGCGGCCGAAGGCTTGCAGCGGCTGGCGTTCGAGCTGCGCGATGTGGTGCTCGGTGTGCGCATGATGCCGATCGGGGAGACGTTTGCGAAGTTCCACCGCCTTACCCGCGATCTTTCGCGCGACCTCGGCAAGGAGGTCGAACTCGTCATCGAGGGCGCCGAGACGGAGATGGACAAGACCGTGCTCGACCAGCTCGCCGACCCGCTCATGCACTTGGTCCGCAACAGCCTCGACCACGGTTGCGAGTCGCCCGAGGCCCGCCTGGCCGCCGGCAAGCCGCGCACCGCCACGCTCACGCTCCGCGCCGAACAGCGCGGCGACCGCGTGTGGATCACCGTGGCCGACGACGGCCGCGGGCTCGACGCCGCCAGGATCCGCGCCAAGGCGATCGCGCGTGGCCTTCTCGCCGCCGATGCGAACGTCACCGAGCAGGAGATCTACCAGTTCATCTTCCTCCCCGGGTTCTCCACGGCGGACAAGGTATCCGAGGTCTCGGGGCGCGGGGTGGGGCTCGATGTCGTCAAGCGCAGCATCGAGGCGCTGCGCGGCACGATCGAGCTGCGCAACCAGCCCGGCCTCGGCGCCGAGATCCGTCTGTCGCTGCCGCTCACACTGGCGATCATCGAGGGGCTGATGGTCCGCGTCGATGGCGACCGCTACATCCTGCCGCTTGGCAGCGCGCGGGAGGCAATCGAGCTGCGCCGCGACCGGCGCCTCGCCGCCAACGGACGCAACATCGTCGACCTCCACGGCGAGATGATGCCGTACCTGCGCCTGCGCGAGCTCTTCGATTATCCAGGCGAGCCGCCGCCGATCGAGCGCATCGTGATCGTCGAACTCGAGGACAAACGTATCGGAATCGCCGTGGACGAGGTGCTCGGCAACCACCAGACTGTGCTCAAGTCGCTCGGTTGGCTCGGCCGCCGTGTCGACGTCTTTACCGGCGCCACCGTGCTCGGCGACGGCCGCGTTGCCCTCATCGTCGACGTGCCCGGCCTGGTCGCGTTCGACGCGGGCCGCATCAAGGGCGATATCGGCCTCGGTGCGGGCTTGGTGCCGGCGATGGCCAACTGAATCCCGCGGCATAGCTACAACTCCCAACACTCTGCGCCATGGAAACACCTGTGAAACCCACCAAGGAGCAATTCCTTGCCGCGATCCTGAAGATCGAGCGTTTCTCGCCCGCGCCGCGCGTGCTCAGCAAGGCCCTCGGGCTGCTGCGCAACCCCAACGCCGAGCTCGACGACATCGTCGCCCTCATCCGGAGCGACGCGGCACTCTCCGCCGACATCATCCGCGGCGCGAACAGCGCGTTCTACGGGGCTGGCGAACGCGTCTCCTCGCTTGAGCGCGCCCTGCAGAAGATCGGTTTCCGCGAGGGCATCCGCCTGCTCAACCACGCCGTCGCGCACCTTGCCGCCGGGCGCAACCTTGGCAGCTATGGCATCGCCGCCGAGGATTTCTGGGCGGAGAGCCTGTTCCACGGGCTGTTGCTGGAGGCGCTGGCGAAGGAGACCGGAGCGGTGTCGCCGGACGACGCGCACACGGCCGGCTTGCTGCGCTACATCGGCCGGCTGGCCATCAACCAGAGCATCGACGACCTCGGTGGCGGTCTGTTCTGGGATACGGCAGTCCCGGTCGCCGAGTGGGAGCTGGAGAACGTGGGCGTCACGCAGGAGCAGGCCGGGGCCATGCTGCTCAAACACTGGCAATTCCCCGATGCCACGGTGCAGGCCATCGAATACCAACAGGAGCCTGAGCGTGCGCCGCAGCCCAACTGGCTGGCGGAGGCGCTCGCCTTCGCGGCAGTTGTGCTGCCGGCCGGCAGCGAGAGTGCGAAGTTCGGCGAGGTGCTAGCCACCACGGTACCGGCGCTCGACGGACACCCATTTACGCAGGCCAACAAGCTCGGAGCCGACCCGATCGCCTCCGCCGTCGAAATTGCCCGCAACGGTCTCAGCGCTGTGAATCAGCACCTGTACGGGTGAGGACGAACGCCCGCAACGATTCCGGACTTCGGCCTCTCCGAGTGACCGCAATCCTCACGATGGGAGGATGATACTGCGCGAACGGTTCCCGCAGTAGGCCACCGCGGCGAGGTGGCCCTTCGGATCGGGCCAGGTCGACGACCTGGCCTACAGAAACCGCACAAGCTGGAGGCTATCCCTGCGAAGCCTCCATTTTGTGCGTGGTTCGCCTCGTCTGCACAGGCGCCGAGGTTTTGTCCGTTCCGCCTACCCGCTACTCGCTCCCTTGGGTTACGGCGTAGTCGCGCTGGGCATCGCAGTGCGGAATAGCCGGTGTCGGTGTGCCCGCCGCTGGAGTGGGTGGGCGTTGTCCACCGGAAGTGGGGTGAATGCCTGTCTGGAAGCGGCCCGACGGAGTGCTTGGACGCTGGGCTTCTGAGGTCGGTATCTGCGGTTTTACCTCTGAGAATGCCGTGGGATCAGCATTACAAACGAAGTGGGCGGGGGCTAGGGAGAATACACTTGCCCTCAAAAACCGGGGCTGCGAACCTCGCCTCAAGTTTTTCGAGAATTACGCCCGATCCCGCATCGGGGAAGTCCCTAGTTCGCGCGGTGCCAGCCCTGTGGTGCCGCTTTGTCCATTCCCTAAATCAAACCATCGTTTTGTATGAAAGTCTCACAAGCACTTATTGCTGCTGTCGTTGCTCTCGCTTCGGGCGGGTTTATACGTGCAGCTAGTTTGGGTTATGATTTTGATCATTCTGGCGCAGCCACTGCGTCATACATTAATGCGCTCGACTATTCGACGTCACTTTCTGAAATAACCACTAATTTTTGGGGCGCATATACATATGGAGGGGATGTTAGTAGCTTTACGGCGGTAAGTACGTTTGCTGATGCAAACTCGAATCCTTCCCACTATGGTCTAGGCTCCCTGAGTGTTGATAAGGGCTCCTATTTGGCACTGACCTTGACGAATGATTCTTCGTATTCGTATGCTAATTTCAAGTATTACATCGAATCGACTTGCAGTGACCCCCTTGCCTTTGAGTATGCGCTTGTGAGTAATGCTAGTCTAGCAGCGAGCTCATTTACGCCCACAACGCTTTCATGGCTCAATAGCACAAGTTCGATTACGCTAGATAGCGGATATTCGGTCCTGTTTCGGTGGGCTAGTGCTGGCTCGAGTTCGTATACTATTGATAAGGTATTTATTACCGCCACTCAGATTCCCGAGCCCTCGACCTATGCGCTCCTTCTCGGAGTTGGCACGCTTGGGTTGGTTGGCTGGCGCCGGTTCCGCCGCAAGTAAGGCGGCATAGGGAACACAGAACGTGGACTTTCCTTTGGCCGGGGCTTTTGCCCCGGCCTTTTTGTTATGTATTCCCGGTCTTTATATTTTCTGAAGACTGGGCTTATGGGCGGATTATGACGGTGGTGTCTTTCCCAATGAGGGCGTAGAGCTCGGTCATGTCGGCGTCGTCGAGGGCGACGCAGCCGAGAGTCCAGTCGGAGCCAGAGCCGTTGCCGTGGATGAACACCTCGCCGCCGAGGGCGGTGTTCCAGGGCGGGATGGAGTGTTTCTCGTGCGCGGCGACGATGGCGTCGTGTTCGGCCTGGGTGATGAGCTTCTCGCGCAGGCCGCGGGCGGCGTCGGGGGGCGTGGGGTAGCTGAGGCCGAGGGAGAGGTGGTACTTGCTCTTCGGATTCTTGACGCAGACGTAGAACGTGCCCTCGGGGGTGCGGCCGTCGCCTTGGCGTTGCTTGGCGCCGGTGGGGGTGTTGCCGAGGCTGATGCGGTAGGTCTTCACGATCCGGTCGCCGCGGCGGACTTCGAGGCGGTGCTCGGCCTTGAGGACGAGGATGCTGAGCGGCGGCTCGGCGGCGGGAGCGGAGCTGGCGGTGGAGATCAGGCAGATGGCGAGCATGGGCAGGAGAAAGTGGTGGAGCATGGGGCTGACTTTACTATCCGGAGACGACAGAAGGTAACGAAGAGAACAAAGGTACTCCGGAAAGCGGAGAAGCCAGTGGGATTGATTCCGGATTCAGTCTGGGCGGCTGTTGATGGGGAAGCGGTGCCTATACCTGTCTGGTACTTCGTTCTCTTCGTTTCCTTCTGTCGACTCTGACTGCGGGGACGGCGGTACGAAAACGAAAAGGCCGCCTCAGGTGCTGGGGCGGCCGGGAAACTGGGGACGCGGGAGGTTGGCTTACTTGGCGATCTTCTGGAGCTGCTCGGGTGTCATCTCGTCGACGGGGATGGAGTCGGGTTCGCCGGCGGCGAGCTGCTTGAAGTTGATGGTGTAGACCTCCGGGGCGGTGTCCTCGTCCTCGTCGAAGAGAGCGACATGCACGGTCTTGAAGATGTAGGGGCGGTCGACGGGCGTGAGGGCGGTGAGGGACTTGCCGTCGGTTGAGCGGTTGAGGCTGTGGCGGTGGGTGGCCTTGTCCTTGCGGTACTTGATCGCGGCGTGGGAGACGTTGGCGGAGGTCTCCTTTTTCTCGGCGTCGTAGAACTTCATCGTGAACTTGCCGTCGTCGACCTTGAGGTTGATGAAGCCGCCGGTGGGTCGCGTGAGGAGGATGCCGACGAGGTTTTTCTCGTCGAGGGCGTTGGCGGCGGGCTGCGCCGGTTTGGCAGCGGGAGCCTGGGCCGTCTTGGCGGCGGGTGTCGTTTTCTGGGCCGGAGTCGTTTTGGCGGGGGTGGCGGCAGGGGCGACCGGCTTCTTGTCGGCGGCGAAGAGCGCGGGGGAGATGCCGAGGGCGAGCAGCAGCAGGACGGGAAGCTTCTTCATGCGGCGGCCACAGTGCCGATGCAGCGGCGTCGTGGCAAGTCCGGTGCGGCCGGGCGGCGCGGCGTTTACGGGGGTTTGACCGGTGGTCGGTTGCCGGCCGGATCGAAGCTCTCACGGGCTTCACTACGACGCGGGCGGGCGGAGTGATCGCGGGCTGGCGCAACAAGTCTGCGCCCCTACGGGTTGGCGGAGCTACGGACGTTTCGTTCTACCTGCGGAAGAATCTTCGAGAGAAACGTCCCTACCTGGGGCGTGTGCGGCCTTGGCTTGGAGCTGGCGCTTGAGCTCGCGCCAGCGGGCGATGCGCTCGGAGGTCTTCGCCTCGAAGCCGACGGGCTTCGGCTCGTAGAAACGCTGCGGTTTCTCGAGGTAGTCCTGGCCGCTGATGTTCTCGGGGAAATCGTGGCTGTAGAGGTAGCCTTCGCCGTGGCCCATGCGTTTGGAGGCCTGTCCGCCCTTGTCGCGCAGCACGGGGGGCACCTGCTGGACGGGCGCCTGGGCGACGGCGGCCTTCGCGGCGTGGAGGGCGAGGGTGACGGAGTTGCTCTTCGGGGCGCTGGCGAGGTGGACGGTGGCGTGCGCGAGCGCGTATTCGGCTTCCGGTAGGCCGACGAACTCGCAGGCCTGGTGCGCGGCGACGGCCAGCGGCAGGCCGAGCGGGTCGGCGAGGCCGATGTCCTCGGAGGCGCTGATCACGAGGCGGCGGGCGATGAAGCGCGGGTCCTCGCCGCCGGCGAGCATCTTGGCGAGCCAGTAGAGGGCGGCGTCGGGATCGGAGCCGCGGATACTTTTGATGAAGGCGGAAATCGTGTCGTAGTGTTCGTCCTCGTCGGCGTCGTAGC
>CAZXHR010000047.1:0-23338 GCA_964640465.1 uncultured Opitutaceae bacterium
CGCCCCCGCCCGTCCTCTCCAACATCCTCTACGGCGTCGCCTACTACCACGAATACCACCAGACCGACCGGCTGGAGGAGGACGTGAGGCTTATGCAGGAGGCCGGCATCACCGTCATGCGCCTGGCCGAGTCCTCCTGGAGCGGCTTCGAGCCGGAGGAGGGGCGCTTCGAGTTCGCCTGGATGGACCGCATCGTCGACCGTCTCCACAAAGCGGGCATCAAGGTCATCGTCGGCACGCCCACCTACTCGATCCCGCCCTGGCTGTGGAAGAAGCACCCCGAGGTACTCATCGACTACGCCGACGGCCACAAGACGGCCTACGGCATCCGCCAGAACGTCGACCTCACCAACGCCGCCTTCCTGTTCTACGCCGAGCGCATCGTCCGCAAACTGGCCGAACACTACGCAGGCCACCCGGCCGTCATCGGCTTCCAGGTCGACAACGAGACGCTCACCCGCGGCGCGCGCAACCACTCCTTCCAGCAGGGCTTCGTCAAGTTCCTCAAGCAGAAGTACGGCACCACCGACGCGCTCAACCGGATCTGGGGCCTGAACTATTGGGGCATGGCGTTGAACGGCTGGGACGAGCTCCCGCCCGTCGAGGGCGTCACCAACACCGGCTACAAGCTCGAGTGGGAACGCTACAGGATGAGCGTCGTCGCCGACTTCCTCACCTGGCAGACCCGGATCGTCGGCGAGTACAAGCGCCCCGACCAGTTCGTCACCCAGTGCTTCATGGCCGTCTCCGAAATCGACCTCCCCGCCACCAGCCGCGCGATGGATGTCGTCGCCGTGAACTCCTACCCCTCCGACCAGGACGAGTGCGACGGCGCCCAGCACGCCCGCGACGGCGACTACATGCGCTCGGTCAAGGGTCGCAACTACCTCGTCACCGAAACCACTGCACAAACCATCGGCTGGGACGCGCGCGCCCAGCACCCGCCCTACGACGGCCAGCTCCGGCTCAACGCCTACGCCATCATCGGCTCCGGCGCCAACATGGTCTCCTACTGGCACTGGCACTCCCTGCCCTACGGACAGGAGACCTACTGGAAGGGCGTGCTCTCCCACGACCTGTTGCCCAACCGCGTCTACGCCGAGGTCAAGAAGACCGCCCAGGAGCTCAAGGCCATCGGCCCGCGTCTGGTCAACCTGCGTATCCGCCCCTCCGTCGCCATCCTCCTGAGCTACGACAGCAACCACGCCCTCAACATCATGCCCTACCGCGAGGGCAACAACAGCTACTGGCGCGATGTCGTTCCCTCGCTCCATCGTGCGCTCTACAACAACAGCATCGCCGTCGACTTCATCTACCCCGGCCGCGACCAGCTCAAGGACTACTCCCTCGTCATCGTCCCCCCGCTCTATGTCGCCTCCGACGCCGCCCTGGCCGAGATCGACACCTACGTCAAAAACGGCGGCCACGCCGTCATGATGTTCAAGAGCGGCTTCTGCGACGAGTTCTCCACCGTCCGCACCCAGCTCGCCCCCGGGCCGCTGCGCGCCGTCTGCGGCTTCCATTACCAGGAGTTCGCCAGCATCAAGGCGCTCCCCCTGGCACAGAATCCCTACGGCGTCGCCGACAAGGACAACACCGTCGCCGACTGGGCCGACCTGCTCGTCCCCGACACCGCCACCCCCGTCGCCTACTACCAGCACCCCTTCTACGGGAAATGGCCCGCCATCACCCGCAACGCCTACGGGAAGGGCACGCTGCTCTACGAAGGCTGCCGCCCGTCGGACGCGCTCCAGGAGAAGATCCTCCTCGACGAGATCGCGCGCGCCGGCCTCTCGCAGCCCGCGCTCCAGACCCGCTTCCCGCTCGTCACCAAATCGGGCGTCAACGACTTCGGACGGACGGTACGTTTCCACTACAACTTCTCGCCCGCCCCCGTGCCGTTCACCTATTCCGGCCCCGGCGGCACCAGCCTGCTCGACCAGACCCGGGTCGCCCCCGGCGCCAAACGCACCATCGCCCCCTGGGATCTCGTCATCATCGAGGACAACCCCTCGCCCTGATCCGCCCCGCAGCCGCGCGCGCGGCCTCCCTCGCGCGCCGCACCGGGCCAGCCGGGCAGGAGGAGTGCGCAGCGGCGCGTTGAAAGCGCGACGCTTCCGGTGTTTCCTCCCGGCCACGCCAATCCGCCCCGGAAAATGCCCATCCCGGACACCACCTCCGCCGAAGCCTACCTTCCCTACACGAAGTCGAGACTCCTGCGCCCGAGCCGCGGCAAGGCCTGGCGCGACCTGAAGGCGTGGATTCACGAGCCCCTGCGCGAGACCGACGCCCTCGCGATGCCGGGAGTCAGCGAGCCGTACCTCGCGTGGACGTTTTCCGGCGAAGTCGAGTTCCAGGAACGCGAGGGCGACGGCCCGTGGCTCACCCACCGCATCAAGGCGGGCTCGTTCTTCCTCACGACCGGCGGCGGGCCGTACGAATGCCGTTGGAAACAGATCTCGGCCGAGCCGTTTCTCGCGATGATGGTGTTTGTCGAGCTGCCGCTGTTCCACCGCGCCGCCGAGGAGGTGTTCGGGGCCGATGCGCCGAAGGTGCGGCTGCGCGACCTGTCGGCGTTCACCGATCCCGACCTGAACTGGATGATGCAACGCGTCCGCGACGAACTGATGGCCCGCCGCGCAAGCCCGCTGCGCGTCCAGGGGCTGGCGCAGCTCATCGCAACACACCTAATCCGTAACTACGCAGAGGTCTCGGACGACCGCCACGACGCCAACCCGTCGCTACCCGGCTTCAAGTTGAAGCAGGTGACCGACTGGATCGCGGCGCACCTTGCCGAGGACTTCGATCTCGACCGCCTCGCCGCCCTCGCCGGGCTGAGCCGGTTCCATTTCCACCGGTTGTTCACCCGCGCCATCGGCATGTCCCCCGCCAAGTACCAGACGCAGGCCCGCGTGAACGAGGCGCGGCGCCGCCTGCGCGAGACCAGGCAGAGCATCGTCGAGATCGCCCTTGATGTGGGCTTCGCGAGCCCGAGCCATTTCGCCCAGGTTTTCCGGCGCGAGACCGGGATGGCTCCCAGCGAATACCGCCGGCAGCCCTGAAGCGGGACGCGGCAATCGGATTGGCGCCCGCCACGCGGCGGCGCCGCCGTTCCGGTGCCTGAGGTAGAAGCCTGCTTGCAGGCGATCTGCGCCCGAAATCGCCTGCAAGCAGGCTCCTGCAATCGAACGACCTACGACTGAACTGGGGGCGGCGGCAGCGCCTTCGCGCAATCAGGGCACGCCGCAGTCATCGGCTCGCTGAGCGGCAGCGGAGGTCGTTTTGAGCAAGGGCGCGACAGCCAAAGCAAGGGTGCGCGCGCAAGGCGGAGCCCGCCGTGGTACGCTCCACCCGCTACCATGAAACCAACCACCGCACTCGCCCTGCTCACCGCACTCCTGCTCGGCACAGCCGCGTTCGCAGCCTCCGCCGACGCGCAGAGCACCGCCAAGGACACCTCCTTGAAAACGAGCCAGGAAAGCGACCACTACACCTTCGAGCTGAGCGCGAAGGTCACGCGGCAGAAGGTCTCGTTCGCGAACCGCTACGGCATCCGGCTCACCGGCGATCTCTACCTGCCGAAGAATATCGAAAGCCAAACGCTGCCCGCGATCGCGATCAGCGGACCGTTCGGCGCCGTGAAAGAGCAATCCTCGGGGCTCTACGCGAACGCGCTGGCCGAGCGCGGCTACGCCGTCCTGGCCTTCGACCCGTCGTACACCGGCGAGAGCGGCGGCGAGCCCCGCAACATCGCCTCTTCCGACATCAACACAGAGGACTTCAGCGCCGCCGTCGACTACCTCGGCCTGCACCCGCGCGTGGACCGGAACCGCATCGGCATCCTCGGCATCTGCGGTTTCGGCGGCTTCGCCCTCAACGCCGTTGCGGTCGACAAGCGCATCAAGGCTGTGGTGACCAGCACCATGTACGACATCTCGCGCGTCACCGCCAAGGGCTACAACGACAGCATGACCCGCGAGCAGCGCACGCGGCTGCTCGAGCAGATCAGCGCGCAGCGTTGGAAGGACGCGGAAACGGGCACGCCCGCCTACGGACCGCGCATGAACGAGCTGAAGGGCGGTGAGCCGCAGTTCCTGGTCGACTATCACGACTACTACCGGACGCCGCGCGGCTTCCACCCCCGGTCGGTCAACTCGAACGGCTCGTGGTCGGCGACGTCCATGATGTCGCTCATGAACATGCCGATCCTCACCTACATCGCGGAGATCTCGCCGCGCCCGATCCTGTTCATCCACGGCGAAAAGGCCCACTCGCGCTACTTCAGCGAGACCGCCTACGCCGCCGCCGAGCCGAAGGAGCTGCTGATCGTCCCCGGCGCCAACCACGTCGATCTCTACGACCGCCTCGACAAGATCCCCTTCGACCGGATCGCCGACTTCTTCGCCGCGAACCTGAAGTGATTGCCGCGTCGCCCACCGGGATGCCGCGTCCTCCGACGCGCCCCCGCCGCGCAGTTCAATCGCCCGAAACAAACATCTGAAACTCTCGAAACCTCACCTCCACTCACGATGTCCACAGTATCCATCATCTACTTCAGCGGCTCCGGCCACACCACGAAACTCGCCGAGGCCGTCGCCCAAGGCGCCGCGTCCGTCGCCGGCATAAAGGCGGAGCTCATCGCCATCAGCGGTGACGACATCATCAAGGGCCGCTACAAAAACGCCGCCGTCATCGCCGCGCTCGATGCGAGCGACGCGATCATCTTCGGAAGCCCGACCTACATGGGAGGGCCGGCCGCGCAGTTCAAGGCCTTCGCCGATGCGACCGTGGAGAGCTGGGTCCAACAGAAGTGGCGCGACAAGATCGCCGCCGGCTTCACGGTCTCCGGTGCGCCGAGTGGCGACAAACTCAGCACGCTCCAGTACTTTCAGTTGCTCGCGATGGAGCACGGCATGATCTGGGTCGGCACTGGAGAGCTGCCGGGCCAACCCAACGGCGTGAATCGTCTCGGCTCGTGGGTTGGCGTGATGGCCCTCGCGCAGCCGGAGCAGTCGACCGAAGCAGCGCCCAATGCCGAGGACAAACTCAGCGGCGAGCGCCTGGGCCGGCGTGTGGCCCAGCAGATCTCCAGGAAATAGTCCCATGAGCATTCCCTCTTCGCCCGATCGAATCCGGGCGGGCGGCATCCCTGCTGCGCTCGCCTCCATCAACGCAGGACACGCAACCAATCTCCATTTTGAACCCAAGCATCACTCCACTCCGAAACCATCCTACCATGATTAATGACCAAGTCGTAATTATCACCGGAGCTTCGTCCGGAATCGGCGAAGCCACCGCCAAGCTCCTCGCCGCCAAAGGCGCCAAGCTCGTCCTCGGCGCTCGCCGCACCGACAAACTCAAGCAGATCGTCGCCGACATTTCGAAGGCGGGCGGCCAGGCCGTTTTCCAGGAACTGGACGTCACCAAGCAGCCCGAGAACGACGCCATCGTGGCACTCGCGAAGAAGACCTACGGGCGCGTCGACGTGATCTTCCTGAATGCCGGCATCATGCCGAACTCTCCGCTCTCGGCGATGAAGACCGACGACTGGCACCAGATGGTCGACGTGAACATAAAGGGCGTCCTCAACGGTGTCGCGGCGGTGCTGCCGACATTTCTGGCCCAAAAGGCCGGCCACGTCATCGCAACCTCCTCGGTTGCCGGCCTGAAGGCCTATCCCGGCTGCGCCGTGTACGGCGGCACAAAGTGGTTCGTGCGCGATTTCATGGAGATTCTCCGCATGGAATCGGCCGCGGAGGGGACGAATATCCGCACTGCGACGATCTATCCTGCCGCCATCAACACCGAGCTGCTGAGCACGATCACTCACGCCGGCATGGCCGAAGGCATGGGGCAGTTGTACAAACGCTACGGCATCTCGCCGGACCGCGTCGCCAGCGTCGTCGCGTTCGCGCTCGACCAGCCTGAGGACACCACGATCAGCGAGTTCACCGTCGGACCCGCCAGCCAGCCCTGGTAGCTCCCAATCAACCACACAAAAGCGGAACCGCCGGCCGCGACGATCCCACGATGCCACGGAGCACGGACATTGGCCGGCACGCTTTCGTCAGAACAGTCGCCATCGGCGCGGCGCTCGCCCTGGGCGCACGCCGGATGGCCGCCGAACCATCAACCACCCCAAGGAGTCGCAGCATGGATATGCAGATCACCCGGCTGGGCACCCAGCCCTCGTTGAAAGGACCGGCCGACTGGTTCACCGGTTCGGTACGGATCGACCCGCTGTTTCCGGCCAACGCCCCCGCGCGCGCGGCGGGCAACAGCGTCACCTTCGAACCCGGCGCCCGCACCGCCTGGCACACGCACCCGCTCGGCCAGACGCTCATCGTCACTGCCGGCCTCGGCTGGGCCCAATGCGAGGGCGGCCCCGTCGAGGAGATCCGCCCCGGCGACGTCGTCTGGTTCCCGCCTGCCGTGAAACACTGGCACGGCGCCTCCGCCACCACCGGCATGACCCACATCGCCATCCAGGAAGCGCTCGACGGCAAAGTCGTCGAGTGGCTGGAGCAGGTCAGCGCCGCCCAATATCGGAAATAACGAAATCGGGTGCGGCGGACCTGCCCCACCACCCACAGAACCACAATGCCACATATCATCATCAAGGCCTGGCCGGGAAAAACCGAGGCGGAGAAGCACCGCCTCGCGGAGGCGATCACCCGCAACGTGACGGAAATCTTCCAGTACGGCGAGGAGTCCGTCTCCGTCGCCTACGAGGAAATCTCGCCCGACCGATGGAAGCCGGAAGTCTACGAGCCCGAGATCGTCGCGCGCCCGGACACGTTGTTGAAGAAGCCCGGCTACCGGATGTAACCGGCCTACCGCATCCACCGCCACGCGTCGCGCCGGTCCGCGACTGTTTCGAGCAATCCGCGCACAGCCCGAGCAACCCCGCATGCGACGCCCACGGCGTTCCATGCTACGGTCTCGGTACAACCACTCTACCCGCGATCCACCAACCACCGCCACCATGACCCAGTTCAAACCGCTCACCCAGTCCGCCCGCGCCTACTCGGCCGTCGCCGCCACCACACCGCTCGCCCCGGCCGCGATCACGCGCCGCCAGCCGACCGACCTCGATGTGCAGATCGAGATCCTCTTCTGCGGCGTCTGCCACTCCGACATCCACTTCGCCCGCAACGAGTGGGGTTTCACCCAGTACCCGGCCGTCCCCGGCCACGAGATCGTCGGCCGCGTCGCGAAAGTCGGCGCCAAGGTGACGAAGTTCAAGGTCGGCGACCTCGCCGGCGTCGGCTGCATGGTCGGCGGCGACCTCTCCTGCCCGCACTGCCGGGCCGGCAACGAGCAGTACTCGCCCACGATGATCGGCACCTACGGCTCGACCGAGCCGTTCATCGGCGGCCCCACCTTCGGCGGCTACTCCGAGAACATCGTGGTGAACGAGCACTTCGCGCTCCACATCCCGGCGAACCTCGACCTCGCCGCCGTCGCCCCGCTACTCTGCGCCGGCATCACCACGTATTCGCCGCTGCGCCACTGGAAGGTCGGCCCCGGCCAGAAGGTCGGCATCGTCGGCCTGGGCGGGCTCGGCCACATGGGCGTGAAGTTCGCGCGCGCCTTCGGGGCGCACGTCGTCGTCTTCACCACCTCACCCTCGAAGCGGGAGGATGCGCTGCGCCTCGGTGCGCACGAGGTGATCGTCTCGACCGATCCCGAGCAGATGAAGGCACACGTCGGCACGTTCCACTTCATCCTCGACTGCGTCTCCGCCCAGCACGACATCAACACCTACCTCGGTATGCTCGCCGTCGACGGCAACCTCACGCAGGTCGGCGCGCCGGAGAAGCCGCTGCCTGTCGCGGTCTTCAGCCTCATCCTAGGTCGCCGGAGCTTCTCCGGCTCCATGATCGGCGGCATTCGCGAGACGCAGGAGATGCTCGATTTCTGCGGACGGCACGGGATCGTCTCCGACATCGAGATGATCCGCATGGACCAGATCAACGAAGCCTACGCGCGCATGCTCAAGAGCGACGTGAAGTACCGCTTCGTGATCGACATGGCCTCGCTCAAGGCGAAGTAGCAGCCAACGCGATCGAGCCGAGTACGAGCCTGGACGTCCAAACCATCGCAATGCGCCGAACGCCGGCCGCTCGGCGCACTTGCCCGATGACGCGACCGGGCTTGTGCTCTACGTGTGAAACTCACCGGAATCCGGGCCATCACCTTCGACGCCGCCGGCACGCTCGTCGTGCCGCAGCCCTCGGCCGGCGCCGTCTACGCCGAGATCGGCCGCACGCACGGGTTGCCCACCGAGGACGCGGAGATGGAGCGCCGTTTCCAGGCCGCCTTCAAGGCGCGCCACCACCGGCTCCGCTCGACCGAGGAGGCCGAGCTCGAATTCTGGCGCGACCTCGTGGGCGAGGTCTTCTCACCTTGGGCCAGCATGGCGGTGATCGATCGGCTCTTCCCGGATCTCTGGGAGGCCTTCGCCGAGGCGCGCCGCTGGCGGTCCTGCGCCGACATGCCGCCGCTGTTCGAAACGTTGCGCGCCCGCGGACTGAAGCTGGCCATCCTCTCCAACTGGGACTCGCGCCTGCACCGTGTCGTCGCCGGACTCGGCTGGCGCGGTTACCTCGACCACGTCTTCGTATCTGCCGACCTGGGTGTGGAGAAACCCGCCCCCGCGATCTTCACCCACGCCGCCGCCGCGCTCGGCTGCGCTCCCGGCGAGATCCTGCACGTGGGCGACAGCATCGAGCACGACATCGCCGGTGCGCTCGCCGCCGGCTGGCACGCCGCCTGGCTCGACCACAACCGGCCGGTCAATCTCGACCCGAGAGTCCTGCGACTGCAGTCGCTCACGGAGCTCCCGGCGCTGGTGGACAACTGATTCGCCGGCAACCGCCTATCTGGCCTCCTGCTGAACACGGCGGCGACGAATGGCCGCCCTCCAGTCGCCAACCGTCCGTTACCCACGTTGCGACAGCGCCGCGACGACGGCCTCGGCTGACTGGCACCACGTCGGCAGCTCGCGGTTGAGCGCGGCGCGAGTGAGCTCGCCGACTAAGCGGTCGTCGATCAGCACGCGGCGCAGGCCGTCGGTCCACGCCTCCACATCGCCACAGGGAAGCGTCATGCAGCCGCCACCGTCGGCATGCTCGCGCAGCGCGGGGATGTCGCTGCACACGCACGGCAGACCGCCCCAGAGAGCCTCGATCACCGGCAGGCCGTTGCCCTCGGCCTGCGAGGGGAAAACCGCCGCGACGCACTGCTCGGCCAAAGCGGCCACATCCGAATCGGGCAGCGAGCCGTGGTAGCGTAGTCCGGGGCGGCGCAGCGCGACGGCGTGCACGCGCTTCTCCACCGGACCTCCGAAATGCGGATTCACACGCCCGACCAGATGCACCGTGAAATCGAGTCCCTCGGCCCAAAGCCGCTCGGCGGCATCGATCAACAACACCTGGTTCTTCCGGGGCTCGAGGATGCCGACCATCAGCAGTGCCGGCGCTCCGGCCGGGCGCTCGCGGTTGCGCACACGCGGTCGGCCCGAGCCGTCGGCGCCGAGCGACAGCGCCTGCACCTTGGCACGGCGCGGCATCTGGCCCCAAGCCCAGTACCCTTCGAGCTCGACGCGGCTCGCGGCCGAGTTCGCGAGCACGCAGTCGAAGCTCGCGAGCAGCTTCATGTAGCCGGGATGCCGGGCCACACTCTGCGGCCATGTCGTCTGCGGGAACTTCAGCGGGATCGCGTCGTGGAAGATGGCTGCCGTGCGGCATCCAGGTTTGGCGAGCCACGCGGAGAACCCAGGCCGCTCGGCCTCGCTGAACAGCTCCGGCGTGAAAACCCAGTCCGCTTCGGCAGGCGCGATCGCTGAGCCGTCGGCGCGTGCCCAGCGGCGCGCGACACCGTCCCAGTGCACGGCGACCAACCGCTCACCAAGCGACGCCGCCAGCTCGGCACGCAGGCAGGCGCTCACGCGGAGGAGGCCGGAGTGATGCCCGGAGCGGGCGGCTTTGGTGGTGTCGAAGTAGATCACGATTCCTGGCGGAGGCGCGCGAGCAGGCTCGCGGCGTTGCGGCGCACGTCGAAGTTTTCCTGAACCCATGCGCGCGCGGCCGTGCGGAGCCGTTCGCAGAGCGCATCGTCGGAGCCGAGCCGGCGCCATGCAGCGACCCAAGCAGCAGCATCCTCGACGGGTGCGACCAAGCCGGTGCGTTCGTGCGCAATCGCCTCGGTCGTGCCGGCGACGGGCGAAGTGACCACCAGCGCGCCCGCGGCCATCGCCTCGGGGATCACATTGGGCAGGCCGTCGCGGTCGCCGCTGCGCGCCACGATGCCGGTGTGAACGAGCACGTCGGCCCACGCGAGGGCGGCAAAGATCTCCTTCAGCGGCCGGTGCCCCATCAGCTCGACCGTGCCGTGCAGCTTCAGCTCGTGAATCGCCGCCGCGAGTCGCGGGTGCAGCGGGCCGCCGCCATAGATGCGAACCTGCAGGGCGAGACCGGAATCGCGCGCAGCAGCGTAGAGCTCGAGCTGGCGTTCCACCCCCTTCTTCTCGACCAGCCGCGCCACACAGACGATCCTCAGCGGCGAGCGCCCAGCACGCAGCGGCTTGAACGGCGGAAGGACGTCGAGCCCGCGGCGAATCACGACAAGCTTCGCCGGCGGCGTGCCGCGCTCGCGCAACGTCGCTCCGGCCATCTCCGTCGAGGTGCGCACGAAACGGGCGACCGCGATCTTCTCGCGCAGCAGCCAGTCGCCGCCGTGCTCATACAGATCGTAGGCATGCGCCGCCATGCTGTAGGGCACGCCCGTGAGCCGCCACAGCGCCCAGGCGGCGGCAGCGGGAGAAGAGGCCCACACGGCATGGAGATGGCGGGGGAGCCCGCGGCGGTAGCGGTGCGCCTCGACCACGCCGTAGCCAAGGCCGAGCAGGTTCTCCCAGAAGTTCAGCCAGCCGTGCGGCGGCTTCGAGACCATCGCGCGCATCATGTCGGCGAAGAGGCCGCCGCGCGTGCGCCACGTCTCCAGAGGCAGCCGCCAGATCGAGGCGAAGAGGCGCCAGCGGTTGAAGCGCTCGACAGGCATGCCGTCGAACTCCGTCTCGCCGCCCCAAAGCGAGACCAGACGCAGCCGCACGCCGAGCGCGTGCAGAGCCGTCACCTCGCGCTGGAGAAAGGTCTCCGTCGGATACGGGAACCGGGTGAAGAACAGCACCAGCTCCGGGGCGGACGGACCTTCGGCCGAATGGGCTGGCGCCGGTACGATCATAGCGGGTCAGACAGCGGACGGGCGGTCGAGCTTGGCGGCGTCGAAGCCGAGGCCGATGAGCTCGTGGATGAGCGTGGTCGGATCCTCCTCGTAACGCAGCGCCTTGAAGCGCGCCAGCGCCTCGTCGTAGCACCCGGGCACGCGGATCCAATTCTCCATGACTGTGCGGAAGGAGGAGGCGGAGTCGATGATCGGGCTGCCGGCGCCGCGCTCGAAAAACTTCACCGTGAGGCTCTCCTGCGGCATGATGCTGCCGTAGCCGTTGAAAACGATCGGGCAGCGGAAGTTCAGCGCCTTGGCGCAAGAGGTCGTGCCGCCGCGGGTAACGAAAGCGTCGCTCACCTGGAGCAGACGGTGCATCTCGTCGGTGTAGCCGTCGATGAAGCAGGAGAACTCCGGGTGCTGCGCACGCCAGTGGATCGCCTCGGAGTAGGTCCGTGCGTTGTGGCCGCAGACGACGATGGCCTGCACCCGGTCGGCGAATTCGGCGAGGACGGGCAGCAACTCCATGTGCTGGTTGGCGCCGTTGCCACCGGTGCCGAGCAGCACGGTGAAGCGGTCGTCGCGCAGCTTAAGGCGCTCGACGAGGAAACGGCGGCGCTTCGCGGCGTCGAAGATGTCGTGATGCGAGCGCGGGCGCATGAGGTGGCCGCGCACGCGGGCGTGCTCTGGGGGAAGCCCGAGCTTGATCGCGTAGTCGCGGGCGGTCGGCGTGCGGGAGAAGTAGAGATCAACGGTCTTGTCGACCCAGTTGCGGCTGTAGCCGTAGCCGCCGGAGAACTCGCCGCAGTAGGTGGCGCAGCGAACGTTCTCCGCACCGAGCTCCTGCCGCGCGACCTCGAAGTAGCCGCGGTTGAGACAGTCGTGGACGCTGAAGACCAGGTGCGGGCGGTACTCGCGAAGCAGCGCGCGGTAGTACTTCTGGCCAAAGCTGATGTTGTCCCGGTTGATGATACTCAACCCCTCGACGAACATGTAGTAGGGGTGATGCAGCCACGGCGCCTTCTTCTGAATCCAGTTGTAGAACTGGACACCCCAGCGGCCAACGAACGACGACTTCTCGAGCAGCTGCTCGATGCGCACATCGACCTTGTGCTTGTAGAGCTCGAACGCCCATTCGGCGAACGCCTGCGCGCGGGCATCATGGCCGCCGCCGGTACTGGAGGTGAGGACGAGGATACGGACTTGGCTCACGTCAGGGAGCGCCGAAGTAGCGGGCCATCGCGGCGCGGCGCAGAGCCAGCGGGGCCAGGCGCACGCCGAGGGGCGCGAGCACGGTTTGGAAAAACGATCCCGAGCGCACCACCCCGCTGCGGCCGCGGCCAAGCGCGCGGCGCAGGTCGCGCGCAGCGCGCTCGGGCAGCGGCGCGGCGGCAAGCGTGGCATCGAGCCGGGCCGCGATCCGGCCGGCCAGGGCGGACTGGGTGCCGGGCTGTGTTGCGAACATGGTCTGATTGAAACCCGTGCGGTAGTCGCCGGGACGAAAATCGAGGACGGTGATTCCGGCTTCGCGGGCCTCGAACATCAAGCTTTCCGTAAGCGCGGCCAGTCCGGCCTTGGCAACGTTGTAGCCGGAGAGGAACGGGATCGGGAACTCCACGGCCATCGAGGTGACGTTGACGATGCACCCGCGCCGGCGCGGCGCCATCGTGGCGAAGGCCGCGCGGTCGAGCGCGAGCGAGGTGCCGAGCATCTCGTCGAGCTGCGAACGCCAGACGGCGAGCGGCCGGTCGAGCAACCCGCCAAACACGCCGTAGCCGGCGTTATGCACGAGCAGGTCGAGCCCGCCGCTCTCGCGGTCGACCTGAACCACCAGCGCCTCGGCCGCGGCATAGCCACCGGCAAGGTCGAACCCTACGGCGTGGAATTCCGGCGACACCTGCAGCGACTCGGGACGCCGCGACGTGCCCCACACCTCGACACCCTCGGCCAGCAGCATCTCGACGAACGCCCGGCCGAGGCCGGCTCCTGCGCCGGTGACCAGCGCCGTGCGATAGCGGGAGGCGAGTGGGGATCGCGACATGGGCAGGGGAATAACGCGCAGCGACAGCCTGGCGCGGCCTACACGGCGCGGAGGACGAGGCAGACGTTGGCGCCGCCAAACCCGCTGGCGTTGTTGAGCACCACGCGCGGGGCAGTCGGCAACGTCTGCCGCGGAAGATTGAGGTCGGCGAACTTGGGATCGACCGTGCGCAACCCGCCGCAGCCGGGGATAAAGCCGCCGCGGAAGGCGAGCGCGCAAAAGCCGGTCTCCAGCGCCGTCGCCATGGAAAGTCCGTGACCGGTGAGCGCCTTGGTGCTGCTCACGGGCACGCGACCGATATCGGCGCCGAAGACGCTGCGCAGCGCCTTCACCTCGGAGGCGTCGCCGATGGGCGTGGAAGTGGCGTGGGCGTTGATGTAGTCGACCTGGGAAGTCTCCACGCCGGCCGCGCGCATCGCGCGCCGCATGGCGTTGGCGAGACCGAGTCCCTCGGGGTGCGAGATCGCGACGTTGTGTCCGTCGGAGGCTTGGCCCCAACCTGCGAGCTCGGCGTATGGCGTCGCCCCGCGGCGGGCCACCTCCTCCTCGCTTTCGAGGACGACGACCGCCGCACCGCCGGTGCCGACGAAGCCGTCGCGTTCCGCATCGAAGGGCCTCGATGCCAGCGCGGGATCGGTCGCGGTGGAAAGGGCGCGCATCGTGGCGAAGGGCAGAATCGCGTCGCTGTTTCCGTCCTCGGCGCCGACGACGATCATCCGGTCCTGCCGGCCGGTAGCGACATCGTCGTAGGCAAAGCCAAGCGCGTGTCCCGTGGAGGCGCAGGCCGAGGTGAAGCCGCAGGAGTGGCCGTGGATCTTGAAGGCGGCGACGAGGTTGAAGTTCAGCGTTCCGGCAATAGCGGATACGACAGAAACCGGCGGCACGCGGTTCACACCCAGCTCGTTGATGCGCCGCAAGTAGTGCGCAAGCAGCATCGGCGAACCGGCCGAGGCACAGTAGAGGCCCGTGGCATCGCTCTGCAGATCGGCCTCGGCGAGCCGGGCATCGTCGATAGCCTGAAGCATCGCGCAGTGCGCGTAGAGGCCGTGTGGCGCCATGCTGCGCAGCAGTTCGCGACGGATCGAATAGCGCGCCGGGTAGGTCCAATCCTCGAATTCGAGCGAGCTGACATCGAACTCCTTGATCGTACCCATCACCTTTACAGGCACCCTAGGCTGCTGGAACGGTGGGTAGAGTTCGAAGCCATGCCGCAGCTCGCGCAGGCTGGTTTCGACAGCCGACTTGTCGTTGCCGATGCTGCTGATGAAACCGAGGCCGGTGATGTAGACTTTCCGCATTTCTTCGGGGGAGATAGAGGACATTTGCCGGCTCAAACTAGCGCCATCCCCGACAAATGAGCGTGGGAGCGTCCCGGCCAGCCGCTGCCATGGCAACTGGATTTATGCTACACCGTAAAGCCGGGTCTCCTGCCTGACTCCTCCAGAGGCGACCGATTCCCGCAGCCCCCGCTTTATGTGGCTGTCACCACAGGATCGTTCGAAAGAGCGATCCTGCTCAGGCCGAGGCGGCTGGTGCTGCAGGCGCCGGCGAAGCGGGCGCACTGTAGCCAAACGTGAGCGTGATCTCCTCGGCGAAGGCGGCCTTCTCGGAGCCCACCTTCACGGTGCCCTCGAAGGTTGCCAGTGGCGCCTTGATACGTTTCGGGCGCACGGTGAGCGCAAGCGTGTCGCCGGGCTTCACCACCCGCTGGCAGCGCACCCCTTCGCAACTGGTGAAGAAAATCGCAGCCGGATCGACCGGGCGTTCGAGCTCAGTGGCGCCGCTGCGCAGAAGGAAGAGCACCGCGAGTTGACCGAGCGCCTCAAGCATGATCGAGGCGGGCAGGACGGGGTTGTTCTTGAAATGGCCCTGAAGGAAAAACTCCGTGCCAGCCACCTGATAGCGGCCGTTGGCTACAGTGGCGCTTACCGAGGCCTCCTGCACAAACAGGAATGGCGGCTGCATCGGCATCGCCTCGAGCACCGCCTCGGCGGGATAGTGTTTCGCCGGAGCCGGAGCCGGTTTGCCGCACACGCGTGCCTCGATGAAGGTGTTGATGTCGGCGATGGTGCGGAGGTCGCGCAGTTCCTCGTTCTTGATGGAAACCTTCAAACTTTCCTCCACCAGCATCACCACTTCCATCATCGTGAGGGAATCGACTCCGAGATCCTCGACCACCCGCAGATCGGTCTCGCCCGTCTTCAGCCGCGGGCGGTGCTCCGGATCGACGAACCGCTCGATGATGCCGAGCACCACCGCCGGGATCGACGCGACATCGCCCGTTCGCCGATAGGCCAGCGCAGCCTCGAGGGTGGACGGCGAACAACGCTTCAGCGCTTCGCGCAACACGGCTTCGTCGGCAGGGCTCAGACCTGGAGTGACGCCCCCTGTAGTACTCTCGGAGTCGGACATGGTTAGCATCAACAAGGCCGCTCGAGAACCGGCGCAAATCCTATTTTGCACCGGCGCATCGAATCCGCACCTGCTGCATGGCGTTGGCAACGCCCCAAGATTCCGCGCCGCGCCATCTTCCCCAAAAAAGCTCTTGCCTTGCCCCTGCCCCGCCGGATGCTCCGGTCCCTTTAATCACTTTCACTATGGCTCGTATCTGCGCGATCACAGGCAAGCGTCCCTCCAAGGGAAGCATCATTCACCGTAAGGGACAGTCGAAGAAGAGCGGCGGCATCGGCACGCACGTCACTGCCAAGACCTCGCGCCTGTTCCGGCCGAACCTCCAGAAGGTCAAGGTTCGCCTGCCCAACGGCTCGACCAAGCGAATTCTTGTGGCGGTTAAGGCAATTAAAGCTGGCAAAATCCAGAAAGCCTAACCACTCTACAGATCTCCCATCCACCCGCCTGCCCCCGAGCGAGCGCTTAGCGCCCTCGGGGGCACATTTTTTTGGGGCGCGCAAAAAGCTCCGGCGGGACGGAATCAGCCGCAAGCCGCGGCAGTCCCTCAACGCCCCCGCCCGCCGACCGGGATACCGAGTCGCCCGAGCATTTTCGCGGCAAGCCCCGCCAGTTCGTCGCGTTCCTCGATTCGCAACGCCCACAGGCAGGCGCCGTAGACAGCCACCGCCGAGGGAATGATCCCCGCCACAGCGGCCACATCAGCCACTCGCAACGGCAACCCGGCACGCGCCACCCCAAACCGGGCCGCGACAATCGCCAGGGCCATCGCCGCCGTCGCCACCGCAATCTTGCCCAGGCTCGGCAGAAGCACGCGTGCGTGAAGATTGGGCACCTTGCGCACCAGCGCCCCCTGCAACAGCACCGCTTGGAAGGCGATCGCGACATTGCCGGCCCAAGCCAACCCTTCAGTCGAGAACCACCGCATCAGCAGGACGCTGGCCGCCAGGTTGATCGCGAAGCAGATCGCCGCGACCTTCACTGGCGTCACCGTGTCCTTCAATGAATAGCAGCCGCGGATCGACTGCGTGACCCACGAATAGAGCGGCAGCCCGAGCGCCATGATCGCGAGCACCGGGGCGGTCTGCCGCGTGTCCTCGGCCCCAAACGCCCCGTGTTGGAAAAGCAACCGCACGATCGGCTCGCTCAGCAGCAGGAAACCGACCGCCGCCGGTACCGTGATGATGCAGATCAGCCGCATGCCCTTCCAATACGCCCCGGCGAGGTTCTCCATCTCGCCACGAGCCGCGAAGGTGGCGATGAGCGGGAACACCACCGTCGCCACCGACACCGTGAAGATGCCCTGCGGCACCTCCATGATGCGGTTGGCCAAGGTGAGCACCGACACAGCGGATTCGTTCAACGAGAATGCCAGCGAGCGCGACACCAGGAAGTTGATCTGGTAGATCGCCGTGCCGAGGATGCCCGGAGCCATCAGCCGCAGCATCTCCCATAACCGAGCGTTGGGCTGCATGTCCCACCGGGGGTGCCACCCCTCGCGCCGCAGCACCCACCAGGGGATCAGCAACTGGAGCAGGCCGCCAAGCAACACGCCGCCGCACAGCCACCCCATCTTCCCGGCCGGAGTATCCGCCAGCAGCCAGCCGCCGCCGCCCAGCGCCGCAATGATCGTGATGTTGAGCCACACCGCCGTCAGCGCGGGGATCGAGAAATGCCCGAGAAGCTGCAGCACCGCGCTAAGCGCCGCAGCCAAGCAAACGAAGACCAAGTACGGGAAGAGAAGCTGCGCGAGCTTCACGCCGAGCACATACCGAACCGCCAGATCCGGCCACAGCCCCGCCACGCCGAGTCCGATAATCGCCAAGACGGCGAGCCCGCCGGAGACGAGGAACAACCATGTCGCCACCTTGTTGAGCAATGCGAAGACACCGGCACGTCCGTTCTCCTCGTTCTCCTCCGCCAGAGTCGGCACGAATGCCGCCATCAGCTGCCCCTCGGCCAGCAGCCGCCGGAACAGGTTCGGCAGCATGAACGCGAACTGGAACGCCGAGTTCCAGATCGTTGTGCCGAAGACCGCAGCCGTCAGCGAGTCCCGCACCAGGCCGAGCACTCGGGAGAGTAGCGTCGATCCGGCGACCATGCCGATACGTTGGAGGCTGACTTCCTTGGACATGCGCCACCAGTAACTCCGCCCGCGCCGGTACCGTGCAAGATATTATCCGGTCGACACGGGCCCGCGTCGGCCCGCTCGCCGCGGCCACGCGCCGCATGGGCTTTTCCCGGCCCGTTCGCCTCCAAACGACTTGCCACGACTTCCGCCTTTGCGTATCCGTTACCCCGCTTCTCAAGCCCTCAACCGTTTTTGCCCATGAAACGCCATATCCTCGCCAGCATCATCGCCCTCGCGGCGCTCACGCCCCTCGCCCTAGCCGATGTCGGGACGACCCTGCTCAAACCGAGCACCGCCACCAAAACCAAGGACGATACCAAGGGCAGCCAGATGGGCGCCTACTCCGGCATCAGGCACGCGCTCGGCGTCGTCGACTTCGAGACTGCCTCGGGCTGCGACTTCGACGACGGCGCTAAGGCCAACATGCGCGCCATGCTCGAATCCGCCCTCTTCGCCACCAACCGCTTCGTCATCGTCGAGCGCGGCAACCTCGAGTCCGTCATGAACGAGCAGGACCTCGCCGCCAGCAAGCGCGCCGCCAAGTCCTCCAACGTTGCCCAGACCGGCAAGATCCGCGCCGCCCGCTATATCGCCACCGCCCTCATCACCGAAGTCTCCACCAACACCTCCGGCGACTCCGGCGGCGTGCGTATCCACGGTTTCTCCATCGGCGGCTCCTCCGCCAAGTCGGCCATCGTCCTCGTCGTGAAGCTAGTCGACACCACCTCCAGCGAGGTCGTCGCCAGCGAGCGCATCCGCGGCGAGGCCGGCAAAGCCGGGCTCAATCTCGGCTACGAAGGCCACGGCTGGGGCGGCGAGCTCGGCACCTTCGCCAAGACTCCCATCGGCGAGGCCGCCCAAGACTGCATCAACCAGGCCGTGAAATTCATCGCCTCCAAGATGGAATCCTACCCCGTCGAGGGCAACGTGGTCGCCGTCTCCGAGGCCAGCATCAGCATCAACCTCGGCCAGAACTACGGCATCAAGGCCGGCCAGACCTTCGCCATCCGCCGCAAGGGCGAGACCCTCACCGACCCCGAGACCGGCGAGATCCTCGGCTCCAGCGAAGGCGAGACCCTCGGCGTGATCGAAGTCGTCAGCCCCAAGGAAAAGTTCTCCACCTGCAAGCTCGTCAGCGGCGAGATGCCCGCCCGCGGCGACGCCGTCGTGCTCCAGTAATTCCACACTCATCTCATCCTTTCCGCCCGCCGTTCCCCGTGAACGGCGGGTTTTTTCTGCCCGTATCCCAGCCCCGCCGCGGAACAATCCCACCCGATGCCGCTCCGATCCGGTACCGTCGCGGACATTGACCGCGCCGCACTCGTCGCCATCCTCCGCACCACTCAAGCCCATGCCGCTCATCCCACGGCTCACCGAAAAACTTCAGCGCCACCCGAAACGCTTCGTGTTTCCGGAGGGCGCCGATCCGCGCGTCCTCCAGGCCGCCCGCCAGATCGTCACCCGCCGCATGGGCGCCCCCATCCTCCTCGGCGAACGCTCCGTCATCAAGGACGCCGCCCTCCGCCTCGACATCTCCCTGCAAGGCATGCGCCTTATCGAGCCGGCCCGATCCAGCGACCTCGACACCTTCGCCGCCCGCTATTTCGAGCTACGCAAAGACCGCGGACTGCAGCTCGAAGAGGCCCGCGCCGCCATGACCGACGCCAGCTACTTCGCCACGATGATGCTCGCCACCGCACAGGCCGACGCGCTCATCGGTGGCGCCACCGTCTCCGCCTCCAGTGCCCTGCGCCCGCTCTTCCAGATCATACCGAAGCAGGAAGGCGTGAATACAGCCTCCTCCGTCATGGTCCTCGATTTCGACGAAAACAAGGTCGGCTTCGACGGTTCCCTCTTCCTCGGCGATTGCGGCGTCATCCCCGATCCCACCGCCGAACAGCTTGCCGACATCGGCATCACCGCCGCGCGGATCGCCCACCACCTCACCAACGACACCCCGCGCGTCGCCTTCCTGAGCTACTCCAGCCACGGCAGCTCCTCGCACCCCTCCGTGCTCAAAATGCGCCGCGCCACCGAGCTGGCCCGGGCCAAGTGCCCCGAACAGAAGTTCCCCATCGAGGTCGACGGCGAGCTCCAGCTCGACGCCGCGCTCGATCGCCGCACCGCCGAGGCCAAGGGAGTCGCCGGCGAAGTCGGTGGCCGCGCCAACGTCCTCATTTTCCCGGACCTCAACTCCGGCAACATCGGCTTCAAGCTCGTCCAGCTCCTCGCCGGCGCCAACACCTTCGGCCAGATCATCACCGGGCTCGCGCGCCCCGCCGCCGAAATCAGCCGCGGCTCCAGCGCGCACGACGTCCTCGGTGCCGCCGCCATCGTCGGCGTCCAGGCCATCAGCCACAATCTCCTCTACGGCACCGACTGACCCGATCGCGGATCGCCGATTTCGGATTGCGGATTTCCCGGACACTTCCCGCGCCGCCACTCCGATCGCTAAGCGGCAATCCGAATCGAAATCCGCGCCAGGCGCCACCTCCTTTCCGCAGTCTCTTCATTCCACATTCCGCAATCTGCATTCTTCGCTCCAGCACATGCCCACCACCGCCATGCCAGAAGGTTTCAAGGAAGCGCCCGAAGGGCTCCTCGCCAAGCCCACCAACACCACCACCAAGCGCATCTTCGTGGCCGGAACCCGCATGAACGAGGGCAAGACCACCACCTGCCTCGGGCTCTTCGCCGCACTCCAGACTCTATATCCGCGTGTCGGATTCATCAAGCCCGTCGGCCAGCGCTTCGTCGAGGTCGAGGGCCGCCAGATCGACGAGGATTCCGTCCTCCTCGACACCATCTACCACGTCAAGGTCCCCATCGAGAGCATGAGCCCCGTCACCATCGACGGGAAGTTCACCCGCCGCTACCTCACCGACCCCGCCGGCACGCTCCCCGTCCTCATCGACCGCATCTGCCGCGCCTTCGACCGCGTCTCCTGGGAGAAGGACTTCACCATCATCGAGGGCACAGGCCACGCCGGCGTCGGCTCCGTCTTCGACCTCTCCAACGCCAAGGTCGCCCGCTTGCTCGACGCCAAGGTCATCCTCGTCTCCTCCGGCGGCATTGGCCGCCCCATCGACGAGATCGCCATGAACAAGGCCCTCTTCGACCGCGAAGGCGTCCAAGTCATGGGAGCCATCGTCAACAAGGTCGAACCCGACAAGCTCGGCTTCATCGCCGACTACGCCGGTCGCGGCCTCGAACGCCTCGGCGTCCCCCTCCTCGGCGTGCTCCCGATCCAGAAGCCCCTTACATCGCCCAACCTAGCCCAGATTGTCGATGAGATCGGCGGACGCTGGCTCAACGGCCGCGCCGGCGGCGCCTACGAGCGCATCGACGAGGTCGTCATCGGCGCCATGACCGCCAAGGGCGTCGTCGATGTCCTCAAGCCCGGAGTCCTCCTCGTCACCCCGGGTGATCGCGACGACCTCCTCTTCGCCACCATCTCCACCGCCGGTCTCTCCGGCGACCGCGCCGTCTCCGGCATCATCCTGACCGGCAACACACTCCCGCACCCGCGCCTGATCGAACTGCTTTCGAAGACGCCAATCCCCGTCGTCGCCGTCGCCGAAGAAGCCTACGCCGTGGCCTCGAAAATCAACGGCATGACGATCAAGACCCAGCCGCAGGACGCCGACAAGATCCCGATCATCAAGCGCATGGTCCTCGACCACGTCGATCTGCGCAAACTCCTCTCCTCGTTCTGAGCACCGCAGAGTCGCTGCCGGCAGCGCATCGCGACGAGAAAGGCCGTCCCCGGAGGGGAACGGCCTTGTGTCTTTGAAAGAGGAGAGGGCTCAGTTGCCCGCCTTCACCAACGCGGTGTAGCTCACGAGCCGGCCAACCGGTGAGACGAAAAACACGTCGCGATACTCCCCCACCGGGATGTCCATACTGTAGAAGCGGACCATCGTCGGCTCGGCGCGCTCCTGCATCTTGAAGGTGCACGCAACCCCCACCTGCACCGGCGCCTGGGTCACGTTGCGCACACGCGTCCAGATGCGCACCCGCCCGTCGGTCAACGGATGGGCCTCGATCGAGGTGAACTTCACGAGCGAGGTGTACAGCTTCGAAAATTCCGTGTTCACCGGCACCAGCACGATACCGGTCCAGTCGCGCTCGACCAGCTCCGCCGTGGCGCCGTCGGCCGTCAGCCCACGCGTCGGCGGCTGGCTGCCGTAGTTGATCGGCTTGTCCACAGCTGGCGCCGCGGCGCCAGCCTGGAGCGAGGCCATAGCCTGCGGGAATCCGGTCGCCTCCGCCTTCTCATGTTGCAGGCCACCGGCCTCCGGCTGGGTCAGTTGTTCGACCACTTCCTTCACCTCCTCGGAGAGGACCGGCGCAGCGACCGGCACAGCCGGCTTCACCTCCGGCTGAGGCTGGGGCTTGGGCGCCGCAACAACGGCGGGCTTGGCCGGTTTGGCCGGCGCAGCAGGCCGGGACGAGGAGCAGCCGGCGATCAAACACACGCCGACAGAGAGACCGAAGGTGATCAGTGAGGATTTCATTCTAGCTGGGGTCTGGGATTATGGGTACCGCGATGATAATGATAATGCGGCAGGATCAGCGTAGCTCACCTGCCACTGAAGGGAAAGAATCAGAGGGTTCTTCTCCGAAGATAAACAAAAACTTGAGCCATTGGGCCCCATGTGACGGCGACGGATTCGTTCGTGCATTCCCGGTGCCACCCATGCCAGAGTGCCCCCGCGATGAAATCCCCCTGGGACACCCTCAAGATTCTCGCCGATCCCACCCGACTGCGCCTGCTCGCCATCCTCCTGCGCGAGGAGCTCTCCGTCGCCGAGATTCAGGAGACGCTCGACATGGCCCAGTCGCGCGTCTCCTCCCAGCTCTCGCTCCTGCGCCAGGCCGGCTTCGTCGTCGACCGCCGCGACGGCAAGCGCGCCTACTATTCCCTCCGCCCCGGCCTCGACGCCCGCCAACTCACCCTCCTGCGCACCGCCGCCGAGGCCATCGCCGACCAGCCCGAGGCCGCCGACGACCGCGCCAACCTTGAGCGCGTCCTCGCCCGTCGCCGTCGCCAATCCGAGGAGTATTTCAACCTCGTCGCCGGTCGCCTCGGCAAAAACTACTGTCCTGGCCGCTCCTGGGAGGCCATCGGCCACCTCGCCCTCCGTCTCGTCCCCGGCATCGTCGTCCCGAGAGAAGGTACGGTCTGGCAACATCTTGAAGATCCAGATGTGACTTTCAAGATCCGTTCTCCGGAATACCTCATTCTCCACGGAAAGTAATGTAAAGCCTCGAAAGGGGCTTTTACTTTTCTTTTGATTGAGTTTGCATTTGAGCCTTCACCTGATTCAGCAATTCGATATTGTTGAGTGAATCTGCGCGGGCTTGTTCTCTAATTGCAGTGGTGATTGCAGTTTTCACATCTGGCTGTGAATTAGTTCTAATAGTGATCCAAGTCACTGTTGCAGTTAATAGAACTGAACCAATGAATCCAATGCTCCACATTCTAAACTCGCGGCGGAAAGAATCTTTTTCAGTCTTTCTGTCAG
>CAZXHR010000048.1:0-23281 GCA_964640465.1 uncultured Opitutaceae bacterium
GGGGTGCGTTAGCTCCGCGCAGCGGTCCGAGCCGGACACGAGACGGCCGGCGCCCTGATCGAGCGCCGGCCGCAGGTGCCAGCACCGGGTGCGGATTCCGGCGCGACCTACTCTTCGCGCTGGAGCCCACACCGCACCCGGCGTGCATCGCCATGCGGCGGAACCGCTGGCGATGGAGCGATAGTGCCAGAAAACGCACCGGCGGTCTCGAAGGCTGGGATCGGCGGCAAAGCCGGTGCGATGGACGGTCGACCGGGAGGCCGAGCGGGGCCCATGCCGCCGCCGCGGAGACCGGGGAGCCAGAGAGTATGGAGCTGGATCTCGCGATGCGGAGCGGGATGGGGTACCCAAGCCCCGTGGCGAACGCCCAAGGCGTGATGTTATGCCGGAGCAGATGGGACGGCGGCTCTGGCTCCGCGTCTGCTGTGTCCGCTGGCGCGATGCACGGCGTCGCCTTCAGCCGGTGTTTGCCGTGGGGGTGGCGGCTGCGGCTTGGGCTTTGCGATCGGCCGCGGCGACCATGCTCTCGAGGGCATGCGTCGAAGACCGGAGCCGCTCGATGAGGCGGTGGAATTCGACGACCGCGCTGGCGTTTTCTTCCGCGGTGGCGGCGTTGCGCTGCGTGATCTGATCGATCCGACTGATCGCCTCGCGCACTTGGGTGAGCCCTTGAGCGTTCTGGTTGGAGGAGAGGTCGATCTGCTCGACGAGGTGTCTGTAGCTGCGGGTGATCTCGGCGATGGCGGTGAAGCGTTCGCCCACGATGCGGCTGAGCTCGGCACCGCGCGAGTTGCCGGCCATGGCCGACTCGATGCGGGTGCGGGTTTCGCGGGCGGCTTCGGCGCTGCGGCCGGCGAGCGAGCGCACTTCCTCCGCGACCACGGCGAAACCGGCGCCAGCCTCGCCGGCGCGGGCGGCTTCCACGGCGGCGTTGAGTGCGAGGATGTTCGTCTGAAACGCGATCTCGTCGATGGACTTCAGGATCTTGGCGACGTCCTGGTTGGTCCGATGCAGCTCCTGCATCGCCTGAACGAGCTCCATCATCTGCCGTGAACCGTCGGTGGTGGAATGCTCCGCCTTGGTGGCGAGCTGGACCAGCTCGCCGACGTGGGTGCGGCTGGAGTTGGTCATCGAGGAGAGTTCCTCGAGGGAGGAACTGATCTCCTCGAGGGCGCTGGCGGCGTCGCAGGCATCCTGGCTGAGGCCGCGGCTGGAGTTGGTGATCACCTCGGAGGAGTCGGCGCCGCGGGTGGCGGCATCGGCCAGCGTGTGGCTGAGGTGGCGCAGCGGTCGAGAAATGCTCTGGCTGATGAAGCCGCCGGCGAGGACGATGCAGAGCGTCATCCCGCCTATGGCGATCGCGAGGAGCACGAGGTGGCGGCGGGCGGCGGAGAGATGGCTTTCGGTGTAGTCGACGATGCTGGCGGCGACGGCGGCGGAGAGCTTGGCGTAGGCGTTCTCGACACGGGTGAACGGTCCCGACTGGTACGCGGCCTGGGTCAGGCCGAGGCTGCTGAAATCGGCGGCCTTCACGCCCATCTCCAGCGCGCGGTCTGCCATGGCGACGATCTGGGTGTAGTCGGGATCGGCGAGCAGGGCCTCGATGGCGCGGGCGGTCTCGGGGTCGGCGAGATTGCGCAGGCGGGAGATGTGGTCGTCCATCGAGAGCCGCTTGGTCTTGAGCTCGCCGTAGGCGGTTTCGCTGAGCTTGTTGTCGCGCAGGATGGTGTTCACCAGGCCCTTCGCCTTCCAGAAGTCGCGCTGGAGCCGGGCGACGTTGTCCTGGGTGGTGATGCGGCGGACGAGCTCGGGATCGGCGGATTCGAGGCAGAGGACGGGCAGGAAGTTGGCCTGGGTGAGCAGGACGACGTCGTAGGCCTTGAGCGCCTTGGTGCGGAGGTTGGTGACGATCTCGCGGTCGGTGGCGCGGTTGGCGACGAGCAGCTCGCTGCGGATGGGCTCGATGGACGCTTCGCAGCGCAGGGCGCTCTGGAGGGCTTCTGTGAACCGCGGGGAGAAACGGGCGGAGTCGCCCTGCGCGAGCGCCTGCAGCTCGGCCATGCTCTTCTGCGAGGTGCTGATTGCCTCGGCGTAGCGGGCGAGTTGCTCGGCTGCCGTGCCTTCACCGCTGAAGCCGGCGGCTTGGTAGGCGAGCTGGCGTTCGCGGGTGACATTGTCGGCCAGTTCGTAGGCCTTCAGCGAGATGTTGGTCGTTTCGCGGAAACGGCTCAGGGCGGCGGATTTCACGAGTCCGGTGCGGATCAGCAGGCCCGAGGGAACGAGCAGCCCGACGATGGCGGTGATGCCCAACGCGAGGAGTTTCTGTTGGAGAGTCATTGGGTGCGTCGGAGATGGACGGCGGCGCGCTGCGAGCTGATGAGATGGTGGGGTATCGTGCGGCCGCAGGGGGCCAGCGGTTACGCAACCTTTCTATCGGCAATACCGCCTGACGCTGAAATGGATGAGGACGGCGCTTGCCTCCGCCGGCCGGCGGGCCCTCCTGCGCGGCTAGGCGTGCGACGCGCGAAGCGGGGGTGCGGCGTTGACTCCGGCGGGGGGCGGCGGGCAGTTTCTCCGCCGCAATTTCCGCTATGAAATCGATCGCGATCATCGGCTCGGGCGCCATCGGTGGCTTCTACGGCGCCATGTTGGCGCGCGCCGGCCTCGACGTCCGTTTCCTCATGCGCTCGGACCTCGCCGCGGTGAAGGCCAACGGCCTGCGCGTGCGCGCCCCCTTCGGCAAGTTCCACATCGAGCATCCCACCGCCGCGGCGACGACCGAGGAGCTCGGCCCCGTTGACCTGGTGATTGTGGCGTGGAAGACGACCTCCAACCGCGAGCTGCCGCGGGTGCTCCCGCCGCTGCTGCACGACCGCACGGCCGTGCTCACGCTCCAGAACGGCCTGGGCGCCGAGGAGGCGGTCGCGGCGGTCGTCGGCGCGGAGCGGACGCTGGGCGGGCTGTGCTTCGTCGGTATCAACCGCACGGAGCCGGGGCTGATCGTCAACCCGGTCGAGGGCGCGGTGACGATCGGCGAGTTCGGCCGGCCGGCGGGTCCGCGTGTCCAGGAGGTAGTGGCGCTCTTCAAACAGGCCGGCATCAAGATCCGGGCGACGGACAACCTCGCCGAGGAGCGCTGGAAGAAGCTGGTGTGGAACGTCCCGTTCAACGGCCTCACCATCGCGGCCGGCGGGATCACGACCGACCGCGTGCTGGCCGACGAGGGACTGCGGAAGCTTTCCCGCGAGCTGATGACGGAGGTGCTGCAGGGCGCGGCGGCGCTGGGCTACTCGATCCCGGAGAGCTACGCGGATTTCCAGATGTCGCGCACGCCGCCGCTGGGCGCCTACAAACCGTCGAGCCTGCTGGACTGGCAGGCCGGGCGTGAGCTCGAGGTGGAGAGCATCTGGGGCGAGCCGGTGCGGCGCGCCGCCGCCGCCGGTTGCACGCTGCCGCGGATGGAAATGCTCTACTACCTGCTGCGGGCGCTCGCGGCGAAGCCGGCGACCTGCTGAGGAGCGACGATGCGTTACAACTCCGATTCCGCTCCCGCCGATTGCGCACCGCAGGTGCGCGTAGGGGCGCCGTCTTGCGGCGCCCGTTGGCGAGAGTCGACTTGCCGGCCTGCGACAGCCAACGGGCGGCGCAAGACGCCGTCCCTACGGAGGCAACCGCAGCGGCATGGCTGAACGCACCATGTCTGAGGATACATCAGTACCCAAACTCTGGTTGCCGCAGTACTGGCCGGCATGGCTGGTTATCGGCTTTTTCAGGCTGCTGGCCCCGCTGCCGTGGGAGCTGCTCCTGTGGCTGGGGCGCTGGATCGGGCGGACGTTGTTCCACCTCGTGCCGATCTGCCGGGCGGTGACGGTGCGCAATCTCGAGATCTGTTTCCCCGGGCTGAAGCCGGAGGAGCGGTGGCGGCTGGCGCGGCGCTGCTACGAGTCGTTTGGCATGGGGGCGATGGAGGCGTTGATCGCCTACTACAGCGAGCCGGAGCGCTTCGCCGGCCGGTACACGGTCGAGGGGCTGGAGCACATCGAGGCGGCGCGCGTGGCCAAGCGCGGCGTGCTGCTGCTCAGCGCCCATCTCCACACCATCGAGCTGTCGGGCTACGTCGCGAACCTGCATTTCCCGCTTAGCGCGTTCTACCGCAACCCGAACCATCCGGTGTTCGCGCACGAGATCCTGCGGCTGCGCACGCGGCGGCTCAACCGGATGTTCGCCGCCGACGACCTGAAGGGCGCGGTGCGCGCGCTGCGCGAGGGCGATGTGATGTGGTACGCGCCCGACCAAGGGAAACGAATCAAGGACTCGGCGATCGCGCCGTTCTTCGGCGAACCGGCGGTGACCAACGCCGCCACCGGCAAGATCGCGCGGCTTGGCCGCGCGCTGGTGATCCCGTGGGGCGCGGTGCGCGAGCGCCGGGATGGGCGCTGGCACTACCGGGTGACGATCGGCGCGCCGCTGGCGGAGCTGCCGGAAGACCCCGTGGCGGAGGCGACGGCCATCAACGCCGTGGTCGAGCGCATCGTACGTGCGGCCCCCGAGCAGTACCTCTGGCAGCACAAGCGCTTCAAGCGCCGCGGCGAAGAGTATCCGGACGTCTACGCCGGGATGCGGTAGGCGCGGCGAGGAGCATCCTACGCTCCGACCGTGGTGTCGTTTGTGAGAACGACGATCTGCCCATCCCCCTCGCGGCGCGTTTCCCTCCCGTGGCACCGCTCGGCAGAACGGTTTTTCGTCACCCGCCGGTGGCGTCGGTAAAAGCTTCGCGTTCCTAGCCATCGGCACCGCGCCGATCCCGGCTACGCCGGCGGTGTGGAAGTACAAGGCGATGTACCGCCAAAACGACCAGACCGTCGGCCAGTGGAGCGCCCCCGTCGCCATCGGCGTGGGCGGCTGAGCAAGAGCCGGAGAAAATAGCGAGGGGCGCGGCGCGGGCCGCGCCCCTTTTCCCCAGCCGCGTACCGCAGCGAAGCGAGGAACGCGGCGAGGGAGGCGACAGCCGACCCATCACCGCAGCGAAGCGAAGGCCGCGTTCCGGTTGGTACGCGACAGGGAACGCGGCGAGGGAGGCGACAGCCGACCCGGTGGATCGAGTGGACCGCAAAGACCGCCGCGACCGCAGAGGAACGAAAGAGAGAACGTAGCTGGACGACGAAGTCGTTCAGCCAAACCGGTTCCCGCGCGGAGACGCAGAGGCGCAGAGGAAGGAATGGGTTAACCGCTAATGCACGCTGATGGACGCTAATGCTCGGATCGCAGCAGCCTCTCTCTACTCGCTACCCACTACCTCCGCCCTCCTGTCTCCTAACTCCTAGCTCCTAACTCCTAACTTCTAACTTCTCCTCCTCGCGTCAGAGGGAATCGAGCTGGCGGGCGATGAGGTCGATCTGGGCTTGTTGAGAGTCGCGACATGACCCCCTCAATCCGTTCTCGGAATGGACGGCGGACGACGGAGGGCAGAGGACGGAGAATGGGGTGCGGAATGGGCCGGAGCGGGGGGATCGGACATGACATGTCCGAAGATTTCCTTGTGTCCGCAGCCGGAGAAAAGAAGATGTGCTGACAGAAGCTCTTTGGATGCCCGTATGTGAATATACTGCGGCAAAGTTTTCCCAAGTTCCCGTTGCCACACAGGAACTGCTCGACCAGATGGTTCCGCGCCAGAGTGCACCATCCGCAGTGGACCCGTTTTGTGGCAGTGCGACATTCTCGCATGGAGTTGATAGACAAACGGACGCACGACGCTTCGGACGGATGTAAAAGAATTAGCGCATGGTTCTTGACGCAATTTTAGTGAAACCAATCTCTAGTGGTAGATGTTCTTTGAGACCACAACCGGTAGTAGGGAAGAAATGGGAAATAACTCGAAATAACTTTCCATTGTCTGCTCCCCAAAATCGGTTAACTCGCACTTTCAGCGACCTATTCTGTGGACACACTCGAGCAGCGCATAGTCAACACCCTGCCCTGGTCTGTGTTCTTGGGATACGCCGCCCGGCAAAGAAGAAGGCCGAAGCTGGTACTTCGGCCTTCCAAATTGCTCCGTTCTGGATCCCACCAGGACGTGCCTGGACGGAACTCATCTTGGGGCGATTCGCTTTGCCCAAAGTTGGGATTGTTTCGTTTCAGGTCAAGGATCATGGGAGCTCGTTTGGACGTCTTCACATGAAGTCCGATTCCCGACCCCGCAATCAAGCGATCGGGTTCGCCTATTCCTTCCGCCACTGGCGGAGCGGCGAACTGATCGTTTCGAAGACCGGTCGGCCTTTCCCCATCAAGGGCAAGTGCCACCGTTGACCTAGATCGAGCCCGCCGCCTCTCCAGGGCGGCGGGGACAACTTGAAACCTTAACCTTCAACCTCAGACCCCGGGAGCAATCCCGGGGTCTGAGTGTTTGCCGGCGAACAGGGTGGCGCGCTTCGGACGGAGCCCGGATGGGCCGTACGGTATGATGATCGGATTGACCGATACGCCGCCTGTCGGTATGCGAGCGTTACAACCCCAACACCCCAACATGAAGATCAAGAACATCAACGGGACCTCCGATAATGTCTGCAAGTGCGGCTCCTGGCTCGCACACTGGGAGAAGTTCAGCGGCACGACCGCGAATTTCTGCTCAGAGAAGATCTGCATCGGAAAGGATCTCGTCGGCGCCCACGTGCAGCTTTCCGGTAACCACGACAACAAATGGTACATCGTACCACTTTGTGAGAAACACAATCATGCTGCCGGCGAGCTCGAGATCTCAGATGGTACAAAGCTCGTGTCGGCTAACCGTTCCGAAACCTGTGAGAAGTGATAGATCCCCAGTCGCCAATGTTCAAAATTTCATTCCAGCTCAACGGTCGTACCGTTACCCCTACAAGTTTCGGGAACTCCATGGAGGGCGCGATCCTAAACCAAGTCGCGGAACATGCAGTAAAAGTGATTCGCTCGAAGCTTACCCCGGAGGAACAAGACCGAGTTTCGATCAAGATTGAGGGAGAGAACTTGAAGTCGCTATCCCTCAACCTCTCAGGACCGGAGGAGATTCTTGCAAAGGTGAAGGCCGACCTCGAGCAATAGGTATTTTCCGGCAAACGTCCTGTAGCCAACAGAAGCCGAACCCTGAGAGTTGTGATCACCCGGAGCGAAGCGGAGCGGTGAGCACGACTCTTGTTGAACAAGCCCGGGGTGAACCGGAGACGAAGCCCAAGTCGTCGAAGGACCGTCCGGCAGGCTCATGGCAGGACTGACGGCGGCGCGCGGGAGCGACTACGCTCGATGTGCTTTGTGCTTTCCGCGTGCTCGGCGCGGAACAGATGTTGCCGCGGGTTTGGCAGGTGAACCGCAAGCGATTGGGCCGACGCAACAGACAGCGGGGGGCTGAGGGCAGACGACGGAGCAGCGGAACGAAGGCAAAACGCGGCGCGTCGCCGAAGAACCGGCACGCGGACGCAAAGCGGCGGCTGCCGCGTATAGCGCGTTCGCGCCACGCGGCTGGAAGCCGGACCAAGGAAGCGGTGTTAGCTGGCGGGCTCATGGGGGAGCACCGATGGGCAGCAGCTTGCCGATGACGACCAGCGTGAGCTGCTCGCAGTGCGGGCAGTCGCCGCGTTCCGGCGGGTACACGGCTGGGCGGAATCGCACGCTCTCGCGAGCGGCGCCACGGGGGGAGCTGGAACCACTGATCCCGAGCTCCGGACATCAGTGTCCATTGGTGCGTATCAGTGGTTACACCTTCCGGGGATCGATGCCTTCTCCGTGTTCTCCTCCGCCTCTGTGCCCTCTGTGGCGGGCTCGTCTTCCGGTGTTGGCGGAGGGCCGGGGTCGGCGCCCCCGGCTACAGCGGAAGCGGCTCACCGGGGACGGTTCGCCGGATCTACCGGATGCTCGCTACCCGCTACTCACTCCTCGCTACTGAGGGTGATGGTGATGGCGGGCTCCGGAATTCCAGTTTTCAGCTTCTGGCTTGGGGTTGCTTCTCCGCGAGCGGTGGAAATGCAGTTGTCGCAGAATATCGGCTATGCCAAACAGGCGACGTGCGATTGGACTACAGCAGGTTCGTGGTGGGCTACCATGGCTGCGATGCGGCGCTGGCACGGCGCGTCCTGCTCGGGGAGACGACTCTTGAGCCGAGCAACCACAAATACGACTGGCTGGGGCGCGGCATCTATTTCTGGGAGCACGGCCCGGCGCGGGCCTTCGCCTTCGCGGTCGAGGAGGCGCAGCGCAAGCCAGCCAAGATCAAGGAGCCGGCTGTATTGGGAGCGTACATCTTTCTGGGCGAGTGCCTCGATCTGCTCGATGTGCGGTATACGGCGCTGCTGGAAACTGTCCATACGCGGATGGTGGCGGATCTACGGCTTCGCGGTGAGCCGATCCCCGTCAACTCCCGCGAACGCCGGGATGGAACGCGACTATTCCACGACCTTGATCGCGCGGTGATCGAGTATGCCATCGAGTTGTCGGCGAGCGAGCGGCGGTTCGACACTGTGCGCGGGGCTTTCTGGGAAGGTGGCCCGGCATTCCATGGAGCCGAGATCGCCAAGCAGTCGCACATCCAGATCGCCGTGCGGAATCACGATTGCGTGCTGGGCTACTTCCGGCCGAAAGAAATTGACCGGCCTACACTCTGAGCGATTTTCCCGCCATGACCGCGAAGACCAGAACACTGATGGCCAAGCTGCATAAGGAGCAGTTTGCGCTGCGCGATCATGTGGCGACGTGGTTGGACAAGAGCACTCCAGAAGAGCGCTCCGAGATGATGAAACGCGCCGGTATTCTGACGAAGAAGGGCAAGCTCTCGGCGCGCTACCGGTCGGATCGCAGGGTGGCGTGAGGTGTGTGCGGCTGGCTGGCTGAACGGCTGCACCGTACAGCTACGGCGCAGGGGGCGCGGGATGGGGTCGAAGCCCTTGGCGGCCTTCGCTACGACGGAAGGGGGCGGCTGACGCCTCCTTCGCCGCGTTCCCTGCCGCGTACCCACCGGAACGCGGCCTCGCTGCGCTGCGGGTACGCGGCGGGGGGGGCGGCCTACGGCCTTGGTCGCCGCGTTCCCTGCCGCGTACCCACCGGAACGCGGCTGCGGTACGCGGCGGGGCGGATTGCCTTTTCCCGGCTTCCGGCCCTTGCTGGTGCCGCGCCCATGTCCATCTCCCGGAAAGTTTTCTTCCGCATTCCCGATCCACAGGACACGACGATCTACGTGCGACCGGGCTACAACCGCGTGCTGTCCGAGGAGTTCGAGGCGCTCAAGGTCAAGCGCGTCGGCCTGGTGAAGGACAAGGTCGAGGCGCACAGCCAGGGCGACCTGCGCGAGAACTTCGGCTTCAAGGCCGCCAAGGAGGCGATCCGCGCGGTGGACCGCAAGATGACCGCGCTGGACCGCTTCGTCGCCCGCAACACCTTCATCGAGGTCGACCCCGCCACCTGGCTCACCAAGCCGACCGACACCCTGCAGCTCGGGCACGTGGCCATGATCGAGAAGCAGGATCTGCCGTCGCGGCGGAAAAACGTGTTCACGTTTCTGGTGACGACGCACGGCGAGACCGCGAGCGACCCCGACTCGGGGATCGAATGCCTGCCGCACGATTCCCCGCTGGCGAAGGTCGCGCTGGGCATGGCGGCGCAGGAGAGCCGCGAGGTCGTGCTGCCCGCGGGCAAAGCCATCCTGACGATCCTCGCCATCCGCAATCCGACGCAGGCGGAACTCGACCGCCTGCTCTCGGAGATCAAGCCGCCGCAGATCGACGACGAGGGCGAGTAGCGGCGGGAGGGCTGAACGGCTGCGCCGTCCAGCTACGGCGGCGGGCGGATCGAAGCCCTCACGAGCGTCGCTACGGGAGAAGGGGTCGGCTGACGCCTCCTTCTCCGCGTTCCCTGCCGCGTACCCACCGGAACGCGGCCTCGCTGCGCTGCGGTACGCGGCTGGGCGGATCGAAGGCCTTGGCGGCCTTCGCTACGACGGACGGGGTCGGCTTCGCCGCGTTCCAGTGGGTACGCGGCTGGACGGAGGGAAGGGCGCTGCAAGTCAGCGCCCCTACGGTGGAGGAAGGAGACGCGTCGCGGCTTACTTCGCGGGCTTGGCGTTCCAGATTTCCAACATGTCGGGCGAGCCTTGGGCGCGCACGCCGTTGTCGGAGAGGATTTCCTCGGTGGCCTGGAGGAGCTCGGTGCGCCTGAAGATCGGGCTCTCGACGCTGCGGCGGTCGAAGGCGATCTCGATGAACTCGTCGCGGCTGTCGCGCAGGACCTCGACGAGGTGGGCGAGGTTCTTGATGGGGATGCCGTTGACGGATTTCACGACGTTGGCGACGGGGTTGTCGTAGCCCTTGGCGAGCTTGTGCGGGAAGAAGGGCGAGCAGACGACGACGAGCTCCTCGCCGGGGAAGGCGGGCTCGTCGCCGATGCGCAGCAGCAGCGGGTTGGCGGTGTAGCCGAGGGCGAAGCCGACATGGACCCTGTTGCCGACGATGCTGCCGACGAACGGCTTGGTCGCGCGGGAGAAGACGACGGGGCCGAGGATGAAATAGGGCGGGTAGTCGCCGGACAGCTCGGGGATGAGCTGTGGGCGACTGTTGGCGACGGGCAGCGAGATCTCGATCTCGCGGCCGTCGCGGAAGATGGTGAGCGGGATCTTGCCGTCGCGGACGATGTGCTGGGCCTTGTAGGCGAAGGCGACGCGGAGGTTGGGTCCGATGCGGATCATGCCGTCCTCGTCGATGGGGGTGTCGCCGATGCGGGTGATGACATCCCACTTGTGGAGGGGATAGTCGGCGGCGCTGCTGCCGGGCTTGTTGACGGCGAGGCCCTTGGTGGTGTGGGGAAGCTTGAGGTAGGCGCGGATGGCGGGGTTTTCGAGGGTCTGGAACTCGTCGAAGAGGACGGGCTTGCCGTCGTAGGTGCCGTCGGCGACATCGCGGAGGAAGAGCTGGATCTCCTCGATGGGGATGATGTAGCCGATGTTCTCGGCGCCGCCGAGGGTGCAGAAGGCCAGGCCGATCATCTTGTCGCCGACGACGGCGGGGCCGCCGGAGTTGCCGGGGTTGATGGCGGCATCGATCTGGATACGCAGGCCGGAGGTGCCGTAGCCGTAGCCGGAGAACTCGATGCGGGAGACGATGCCCTTGGTGATGGAGAGCTCGCTGCCGCCGGTGGGGAAGCCGTAGGCCATGACGACATCCTTCACCTCGGGTGTGGTGGTGGCGAGCGGCAGGGGGTGGTGGGTGGCGAAGAGGGATTCGTCGTCGAGCTTGAGCACGGCGAGGTCGATACCGGGGGCGATGGCCTCGACGGTGGCGGAGATCTTCTCGCCGGACTGGTTGGCCTGCACCTGGACCTGGCTGGCGTAGAGGACGACGTGGGCGTTGGTGAGGATGCGGTTGCCCTCGATGACGACGCCGCTGCCGGTGGCTTCGGACGGCGCCTGCTTGGTCCAGGGGCGGAAGGTGTCGGGGCCGCGCATGGTGGCGTAGATCTTCACCACGGAGTTCTCGACCTGGCTGGGGGCGGCCACGGGGTCGGTGGCGGGCACGGCGGCGGCCAGCGGCGCCTCGGCCGCTGCGGCGAGCGGCAGCGCGAGCGCGGTGCAGAGCGCGGGGATGCGGAGAAAGCGAGGGAAGGGTGTCATGGGGGCGGTTTTGAAAGGGTGGATAGGGGAAGGCCGGGCTCAGCCGGGGCCGGTGGCGCCGCGGCTTCGGAAACAGGTTACGACAAGCGTGCGGTAAAGGAAAGGCCGCGTTGCGGTGCAGCGCGGCCTGTGGCGGGCGGGGGCGGTGCCGGGTCGGCTGGCGCCTCCCTCGCCGCGTTCCCTACCGCGTACCCACCGGAACGCGGCCTCGCGGTGTTGCGGTACGCGGCTGGGTTTAGCGGTCGGCCTTGCGGGTTTTCTCGGCGATGAACTCGCGGATGACGGCCATGCGCTCGCGGACGCGGCGCTCCTCCTCGATGTCGTCCTTGGTGCGCTGGGTCTCGATACGATGCATGGACTTGCGCATCTTGGAGATGGCGAGGTTCTGGAGCTGGCGGACGCGCTCGCGGGTGACGTTGAAGAGCTTGCCGACCTCCTCGAGGGTCATCTCGTTGCTGCCGTCGATGCCGAAGCGCAGCTTGATGATGCGGGCCTCGCGTTCGTCGAGGGAGGCGAGGAGTTCGCGGAGGTCGCCCTGGATGTTCTTCTCGCGGAGGCTGTCGTACGGGCTGATCGCGTTCTCGTCGCCGACGATCTCGCCGAAGGGGCTGCCGCCCTCCTCGTCGTTGATGGGGGCGTCGAGCGAGGCCGGCCGGACGCTCACGGTCTTCATGTGGGCGATCTTGTTGACCGGTATCTGCATCTCGATGGCGACCTCCTCCTCGGTGGGCTCGCGGCCGAACTCCTCGGTGAGGGCGGTGGCGACCTTGCGCATCTTGGAGATCTTGTCGACGAGGTGGACGGGCAGGCGGATGGTCTTCGACTGGTTGGCGAGGGCGCGCTTGATGGACTGCTTGATCCACCAGGCGGCGTAGGTGGAGAGCTTGCCGCCCTTGGCGGGGTCGAAGCGCTCGACGGCCTTGATGAGGCCGATGTTGCCTTCGCTGATGAGGTCGAGGAGGGGGAGCCCGAAATCCTTGTAGTCGTGGGCGATCTTCACGACGAGGCGGAGGTTCGCCTGGATCATGTGGTTCCGCGCCTCGCGGTCGCCGCGCTTGATCTTCTTGGCCAGGGCGACCTCCTCGGCGGGCGTGAGCAGGGGCACCTTGCCGATCTCGGCGAGGTACTGCTTGATCGTGCTGCGCTCAGGCTGGAGCTCGCGCTCGGCGGCGGGGACGACACGGGTGCTGACCAACTGCGGCGGCGGTTCCTCGGCCGGTGGCGCCGGGGGCGGAGGCGGCGGTGCGACGACCGGTTTGGCCGCGGCGGTGGGCGCGGGATTGGAGGACCGGGGCTTGGTTTTCGGACGCGTTGTAGCCATAGCGCTGATCACGGTCGTGCGTTGGCGGTGGAGGCGGGGATACCGCGTGCTTCCATCCAGGGTTTCGAATACGGGCGGCAGGCTAGGCGATGGCGGCCGGCTGGCGAACTCTTTTTGGCGATGCGCGAAAGAAAAACGCCCTGGGCCAGATGTCCCTAGTCGCTAGAACGACAGAGCAAATACCGGGTGCCGGGGCGGCGCCCGATACGGTCAGAACGGGATATCGCCGGCCGGGGCGGTGGCGGGCGCCTCGACCTTCTTCTCGGCGATGCTGTGGACGGCGTGGCCCTGGATCGTGATGGCGCGGGTGGGACGGACGGGGCAGGCGTATTCGCAGGCGCCGCAGCCGATGCACAGCTCGGGGTGCATGGTGGGCAGGCGGAGATTGTCGCCGTAGGGGACGGTGCTGACGGCCTGGGTGGGACAGTGCTCGGCGCAGGCAGCGCAGTCGGTGCCGTGGACCTTCACGATGCACTTGCCGTAGTCGATGCTGGCGACACCGAGGCGGGTGACCTTCTTGTCGGCGAGGGCGAGGGGGAGGATGGCGCCGTCGGGGCAGACCTCGGTGCAGCGGTTGCACTCGAAGTTGCAGAAGGCGTGGGTGAAATCCAGGCGCGGCTTCATGATCCCGGCGAAACCGTATTCGAGGAACGCAGGCTGAAGGACGTGGGTGGTGCAGGCGCTCACGCAGAGCTGGCAGGCGGTGCAGCGGTCGAGGAAACGGGCGACGCTGCCGGAGCCGGGCGGGCAGATCGGGGACGGCGGCACGGGAGCACCGGAGGCGCCGGATTTCTTGTCGGCGGCGGAGGTGGAGAGCTGGGCGAGGAGCAGCGTGCCGATGCCGCTGGCGGCGGTGAGCGCGGCGGCGGTGCCGGAGATGAATGCGCGGCGGGAGGCGTCTTGCGGGGCGGAGGAGTCGGTTGCGGGGGGCTGGGTCTTCGGGGTCGTGGGCGGGGTGTTGCTGGCCGGCTTCGCGGCGGCTTTCCAGTGGAAGCGGTGGTGGATGCCGGACTCGCCGCAGGCGCTCATGCAGTCGTAGCAGGCAACGCAGCGGGAGTGGTCGATGGTGCCGGCGCGCAGGTCGATGCACTGGGCCTTGCAGGCGCGGATGCAGTCGCCGCACTTGCGGCAGCGGTCCTTGTCGATCTCGAGGCGCCACGCGGCGCGGGCGGAGAGCAGCCCGAGGAGGGTGCCGACCGGGCAGACGGTGTTGCAGTAGAGGCGGCCGCGGCGTGCGGAGAGGATGGTGACGAGCAGGAGCATCGCGGCGGGCAGGGCGAGCGCGCCGGCGGCGGCCCACTGGGGCGTGACGCGGTAGAGGGCGTCGATGCCGGCGGCGTTGGCGGGGCCGACGATCCAGTTGTTGACGAGGGTGACGACCGGGCGGAAGAGCATCGAGCCGATGCGGCCGAAGATGCTGTAGGGATCGAACAACGCCAGCGTGAGCCCGGCCCAGCCGGCGGCGACGCCTGCGACGGTGGCCCAGAGGAACGTCTGGCGGACCCAGGTGGCGGCCTTCGCGTAGCGGAGCAGCTTGGGCTTGAGGCGCAGCCAGCCGGCGATGCGGGCGAAGGCGTCCTGGAGAAGCCCGAGCGGGCAGAGGACGGAGCAATAGACGCGGCCGAATGCGAGGGTGGCGGCGAGGATCACGAGCGCGGCGACGGTGACGGAGGCGCCGGTGGCGAGCGAGACGGCGGCGGGCACGAACTGCACGGAGGCGAGCGCGTGCGAGAGCTCCTCGTCGACGAGGCCGCGGAAGTCGACGAGGGCGGCGACGAGGAGGGCGAGGACGACGATGCCGAGGGTGGCGCGGGTGTATTTGAGCCAGTGGCGGCGCATGATCGGTGGGGGACGAAAAGAGTAGGCGACGGAAGGGAGTCTCGCGGGTTGCGGCGAGGTGCGACGTGGATGCGAAACAAGCCGGACGGATTCGGTGTTCAGCTGTGTGACGCGGGCTTCTCGCGCTTCGTCAGGCGTGGTTCAGGCGCGATGCTGCTGTTTCCGAGGTAGGGGCGTCGTCTTGCGACGACTGGGTGGGCGTTTCGGCCTGGAGTTGCGGGTGGAGGGGAAGGGCGCCGCAAGACGGCGCCCCTACGGGCTTATGGTGGCGGAATCGCGCGGCTGAACGACTTCGTCGTCCAGCTAGCTACGAGGCGGCTCAGGAGAGCTTGATGCTGCGGACGTCGGCGGCGGAGAGGTCGAGCGAGCCGAGCTTGAGGTCGGCGGCGAGCTTGATGTGGGTGACCTTGTCGGTAGTGTATCCGAGGAGCTTGGCTGCGGCGGCGTCGACGAGGACGGGGTCGGTGGAAGCGAGGAGGCGGCGCATCTCGACGCAGTCCTCGACGGATTTGCCCTGGGGGCCGTTGCGGACCATGGGGTGGTAGGCGTCGACGATGTTGAGGTCGGGTTTCCGCAGAGTGAGAAAATCGGCGATGGTCTGCTGGAGGTCGACCTGGTGGTAGACGCCGCGGTCCCAGATGCAGCCCATGAGGTTCTTCATGGCACAGGACATGAGGGCTCCGCCGTGGTGTTTGAGGACGGGGACGTTGATGAAGACGTCGGAGTCGAGGACGAGCTCGTGGACCTTGGCGCTCTTGAGCTTCACGCCGCCGGGGATGGCGGTCGGGCGGTAGAGGGACTCGTCCTTGCCGTTGACGACACGGGCGCCGGCGTCGCGGGCGGCTTGGGCGATGCCGCTGTTCTCGTAGCAGCGCTGCCAGGGATGGCAGGTGTTGTCGAAGATGCTGACGGACTTGGCGCCGGCCTTCAGGCAGAGCTCGGTGAGGTGGGCGACGAGGGAGGGGTGGGTGTTGGCGCCGCGCTCGGGGGCGGCGTCCCAGCCGATGTTGGGCTTGATGAGGACGGTCTGGCCGGGCTTCACGAAGGCGCCGATGCCGCCGAGGGATTCGAGGGCCTTGTCGAGCATGGCGACGCGGTCGCCGTCGCGCACGGCGACGAGGACGGGGCGGTTGCCGGAGGGGGCGGCGGGTGCCGCGGTGGTGTCGGCGGTGGCGGGCTCGGCGGCGGAGAGTGTGCCGAGGTTGACGAGGGAGGCGGCGGCGCCGAGGGCGATGCCGGCTTTGAGGAAATCGCGACGATTGTTCATGGGCGATAGGGGATGGGGAAAACGTGCGCTGGCACGGGTAGACGGGGATGTTGTATCCCGCGGGGGCTTGGGCAACCCCGCATTGGTTGGCGAAAACGGGGCGGGATTTGCGGCGCGGGGAGGGAAAAGAGCGGTTCAGGCGGCGGTGGGTGCGGCTGCTGTACACGGCTTCCGGTAGAAATACAGGATGCCCGTGGCGACGAGGCACATGCCGGTGCAGAAGACGAAGACCGCCCGATGGCCGAAAGGTTCGGCGAGTGCGGCGAAGAGGAGATAACCGGCGGTGCCGCCGACGCGCATGGCGTTGGAGTAGACGTTGGTGGCGGTGCCGACTTGGTCGGGTAGGAAGTCCTGGAAGAACGTGATCGCGATGCCGGAGACGACCGAGATCATCGCGGCGCTGACGATCTGGAGCGGGTAGACGTGCCACGGGGCGCGCACGAGGGAGAGGCCGGCGAAGTACACCACGGCGAGGATGAAGGAGAAGCGGATGAGGCGGGTGTTGTTGCCCCGCGTGGCGAGCATGCCGAAGAAGAACATGAACGGCAGTTCGAAGACCGGGGCTAGGCTGTAGATGATGCCGACGTGGGTCATGGTGCCGCCGATGTCGGCGGTGACCAGCAGCGGGAGGTTGACCATCGAGATGGTCGTCGCGGTGAAGATGAGCGTGAAGGCGATGAAGTGTGCGAGCAGGCCGGGGCGGGTGAGGGCGCGGTGGAGCGGAAGCGCTTCGGCGGGTTTGCCGCCGACGAACGGCGGCGCGTAGGGCACGTATTTCCAGATGGCGACGAGGAACAGCGCGAACACCGCCGCCGCGGCGAGGAAGGTGCCGCGGAACGAGTAGTGGATCATCACCCACGAGGCGAGCGCCGGGCCGACCGTCCACGCCAGCGAGAAGAAGAGCCGGAAGACGTTCATGTACAGCGGCGTCTCCGTTGGCGACACCTCGGAGCGGCTGAGCATCTCGCGGGAGTAGGCGAAGAGCTGGGAGAACGTGATCGAGGAGATGCCGAGGATGACCGAGCCGATGACGGTGATCCAGACGACGTCGCGCACGAAGGCGTAGCCGACGTAGCCGAGGATGCCGCAGACCGAGCCGAGTAGGAGCATGGAGCGGCGCGAGTAGCGCGTGTCGGACCAGTGGGCGAGCCACGTGCTCAGGACGATCGCGGTGACGGAGGAGATCGTCATAAAGACACCGAAGACGGCGTTGCTCATCTTCACCTCCTGCGTGCCGAACAGCGACATGAACGGCCCGACGAAGGAGTATGTCAGGCCGAGCAGGACGTTGCAGACCAGCAGCTCAAGGAAAGCGCGGTTGCGCAGGAGCGTGCGGGCGGTGGTGAGGAAACGTTGCATAGGGTAGGGACGGCGGCGGCAGGCCGGGGACTATCGGTTGGCGGTTTGCCGGGCGCGAGTGCCAAGGGATGCAACGGCACAACCGGCGCGGCAGATTAATGCGCGGCGGCCGGCGCCGGGACGCAGTTTCTTGAGGAAACTCGGGGCGCATTTTCGGCAAATTCCCCCTTGCTAAGGCCCGGTGCGGTCCTTTTTCTGCCCGGCTCCCATCATGCAGAAGACCAAGAAGTCCATCGCCAAGCGCTTCAAGATTACCGGCACCGGTAAGCTCATGCGCCGCACTCCGGGCTTCCGTCACCTGCTTGCCTCCAAGAGCACGAAGCAGAAGCGTCGTGCGACCAAGGACAAGCTCGTGGCTCCCGGCCATGCCGAGGCGCTCCTCCGTGGGCTCCCGCACGGCCTCTAATCCCGGAACAACCACAACCGATCCGGCGGGTAACTCACCTGTAGGCGACCTGCCGATCCTCAACCAACACATCACAACATGCCTCGTGTCACGAACGGTCCGGCCTCCCGCAAGCGCCGGAACAAGATCCTCAAGCAGGCGAAGGGCTACTTCGCCAGCAAGTCCAAGCTTCCGCGCTACGCGCGTGAGGCCCTCGACCACGCCCTCCAGTACGCGTACGACCACCGTAAGAAGAAGCGCTCCGACATGCGCGCGCTCTGGATCGTGCGTCTCAATGTCGCCTGCCGCAACGCCGGCATCAGCTACAGCCGCTTCATCGAAGGCCTCAAGGCCGCCGGTATCGAGTTGAACCGCAAGGTTCTCGCCGATCTCGCCGTGCGCGACGAAGCCGGTTTTGCCTCGATCGTCGAGCAGGCCCGCGCCGCGCTCCAGGCCAAGGCCGCCAACGCCTGAGTCCAGCGAGCAGATCCTTTCACCGAGGCCGGGCGCACGTCGCTCGGCCTTTTTGTTTTCCATCCTACCGAGGGGCGGCACTTCATCCGCTCCCCTCTGGCACCGGGGCGTGGTTCGTGCGAGACTCGCATCGGCTGGGTCGTCCTGAAGGAGCGACCTGCGCGCTTTCACCTTGCTTCCATTTCCTTCGTTGCCCGCCCGCCGTTCTCCTTCACTGTCCACCTCTTCAATCATGCAAGCCGCTCTTCAAGCCCTCGTCGAGAAAGCCCGCGGTGAACTGACCTCCGTCAGCGCCCGCCCCGAGTTCGCGGCCGCCAAGCCCCGCTATCTCGGCCCCAACGGCGAACTCACCGCCTTCATGAAGCAGCTCGGCGCCGCGCCGAAGGAGCAGAAGCCGATCCTCGGCAAGCTCATCAACCAGACCAAGGTCGAGCTCCAGGGACTGCTCGACGCTGCGCTCGCCCGCATCGAGCAGTCCGAGATCGCCGCCCAGCTCGGGCCGGCCATCGACCCCACGCTCCCGTCGCCCGACTCCGGCCCCGGCACCACGCATCCGCTCACGCTCGTGCGCGAGGAACTCTGCCGCATCTTCCGCAAGGCGGGCTTCGCCGTTGTCGAAGGCCCCGAGGTCGAGACCGAGTGGTTCTGTTTCGATGCGCTCAACACGCCCGCCGACCACCCGGCGCGCGATCTCCAGGACACGTTCTACCTGCCGGAGAACGCGCGCGTGGCCAACGTCTCGCAGCGCACGAAGGAGCGCTACCTCCTGCGCACGCACACCTCGTCGGTCCAGATCCGCACGATGCTCAAGCAGAAGCCTCCGGTGCGCATCATCTCGCCCGGCCGCGTGTTCCGCCGCGACACGATCGACGCCACGCACTCCGCCAACTTCCACCAGCTCGAGGGTCTCTATGTCGACCGCAACGTCACGGTGAAAGACCTCAAGGCGATCCTCGACTACCTCTTCCAGTCGTTGCTCGGCAAGGACATCAAGACCCGCTTCCGCCCGCACTACTTCGGCTACACCGAGCCGAGCTTCGAGGTCGACCTTTCGGCCAAGCACCTCGGCAAGATCGGCAAGGAGTGGGTCGAGATCATGGGCTGTGGCATGGTCGATCCGACCGTGTTCGAGTCCGTCGGCTACGACCCGAAGGAGTGGACGGGCTACGCGTTCGGCATGGGCATCGAGCGCATCGCCATGATGCTCTACGGTGTCGATGACATCCGCTACTTCTACCAGAACGACGCGCGGTTCTTGCGGCAGTTTGCCTAAGGCAAATTGCCGGTAGCGAGTAGGGAGGAGCGAGTAGCGAGCATGGACGAACCATCCAAATCTTTCCGTGACCTTCAGGTCTGGCAGAAGGCGCATGCGTTCGCCCTTGCGGTCTATCGCTCGACCGAGGCGTTTCCGAAAACCGAGACGTACGGACTCACTTCCCAGGTTCGCCGCGCCGCCGCCAGTGTGCCGGCCAACATCGTCGAAGGCTACCGCCGCCGCACCCCCGCCGAGAAACTCCGCTTCTACAATATCGCTCAGGCTTCGGCCGACGAGACGCTCTACCACCTGATCCTCGCCCACGATCTAGGATACGCCAACACCCAGGAACTTCAGGCTGCCGCCGAAGAGGTGAGCCGCATGCTCCAGGGCTACATCAACGGACTCGAACGCAACCACGGCTAGCCCCTCGCGCTTCGCCGAGGCTGTCCGACCTACTCGCTACCCACTCCTCGCTACTCGCTACTTTCCCGACATGAAACTCTCGCTCAACTGGCTCCGCCGCTATGTCGCGCTCGACCGCCCGGTCGAGGAAATCTCCAACGCCCTCACGATGATCGGATTCGAGGTCGAGGGCATCCACCGCACCGGCCTGGCGCCGATCGCCCACGTCGTCGTCGGCGAGATCGTCACCCGCGACAAGCACCCGGGGGCCGACAAGCTCTCCGTCTGCACCGTACGCGTCGCCCCCGAGGCCGCGCCGATCCAGATCGTCTGCGGTGCGCCCAACTGCGACGCTGGCCACCGCGTGCCCGTCGCGCTCCCCGGCGCCGTCATGCCGGGCGACTTCAAGATCAAGGTATCCAAGATCCGCGGCGTCGAATCCAATGGCATGATGTGCTCGGCCCGCGAGCTCGGCCTGGGCGAGGACCACGGCGGCCTGCTTGTGCTGCCCAACACCCTCACGCTCGGTACCCCGATCCACGAGGCCATCGGCGCCGGCGACGTCGTTTTCGACCTCGAGATCACGCCCAACCGCCCCGACTGCCTCTCGCACATCGGTCTCGCGCGCGAGCTCGCCGCCTGGTTCCGCCTGCCGCTCCAGTATCCGACGATCAAGACCAGTGAACCTGTCGCCGGCACGCATGCTGTGCCGCACCTGCTCGAGTCCGTCGCCGTGACGGCCACGGAGGATTGCCCGCACTATACCGCGCACGTCATCGCCGGCGTGAAGATCGGGCCGAGCCCCGCGTGGCTCCAGGAGGCGCTGCAGGCTGTCGGTCTGCGCCCGATCAACAACGTCGTCGACGTCACCAACTTTGTCCTGATGGAGACCGGCCAGCCGCTCCACGCCTTCGACGCCAAGAAGATCGCTGGCCACCGCCTGATCATCCGCCGCGCCGCCGAGGGCGAGAAGCTCGTCACCCTCGACAACAAGGAGCGAGTGCTCACCGAGCGGATGCTCGTCATCGCCGACGCCGAGAAACCGCTCGTCGTCGCCGGCATCATGGGCGGCGCCAACGCCGAGGTCGACGCCACCACGACCGACCTCGTCCTCGAGTCCGCGTTTTTCAAGCCCACCGCCATCCGCGCCACCTCCAAGAAGCTTGGGCTCGCCTCCGACAGTTCCTACCGTTTCGAGCGCGGCATCGACCCGTGCGGCCTGCTGCCCTCGGCCCGCCGCGCCATCGACCTCATCCTCGAGACCGCCGGCGGCAAGGTTGTCGGCCCGCTCTTCAACGTCGGCAGCGCGCCAGCCACCGAGACCGAGATCCAGGTCACGCCCGACTTCATCCGCGCCCGCGCCGGCTACGACATCCCCGACGCCGCGATGCGCGAGTTGCTCGGAGCCATCGAGCTCGAGATCGAGGTGCGCAACGACGTCACCCGCCTTACCGGCGACATCTGGAACGTGAAGGTTCCGAGCTGGCGCGGCGACCTCGACCGCGATGTCGACCTCGTCGAGGAGGTCGTGCGCCTCCACGGCTGCGACAAGATCCCGCCGGCCCCGGTCGTGGCGGTCGCGATGCCCGAGGACGACGACCCGATCACCGAGTTCAACCGCGCCGCCGGTGCGTATCTCGTCGGTCAGCACTTCCACGAGTGCTGCAACTACTCGCAGCGCTCCGGCCCGGAGACCGCCGCGTGGTTCTCGGCCGACGCCGCGAAGACGCTCGGCTTGGCGAATCCCTTTACCGAGGAGTACTCGCACCTGCGTGCCTCGCTCGTCAACGGCCTGCTGGAGAACCTCCGGCTCAACCAGGACCGCCGCACCGGTGCCACGAAGCTCTTCGAAGTCGGCCGCACGATCCGCGAGGACCGAGGCAAGATCTACCAGAGCCACTCCGTCGGTTTCGTGATCCGCACCGAGTCCGAGGAAGCGCAATGGCTCGCTCGCGCGCCCGGCGATTTCTACACCGCCAAACGCCACCTTGCCGTGATCGCCGCCAACGCCGGCGTGGCCATCGAGTCGTTGCGTGTCGAGCGCGTCGCCGCGCCGAATGCCGGCTGGCAGCCCGACCACGCCGCGACCTTCGGCCGCCTGACCGACGGCTGCGAGGCCTGCTGCGGTCTCCTGAACTTGGAGATGCTGCGCAAGCTCGGCATCGCCGGCGGAGTCGTCGCCGGCATGCTCTACATCCTGCCCGAGAAGGTCGCCGAGGCGAAGCGTCGCTCGAAGTACAAGCCCTTCAGCCTGTTCCCGGCCGCGCTGCGCGACATCGCGCTGGTGGTCGACGCTGGCGCCGCCGCCGAGACGGTGCGCCGCGATGTCGCCAAGGCCGCCCGCGCCGCCGCCGGCAAGATCGCGCTGGAGAACGTGCGGCTCTTCGACGTCTACCAGGGCAAGGGCCTGCCCGAGGGGAAGAAGAGCTTCGCGTTCTCGCTGGTGTACCGCGCCGACGACCGGACGCTCACCGACGACGAGGTGAATGCCGCGTTCCAGAAGGCGCAGGACGAGCTCGTCAAGAACGCCGCCTACGCGATCCGGAAGTGATCCGAGGTTGAACGAAAACGGCCGGCTCCAGATGGAGCCGGCCGTTTTGCTATGAACTGATGACTGACGGGGGAAGGGACGCTCACAGCGGACGGGCGTGACCGTTGTGGTGGAAGCGTTGGGCTATGGGGGAAAGTTCGAAGACGTAGACTTCCTGCTCCTCGGGCAGACGGTCGGCGCAATCGGCGATCTGCTTGATCAGTGGCTCGGTGATCGCGACGCCGCGTTCGCCGATGGGAGTCGTACCGGACGGCCGGTCGCACGGGTAGGGGGCGGCGAGGATCTCATGGAGATGCAGCTCCCAGGGGGAACGGGCCGTGGCGGTGCAGGGGTAGCAAGTGACGGCGAGATCCATGAATACGCCGTTGAGGTCGAAGCGGTAGAGCTCGCTGCCGGCCGGGATGCGCAGGGCCGGGGCCCAGAGGTCGCGTTGCTGGGCGCGGGTGAGCAGGGGGGCGCCGACGTTGCAGCCCTTCGAGGCGAGCGCGGACCTGAGCGCGGCGGCAACGACGGTCTGTGTCTCGGCGAGGAAACTGCAGATTTCGGCTGGGGTTTGCGGTTTGCGGCGCAGGGCGCGTTCGTAGACGGTGGCGGCGGCCTTGGGGTCGAACTCGATGACGAGGTCGATCCAGCGGCTGTGGTCGAGGTCGAGGAAGCCGGCCCAGGTGAGGAACGAGGCGACGCCGCTGGCGCGCTCCCCGGGCGGGGCGATCGCGGAGTGGGCGGAGAGGCCGAGCTCGGTGAGGGCGCGTGGCACCAGATTCTGGATCTCGCCGGCGGCGAACCAGTTGGGCGGCGGGGTGGC
>CAZXHR010000049.1:0-23174 GCA_964640465.1 uncultured Opitutaceae bacterium
GACCTCCGCCCGGTCCTCATGCCCCAATCCTAGCCACTAAAATTCCGGAAGAACCTGAATTTTTGCACCCTGCAACTTTTGCTGGAGGCCCCACTATGCCGATGATCCCGGAGGACGAGATCGAGCGGCTGAAGCGGGAGATCGACCTTGCGGCGGTGATCCGGGCGCGGGGCGTGGAGCTGAAGGCGCAGGGCGGCGACCTGATCGGGCGGTGCCCGTTCCACGACGACCACGACCCTTCCCTGCGGGTGACGCCGGCAAAAGGCCTGTGGCGGTGCATGTCGGCGGCGTGCGGGGCGACGGGCAACGTGATCCAGTTCGTGCAGCGCTTCGACGGCGTCTCGTTCCGCCACGCCTACGAGCTGTTGAAGAACGGGGCGGCCTTCACGGGAGCGCCGACGTGCGCGCCGGTCAAAAAGGCGACGGTGCCGAAACTCCCGCCCCCGGTGCAGCCGGACGCCGACGACCAGGCCGCGCTGCGGCAGGTCCTCGACTACTACCACGAGCGTTTGCGGACCAACGAGAACCCGGCGGCGCTCGCGTATCTGAAAAAACGAGGCATCGGCGCGGAGGCGATCGAGGCCTTCAAAGTCGGCTTCGTCGATCGCACGCTTGGGCTGCGGCTGCCGCAGGCCAACCGCAAGGAAGGGGCGGCGATCCGGGAGCGGTTGCAGCGGCTGGGCATCCTCCGCGACACCGGGCACGAGCACTTGCGAGGGCGCGTCGTCTTCCCGGTGATCGCGGAAAACGGCGAGATCGGGACCGTCTACGGCCGCGCCATCGACGACGGCGGCAAGCACGACCGGCACCTGTTCTTGCCCGGGCCGCAACGCGGGATCTTCAACCCGGCCGCACTGCGCAGCCCCGAGGTGATCGTCACGGAGGGCATCATCGACGCGCTGACGTTTTGGTGCGCCGGCTTCCGGCACGTGACGACCGGATACAGCGCGAAGGCGCTGCCCGACGAACTCCTGGACGGACTGCTGGCCGCGAAGGTGCGGCGGGTCTTCATCGCCTTCGACCGCGACCCGGCGGGAGACAAGGGGGCCGCGGAGGTGGCGGAGCAGCTCGCCGCCTACGGCGTCGAATGCCTCCGCGTCCTCTTCCCCCACGGCCAGGACGCCAACGCCTACGCTCTGGCCGTGACGCCGCCCGAGAAGTCCCTGGGGCTGTTGCTGCGCACGGCGCAGCTTGTCGGCGAGATGCGGGCCAAGCCTGCGGTGTCTTCGGATGCGGACACGCGCGCGCCTTCTTCTTTAGCTGCTAAAGCAGCTTCTGAAGCGGCTCCGGTTGCGCCCGAGCGCGAGGGAACGCCTACGCCTACGGCCGAACCGCAGAAGGCGGCTAGAGAAGAAAGTGGCGAGGCGATGCCGTCCGTATCTCCGGTGACGGTGGCCAAGAACGAGGGTGACGAAATCGTTTTGGCCCTCGGGGATCGGACGTGGACGGTGCGGGGCTTGGCGAAGAACACGGGCTTCGAGTCGCTGAAGGTGACGCTGCGCCTGGCTTGCGCGGAGCGCTGGCACCTGGACCAGGTTGACCTGTGCGTGGCCCGGCAGCGTGAGCATTTTGTGACGACGGCGGCCGTGGAAACGGCGCTTAAACCCGAGCTGTTGAAGCGCGATCTGGGGCACGTGCTGCGCAAGCTCGAGGAACTCCATGAAGAGCGGTTGAAGGCCCAGGTGGAGCCGAAGAAGAACGAGCCGCCCTTGTCCGCGCAGGAGCGCGAGGCGGCGCTCGCGCTGTTGCGCGATCCGAAGTTGCTCGACCGCATCTTGGCCGACTTTGCGGCGTGCGGGGTCGTTGGCGAGGAGACCAACAAGCTTGTGGGCTATCTGGCGGCAGTATCCAGGAAGCTCGACAACCCGCTCGCGGTGATCGTGCAGAGCACGAGTGCCGCGGGAAAGTCGGCGCTGATGGAGGCGGTGCTTGCGTTCGTGCCGCCCGAGGAGCGCGTCAAATACTCCGCGCTCACCGGCCAAGCGCTCTACTACCTCGGCGGCGAGGAGAACTTGAAACACAAGATCCTCGCCATCGTGGAGGAGGAGGGCGCGGAGAAGGCCAGCTACGCGCTGAAGCTGCTCCAGTCCGAGGGCGAGCTGTCCATCGCCTCGACGGGCAAGGACCCGCAGACCGGGCGCATGGTGACGCAGGAATACCGCGTCGAGGGGCCGGTGATGATCTTCCTGACGACGACGGCGGTGGACATCGACGAGGAGCTTTTGAACCGCTGTCTCGTCCTCACGGTGGTCGAGTCGCGGGAGCAGACCCGGCGCATCCATGCCCAGCAGCGTGCGCGGTACACCCTTGACGGCATCCGGCAGACGGAGACAAGGACGGGCGTCCTTGCGTTGCACCGCTCGGCGCAGCGGCTCCTTCGTCCGCTGCGGGTCTTCAATCCGTACGCGGACCGGCTGACCTTCCTTGATGACAAAACGCGCACGCGGCGCGACCACACCAAATACCTTCAGCTCATCGCGACGGTGACCCTGTTGCACCAGCACCAGCGGGAAATCCGTTCCCTCGACTGCGGCGGCAAGCGCGCCGAGTACGTCGTCGCCACGTTGGACGACATCGCGGCGGCCAACCGTCTGGCGCACGAGACGCTGGGCCGTTGCCTCGACGAAATGCCCCCGCAGACCCGGCGCTTCCTGCTTCTACTGGAGGCGATGGTGACGGCACGCTGCACGGCCGCGAAGATGGAGCGCACGGACGTGCGGTTCCGGCAGCGCGAGGCCCGGGCCTTCAGCGGGTGGAGCGACTTCCAGGTGAAGACGCACCTGCGCAAGCTGGTCGATCTTGAATACGTGCTCGCCCGGCGCGACCCCGAGGGCATGGGCCTGATTTACGAACTGGTTTACGACGGCGCAGGCAAGGACGGCAGCCGCTTCCTCTCCGGCCTCCTGGACATCGAGAAGTTGCGACGCACCGGCAACGACGGTGCGCAACCCGATGCGGCCGCATCGGCGAGTGCAGGTGCGAGCCCCTGCGGGTACGATGAAACTCGGGAGCATCGAAACGGGGCTCGGGAGCATGGCGGGAGCACCGCGGGAGGTAGTCGGGAGCATGGCGGGAGCGCGGGAAAAACGGGCGCTTCCTCCTCGGAAAACGCGTCGCCGTCCGCGCCGGACGCTGGGAACGCACATCAGGAGCCCGGCGAAGAAAACGCCGCGGCGTAGTCGCAGGCCCCGCCTTTTACCGCCATACCCATGCCGAAGAAGGGACAGCGCACGGCCAAGACGTGGCCGGGAGACCTGAGCGACGCGACCGGTTTTGCCGCGCTCGCGCAGAACTACTTTGAGGCGCTGCGGGTGCAGAACTACTCGGAGCGCACCATCGAGAGCCGGGAGCACCACCTGCGCGAGTTCGTGAAATGGGCGGTCGAGCGGTCGCTGTCGCGGCCGACCGAGGTGACCAAGCCGATCCTGGAGCGCTACCAGCGGCACCTCTACCACTACCGCAAGAAGGACGGGCACCCGCTGTCGTTCCGCTCGCAGCACGGGTGCCTGGTGCCGGTGCGCGCCTTCTTCAAATGGCTGTGCCGGCAAAACCACCTGCTCGCCAACCCGGCCGCCGACCTGGAGTTGCCCCGGGCGGAGAAGCGGTTGCCGCGGCACGTCCTGACCGCATCGGAGGCCGAGCGCGTGCTTGGGCTGCCCGACGTGTCCGATCCGTTGGGTCTGCGGGATCGGGCCATCTTGGAGGCGTTTTACTCGACGGGGATGCGGCGCATGGAGCTGCTCGGCCTGAAGCTCTACGACCTCGATGCCGAGCGCGGCACGGTCTTCATCCGCCAGGGCAAGGGGAAGAAGGATCGGATGATCCCGATGGGCGAACGCGCGTTTGCGTGGGTGCAGCGCTACCTGGAGGAGGCCCGGCCGCGCCTGGCACTCACGCCCGACGATGGGTTGGTCTTCCTGACGAACGTCGGTCTCGTCTTTGAGCCGAACCGGTTGACGCAGATGGTGCGCGACTACGTGGACGCGGCCGAGATCGGGAAAACCGGGGCCTGCCATCTCTTCCGGCACACGTGCGCGACGCTCATGCTGGAGAACGGGGCCGACATCCGCTTCATCCAGCAACTGCTCGGGCATGAGAAGCTGGAGACGACCCAGATTTACGCCTAGGTGTCCATCCGCATGCTGAAGGAGGTCCACACCCGGACGCACCCGGCGGCAGGGCTCGGCCCTGCACCGTCCGATGCTGCCGCATCGGGTTTGCGCGAGGGCGATGCTCTCGCGTCGGACAACGCCGAGCTTGCCGCAGAACTGGCCGAGGAAGCCGCCGAGGACGCGGAGGGATAGGAAGACCGCCACCGCCCCGCCCGACGGCGTGAAACGCCCTGCAAATGCAGGCTCGCCGCTCTTCCTCTAGTCGCCCAAGATCGTCGCCCGATGATGGCGACGTTGCGAACCCCGACGACCTCCGGCCCGCGCTTTAGCGGCTGCCGCCTGGCGTCGCCGCCCCGCGCCAGACGAACCGCTCGCCACCGCCAGACCGCACGCCCGGCAAAACGCGCCCCGGGGTCAAAAACCGCACCTGGGATTTTTTTGCGAAACCGCCCGGAAACGCGCCCGGAGAACGCGACGCAAACCCTTGGAACGCATCAGGCAACTTGGGTCTGGGCCTACGATTTTGCACTGGGCTGCGTTGTAGCGCTGTGCACGGCAATGTCGCCAAGTCGCCCGAGGCGCGGCAAGTCCATGGCCCCGGCGCGAGAATCCTCTACTCAATGGCAACCCAACCCATCCCACGGCAGGCGGCGACAGACGCCCCTTCTGCAGTCGTGCCCTTGCCCAGTACCGCCCGGGCTGCAGTTCCCCACGGGCGTTGGTGGCCGCTGCTCGTGTTTGCAGCCTGCATGGCCTGGTCGGGGGCGTTGCGTGCCCCCTTCCTGCTCGATGACCACACCTCGATCCTGGACAATCCAAGCATCCGCGACTTCTGGTCTTTTCGGTGGATACATCCGCCATCAGTCTCCGGCGAGACGGTCAGCGGCCGGCCGGTGCTCAACCTCAGCTTTGCGCTGAACCATGCCTGCGGTGAGCTGGACCCGGTCGGATACCACGCGGTCAACGTCGCGATCCATCTGACTGCGGCCCTGCTCCTCTACGGAATCGTCCGGCGTACGCTCGGTCGTGTCTGGGCGCGCGAAATGGCAGGCCCGGCCGAGGACGCGGTGCGGCGGAGCGCCGATACTGCCGCTGTCGCGGTTTCGCTGTGCTGGCTCCTGCATCCGCTGCAGACTGCGGCGGTGACATACGTCGCCCAGCGGGCGGAGTCGCTCGCCGGGATGTTTCTGCTGCTGACGCTTTACTGTTTCATCCGTTCCGTCGCATCGGAGCGGCGTTCCGCCGGTTGGCAATGGGCGGCTGCTGCGGCCTGCGTGCTTGGCATGGCCACCAAGGAGACGGCGGTGGCGGCGCCTCTGGTGGTGCTGCTATATGATCGGGCCTTCGTGGCCGGCACGTTCCGGCGGGCCTGGCGCGAGCGCGCCCGTATCCATAGGCTCTTGGCCGCATCTTGGGTGGTGCTGATCGGTGCGGTGTGGGCCAATCATGGCCGCGGCGGGTCCGCCGGATTCGGGGCGGAGATCGGTCCGTGGAGTTATCTCATGACCCAGGCGGAAGCGATTCCTCACTATCTGCTGTTGGTGCTCCGGCCGGTCGGCCTAGTGTTCGATTACGGGGTACCGGATGCCCCCGAGTTTTGGGATGCGCTGCCGGGACTCCTTTTCGTGGTGTTGGGAGTTGTGGCGATGTTGTGGGCGCTCCGCCGAAACCTGGCCGAGGGTTTCCTCGGCGCCTGCTTCTTCCTCCTGCTGGCGCCGAGTTCCAGCTTCGTGCCCGTGGCGACGCAGACGATAGCCGAGCACCGGATGTACCTGCCGTTGGCCGCGATCATCCTGCTCCTCGGCACGCTGCTGTGGCGGTGGCCGGCGTTGCGCCGGAGCCGCAGCCTGCTCGCCGGACTCGCGGCGGGCGCTGCGATCCTGCTCGGCTTGCTGACCTGGCAACGGAACCGGGTGTATGCCACCGAGCTCTCGCTGTGGCAGGACACCGTCGAGAAACGCCCAGGGAATCCCCGCGCCCGGAACAACCTCGGTCTGGCCTTGATGGCGGCGGGGCGTGCGGACGAGGCGATGGATCAGCTGCGGCGTGCTCTCGAACTGCAGCCCGACTACGCGTTTGTGCACTTCAACCTAGGTACGTTGCTTCTAGAACAGGGCAGGTTTGACCAGGCGGCCGCCCACTTGGGATCGGCACTGGCAGGCAATCCGGGGCTGGTCAGCGCCCGGATCAATATGGGGCGGGCTCTCACCGGCCTTGGGCGTATCGAGGAGGCTATGCAACAATACCGGACGGCGCTCGCGCAGGACCGCACGGCATACGATGCGGCCACGAATCTTGCCGCATTGCTGATCGACCGGGGACAGGCGGCGTTGGCCGAGGCGCAACTGCGTGAGATCATAGCCGCGGCCCCTGCGTTGGCCGAGGCGCACTATCATCTCGGACGGGCGCTGCAACGTCAGGGGGCGGCAGGGCCCTCCGAGACATCGTTTCGCGAAGCGGTCCGGCTGAAACCGGAGCTCGCCGCGGCGCATTTTGCGCTGGGCAATTGCCTGGCCAACCGCGGCGACTCGGCCGGTGCCGAATCCGAGTTGCGGGAGGCGCTCCGGCTCGATCCTCGCTCGGCGGAGGCCCATTACGAGATCGGCAATCTCCGCGCGAAGCGGCGCGATTTCGCGGCGGCAATGGAGTTCTATCGCGCCGCCTTGCGGCTCGATCCGGCGCATGTGCAGGCGCGGACGAACCTCGGTAACTGCCAGCTGGTGACAGGCCGGCTGCGCGAGGCGATCACGACGTACGAGGAGGTTTTGCGGCTTCGGCCCGGCGAGCCCACCGCGCTGCGCAATCTCGCGCTGGCGCGGGAGTATCTCGGTGAGTGAGCGGTGTCACATGCCGTGGCGAAGCTTGTGAGCACTTCCACTTCCTCGGTCCTTGGCTATGCTTGATGCTCGCGTCCGAGCCATGATTCCGCGCATAGCACTGGGATCGAAAGCCTTGGCGGCTCTCGGCACGCTGTGAGGCGTGCGCGAGCGTGGGGTGCGGCGGCGTAATCGCTTCTCGCCGAACTGAACTGTCCGACATTCGTGGGCGGTGGCGGAGATTGAATCGGTGCGGCGAGCGGCGCATGGTTGCCGGGTGTCGGTCATCGTGCCATGCGCGATCCGACCTTTCCGACTCCCCCTTTTACCATCCCCCATGCGCTTCGGCAGTCTTCACATCCTCGATATCCTCATCGTCCTAGCCTACCTCGCGGCCGTCGTCTACATCGGCAAACGCGCGTCGAAGGGCAACACCTCGGAGGACGGCTATTTCTTGGCCGGCCGCAAGCTGGGCAAGCTCTACCAGTTCTTCCTCAACTTCGGCAACGCCACCGAGCCGTCCGGCGCGGTCAGCACCGCCAGCTTCGTCTACCAGCAGGGCGCGCCAGGCTCGTGGCTCTCGTTCCAGACCGTCTTCATGAATCCCTATTTCTGGTTCATGAACGTGTGGTTCCGCCGCGCCCGCCTCACCACCGTCTCCGACCTCTTCGAGGACCGTTTCGGCAGCATGAAGTTGAGCCGTTGCTATGCGTTGTTCCAAATCTTGGTGGCATGCGTGTTCCTCGGGTTCGCCAACGTCACCGCATACAAGATCGCCTCGTCGCTCGTGGTGAAGCAGGAATCCCAGTGGACGGTCGAGGACCGGGCCGCGGTCGAGGGCTACAACCAGCTCAAGGCGCTCGAGAAGCAGGTCGCCGCCGGTACGTTGCCCGCCGAGGCGAAGCCTCAGCTCGATCTCCTGCGCGAGCGCAACGCGCGCGGCGAGCTGCACAGCTACATCACGCTGCTGCCCAACGTCCTTTTCTACATCGTCTTCGCGGCGGTGGTCGGCACCTACATTGTCCTCGGAGGCATGGCCGCCGCGGCGGTCAACGAGGGGTTGCAGAGCGTGCTCATCATCATCTTTTCGCTGCTGTTGATCCCGGTGGGTTTGCATGCGATCGGGGGCTGGCATGCCCTTGGCGAGCGGGTGCCGAAGCAGATGTTCGACCTTTTCGGCTCGGGCAACGCGGGCCAGTTCTCTGTCTCCAGCCTGTGCGCCATCCTACTCGTGAGCATCGTGCAGAACGGCGGCCTCAGTCACAACATGGGCATCTGCGGCTCCGCGAAGAACGAGATGGCCGCCCGTAGCGGCGTGTCGGGCACCTACCTGAAGCGTTTCATGATCATCCTGTGGGCGTTCGCCGGGCTGATCGCCGTCGCCATCTTCGGTGTGGGCGGCATCTCGGATCCGGACTCCACATGGGGCGCTCTCTCCAACAAGCTGCTCGGGCCCGGCCTGATCGGCATGATGCTCGCCGGTGTGTTGGCCGGCACGATGTCGACGCTCGCCGCCAAGGCGCTCGCCGTCTCCTCCCTCTTCGTTCGCAACGTCTACCGTCAGATCTGGCCCGACATCACCCAGCTCCAGGGCGTGTTCTACGCGCGCTGCACCATCGTCGTGGTGCTGGCGCTCGGCGCGGTGTCCGCCTGGCTGATGGGCGATTTCCTCTCGATCGTGAACATCGTGCTCACGGTCAACATCCCCTTCGGCGCTTGCGTCCTGATGTCCTACTTCTGGCGACGCCTGACCGTGCAGGCCGTGTGGGCCTGCGTCGTCCTCTCGACGATCGTGATCCTCGTCGTGCCGTGGACGGCGGCCAAGTTCTCCGTGCTCAGCCACGACCAGTCGCTCACGCAGGTGGCGATGACGCCGGCCGGCAAGCCCGCGGGCGTGTACTTCGCCACCGTCGTGCACGAAAAGGCCGACGATCTCTCCAGCCCGCTGGTGGGCAGCGGCCGGTTCAACCTCGAGTGCTGGTTGATGAACAAGGTGGGACTCGATGTTGCCGCGCTCTCGCCGAGCCAGCGCATGACCGCCCAGTTCTTCTTCGACGGCCTGTTCCCGTTCGTCGTCCTGATGCTCGTGAGCTGGTTCACCCCGCGCACCGAGCGCAACCGTGTCGAGCAGTTCTACGGCAAGATGAAGACGCCGGTGGGCGACACGCCCGAGCTCGAGGCCGCCGCGATGGAAGAGACCCGCAAGAACCCGACCCGCTTCGACAACACGAAGCTCATCCCGAGTTCGAACTGGGAATTCTGCCGCTGGAACAAGGCCGACACGATCGGCTTCCTCGCCTGCTGCGCCGTCTCCTTTTCGATCGTCGGACTCTTCGTGCTGCTGCTCAAGTTGGCGGCGCATGCCTGAGCCGTCGGCGAACCAAGCTTTTCCTAGAGCCCTCACAGTGCTGCCGGTGTGCGTTCGGCTCGGCCCGATCTCGGGTCCGCGTTTCCGCCGACCGGTGGTGCTGTGAGTTTATTTTTCCCCAGTCGTATCGCTCGCGTCGCCATGCGCATTACCGGATTCTTTCGTGCTGCAACCGCACTGTCGTTTCTCGTTGTCGCCGCGTGTGGGCTGGCGGCGGCGGACTCGGCCTACCTGTTTGCCTATTTCATCGGCAAAGGCGCCGATGGTCTCCACCTCGCTTGGAGCGAGGACGGCTACCGCTGGCAGGCCTTGGGCGGCGGCGCGAGTTTTCTCACGCCGCAGGTGGGCAAGGACCGGCTCATGCGCGACCCCTCCGTAGTGGCCGGTCCGGACGGCACCTATCATCTCGTCTGGACCACCGGCTGGTGGGATCGCTCCATCGGTCATGCCTCGACACGCGATTTCCTGGTTTGGAGCGAGCAGCAGGCGGTGCCGGTGATGGAGCACGAGCCCACGACTCGCAACGCCTGGGCACCGGAAGTCACCTGGGATGAGCGCCGCAGACGGTTCCTCGTCTACTGGGCGTCGACCATCCCGGGCGCATTTCCCGAGACGGCGGCCACCTCCGAGAGCGATCTCAACCACCGCATCTACGCCACGGCGACGCGCGATTGGAAATCGTTCGAGCCGACGCGCCTCTTCTGCGAGCCCGGGTTCAGCGTGATCGACGCCGCGCCGATGCCGGTCGCCGACGGGAAGTATCGCCTGGTGGTGAAGGACGAGACGGTGGCGCCGCCGAAGAAACACCTCCGACTCGCGACGGCTGACGACCCGGAAGGTCCGTGGCGGGCGTTTGGCCCGGCGTTTACCCGCGACTGGGTCGAGGGGCCTACGGCGATCCGGGTGGGCGAGGACACGCTGGTCTATTTCGACGTCTACCGGGAAAAGCACTACGGCGCGGTGCGCACGCGCGACTTTGTGCACTGGGAGGACGTCACGGCCCAGATCGCTGTTCCCGCGGGGGCGAGGCACGGCACGATGCTCCAGGTCCCGCGGGCGTTGGTGGACCGACTCCGTGCGGAGCGCCCCTGAACGACTCTATCTCCCCATGAACAGTATCCTACCTCGAAGCTTGCTCGGTTTTATCGCATGCCTTGGTGCTGTGTCGCTCTCGGCACAGACTGCGCCGGTCACACCCGCGCCGGACCTCGCCGTCAACGCGGCCGCGACGGACCGTCCGCGCGATCCGAAACTGCCGAGCCTCTTCGTGGCCGGCGACTCGACCGCCGCGAAGGGCAAGGGCGAGGAGCAGCAGGGGTGGGGCGTGCCGTTCGCCGACTACTTCGACGCCACGAAGATCAACGTCGTCAACCGCGCCCGCGGCGGGCGCAGCAGCCGGACCTTCATCACGGAGGGACTGTGGGACGAGATGCTCGCCGACGTGAAGGCGGGCGACTTTGTCCTGATCCAGTTCGGACACAACGACGGCGGTGCGATCAACGAGGAGCCGCCCGGCTCGACCAGGCCCTTGCGCGCCCGCGGTTCGCTCCCGGGGCTCGGCGAGGAAACCAAGGAGATCGACAACGTCCTCACCAAGAAGCACGAGGTCGTGCACACCTTCGGCTGGTATATCCGGAAGATGGTCGCCGACGTGAAGGCGAAGGGCGCCACCCCGATCCTCCTCTCGCTTACGGTGCGCCACATCTGGACGGACGGGAAAGTCGAACGCAGTTCGGGCGGGTACCGCTCCTGGGATCGCGAGCTCGCCCGCGAGGCCGGCATCGGTTTCGTCGATCTTACCCGCATCCTCGCCGATCGCTACCAGGAACTCGGCGAGGCGCGGACCGCGGAGTTGTTCGCCAAGGACCACACGCACACCAATGCCGTTGGGGCCGACTTCGGCGCCGCGGCTGTCGTGGCCGGGTTGAAGGGATTGCGCAGCGCGCCGCTGGATTCGTTTCTCTCCACCAAGGGGCTCGAAGTCGCGAAGGACCAGATCGGCTGGCTCAACCTGCCCGAACCAGCGGATGCGGTGTTGCCGAGCGTGGTGCTCGTCGGCGACTCGACCGTGCGCAACGGCTGCGGCGACGGCGCTGGAGGCCAGTGGGGGTGGGGCGACGCGCTGCCGGCCTTCGTCGACACCGCGAAGCTCAACGTCGTCAACCGCGCGATCGGCGGGCTGAGCAGCAGGACCTTCATTTCCCAGGGCCATTGGGATCGAGCCAAGACGCTTATGAAGAAGGGCGATTTCCTGATCATCCAGTTCGGCCACAACGACTCCTCGCCGCTTAACGACGACAAGCGTGCCCGCGGCACCATTCGCGGCGTGGGCGAGGAGACCGAGGAGATCGACAATCTCATCACCAAGCAGCACGAGACGGTGCACACCTACGGGTGGTACCTGCGTCGCTTCATCCGCGAGGCGAAGGAACTCGGCGTCACCCCGATCGTCTGTTCGCCGGTGCCGCGCCAGAAGTGGGCAGACGGGAAGGTCGTGCGCTCGACGGCCGACGGCTATGCCGCTTGGGCGCGTGAAGTCGCCCGCCAGGAGGGCGCCGGTTTTGTCGAACTCAACGATCGCGTCGCCGCCCGTTACGAAGCGCTTGGCGCCGAGAAGGTGAAGTTGCTCTTCGCTGACGAGGACACGCACACCAGCATGGCTGGAGCGATCCTGAATGCCGCTGTCGTAGTCGAGGGGCTCCGTAGCCTGCCCGACGGGCCGCTGCACGCAGCGCTTTTGCCGTAACGAAGGCCGTCAAGGCCTTCGAGGGGAGGTGCTGCGCAAGAATCTGTCGAAACTCTTGGCGAGTTTCGCTACGAGGAAACGCCGCGGGGGCCGCACCTTATTCCGCGCTGGTCGGCGCTGCGTTGCGCAGCGTCGGCCCCTCGACGAGCTTGGCCGGGATCGTCGTGAGCGAGGGTTCGACTGGAATGCCGAACTCGTTGTGCAGAAGCTGGCCGATCACGAGCTCGGCGGCACGAGAGCCGAGGTGGGAGGCCTGGAGGTCGAGGGCGGCGCAGTTGCCCTCGGTGCGCAGTGAGTTGAGGCAGACGAAAGAATGCGTTTCGGGAATCCGGGCACCGCATTCCTTCATCCAGTCCATGGCCACCGGCAGGTGCCCCAGCACGACGTCGGGGTCGTACTTCTTGAACCAGGCCTCGAAGCCTTCCTTTGTCACCGACTGGAGCCGCAACGCCGGCACGGCCGTGATCTTCGGCAGGTATTTCTGGAGCGCGAGGAATGCGCCTTCCCAGCGGAAGTGCAGCCGCTCGTCGTGCGTGATCTCCATGAAGAGGCCGGGCCGACGGAACCCGCGATTGTACAGCTGCTGGAGCAGCGCGATCATCGAGCGGTAGTGGTCGGAGCAGACGCAGTGGAGCGGCGGGTGGTCGATGAAATAATCGATGTAGACCGCCGTGTACTGCTGCCAGTGCATGTTGGACAGATCCGGAAAACCCGAGGCGGGCAGGATCACCATGGCGTGGATGCCTCGGGCTTGCAGGATGGTGTCGAGCCGGCTGATCTTGAGGCCGGTCGGACTGAGCTCGAAGCGCTCGACCTTGAAACCGAGCGCCTCGGCGCGCTCGGACACACCGGCTAGAATCCGCTCGTTGTAGCGGACAGCGTGCTTTGGTTGGACCGCATCGACCACCTCGATGGCGGCGAGCACTCCGCGGAACTTCTGGCTGCGCGAGCGGCGCAACAGCGACATCACAGTGCCGGTCAGGGGGTTGCTCTCGTAGCCGGCGGCCTTCGCCGCAGCGCGCACGCGCTCGGCCGTCTGCGGGTTCACGCGTGGAGAGCCGCGCAACGCATCCGAGATCGTGGTGCGGGAGAGTCCGAGAGTGCGGGCCAAGGTTCGCAGGGTTGGGGCGGCCATCGGGCCGATGAGAAACGCGGTTCGTGCGACGAGTTCAACGGAAAACTCCGCAGCGACCGGTCGGTTCCGCTGCATCAGGCCACTGGCGGACCGCCCCCTTTCGAACTGTCCCCCAAGTGCCGCGTTGGTCTCGCCGCCCCTCCTGCGCATAGTGCGGGAACACCCCGATACCCATGATTCGCAAAGCATTTGTCATGTCTGTGAACGCCGGCTGCGAGGCCGAATACCAGCGCCGCCACAACCCGATCTGGGCCGATCTCGAGGCTGTGCTGAAGTCCCATGGCGCGCACAACTACTCCATCTTCCTGCACCCGGAGACGCGTCAGCTCTTCGGCTATGTCGAGATTGAAGATGAGGCCCGCTGGGCTTCCATCGCTGCCACACCCGAATGCCAGCGCTGGTGGAAGCGCATGGGCGACGTGATGCCGAGCAATCCCGACAACAGTCCTGTCTCGCACGATCTGCGCGAGGTTTTCCATCTCGCCTGATCGCGTGTCCCGGCGCGCCTGCGCCAGGTGCCGCCATTCTCCGGAGCAATCCGCAATCCAGCAACTGCCACTGTCATCCCCTAACATGTCTGGAATCCTTTGCAGGAATTTCGTCCTCGCTGCCGCCCTTGCGCTGGCGGCTTTCCCTTCGCTCTCCGTGTTGCAGGCGCAGCCTGCGTCCCAGCCCAGCAAGCCTGCGGACGCCTCCGCAGCTCCGGTTCTCCGGTGGCTCGACGGCGGCGTGCCCGCCGTACAATCCGGCGCGACCTGGGGCATGCCGTGGGCGCGGGGCAGCCATCCCAAGGGCACAACATTTGTGCTACACCGGGCGGACGGCTCGGCGATTCCGGTGCAGAGCTGGCCGCTGGCCTATTGGCCGGATGGCTCGCTCAAGTGGACCGCGCATGCCGTTGCAGCCGGGGAGAACGTGCCGGAGGGCGCGCGCCTCGAGGCGGGGCAGCCCGTGGCACCGGTGCACCCGCTGAGCGTGCGCGAGGTGGACGGCGCCTATGAGATCGACACCGGCGCGATCGTCGCGCGCGTGGCCAAGACGGGCGCGGTGCTCATTCCCCAGGTGCAGCGCGACGGCCGCGAGATTCTGCGTAATGGCCGGCTCGTGCTGCTCCGGCAGGATTCACCCGAGGGCGGCGCGGAGCCCGAGCTCTTCGCCGGCGAGATCGGCGAGGTGGTATTGGAGCAGAATGGTCCGGTGCGTGCGGTGGTGAAGATCCAAGGCCGCCATGCCGCGCATGGGCGCGCTTGGATGCCGTTCGTGGTGCGCCTGTATTTCTACGCCGGCGGCGAGGCCGTTCGGGTGATGCACACGATCATCCACGATGGCGACGAGAAGAAAGATTTTATCCGCGGCCTCGGCCTGCGGTTCGATGTGCCGCTGCGTGGCGAGCTCCACGACCGGCATGTCCGCTTCTCCGGCGAAGGCGACGGTCTGTTCGGCGAGTCGGTACGGACGGTGACCGGCCTGCGCCGCGATCCCGGTGCCACGGTCCGTGCGGCGCAGATCGCCGGCGAGGCGACCCCGCCGGTCGACTCCTGGAACCCGGCCGCGGGCAAGCGCATGCAGCTCGTGCCGGCGTTCGGCGATTGGAGCCTGTTCCAGTCCAGCGCCGACGGCTTCGAGATCAACAAGCGCACGCAGCCGGGCTACTCGTGGCTGACCTCGGCGCGCGGCCAGCGCGCCGGCGGGCTCGGCTACGTGGGCACGCCGCAGGGCGGCGTGGCGTTCGGCATACGCAATTTCTGGCAGAGCTACCCGGGCGAACTCTCGATTGCCGGCGCGACCGGCGAGATGGCGGAAGTCACGATGTGGCTGTGGTCGCCTCGCGCCGGAGCGATGGATCTGCGCGGTTACCACGGCTCGGAATTGCTCGACAACTACAAGGCGCAGTTGGAGGCGATGGAGATCACCTACGAAGACTACGAGCCCGGCTTCGACAAGCCGGAGGGCGTGGCCCGCACGAGCGAGCTGTACCTGTGGGCGCTGGCGGCCACGCCGTCGCGCGAGCGGCTGAGCCAGCTCGCCGGGGCGGTGCGCACACCGCCCGTGCTGACGACGACTCCGCAGTACCTGCAATCGTGCGAAGTCTTCGGGCGGCTCTGGTCCCCCGTCGACCGCTCGACGCCCGCCCGCGCGGCGCTCGAGGACCAGCTCGACTGGAGCTTCCGATTCTACGAGGGACAGCGCGAACAGCGGCGCTGGTACGGATTCTGGAACTATGGCGACGTGATGCACAGCTACGACACCGACCGCCACGAATGGAAATACGATGTGGGCGGCTTCGCCTGGGACAACTCCGAGCTCTCGACCGACCTCTGGCTCTGGCTGTACTACCTGCGCACGGGCCGGGCGGATGTGTTCCGCTTCGCCGAGGCGATGACCCGCCACACGGGCGAGGTCGATGTGCACCACATCGGCCGCTTCGCCCCGCTGGGCTCGCGGCACAATGTCCTTCACTGGGGCTGCAGCGCGAAACAGCTCCGCATCAGCACGGCCGCCAACCGCCGCTACTATTACTACCTCACCGGCGACGAACGCTTTGGCGACCTGATGCACGAGCAGGTCGAGGCGGTGCGCGCCCTCGCGGTCATCCAGGCGAATCGCAAGGTTGCCCCCGACCGCGTGACTGCGGCCGATCCGAACGCCAAGGAGGTCTACGCCGGCTTCGGCACGGACTGGGGCGCGGTTGCCGCGGCCTGGCTCACGGAGTGGGAGCGGACCGGCGACGCGCGCGTGCGCGACCGGCTCCTCGGAAGCATGCGCTCCATCGCGGCGCAGCCGCAGGGCTTCTTCAACGGCGGCGCGCGGATCGACCTCGACACCGGAGTATTCGCTAAATCGGACAACGAGCGGCCGATGGTCTCGCACCTGAGCGCCGTCTTCGGGTTGGTGGAAGTGTGTGCCGAGCTCGTCCAGCTCTTCGACGAACCCGCATTCAGGCAGGCGTGGCTCGACTACTGCACGCTCTACAACGCCCCTGCCGCCGAGCAGGCACAGCGTTTCGGCCAGCCGTTGAATGGTATCAGTCTTCAGCAGGGCCACTCACGCCTGACCGCGTTCGCCGCGCGGACGACCGGCGACGAGGTTCTCGCCCGCCGCGCCTGGTCCGAGTTCTTCCGCGGCGAGGGCAGCGAAGGCCGCGGCCGGACGCCGAAGACGGAGGCCGTGCGGCTCTCCGGCCCCGCTGTCCTGCGTCCGGTGGACGAGGCCCCATGGGTATCCACGAACGGGACCGCGCAGTGGGGGTTGGCCACGATCGAGTGCCTCGCACTTGTCGGCGAGCAGTTGCCGGAGGAAAAGCGGTGAGGCACGTCCCCTGTGCTCCGCTCCTGCTGCGAGCCCCGCGCTTCGCGCGGCGGCTTCCGCTTCGGAACGATGCTCTGACGGTCAGAGCAGGCTTCCGTTGTGGCGGGGGCTTGTCCCCTCAAGTTGGTCTCAACATCGGACCCTCGGAATGTGGTGGTAGTGACTGATCCGTTTTGCCGAACGGCGTAACTCTCCATTCGCATCCAGTTTATTCGAATTCTCAGCGGAGCTGCGTTATTCCCCACTCACCATTTCACTCCAATTTTCGCCATGGGTTTTTATTTTGAAGATCATCTGAGCATGCACGCGGCGGCGGGCCTGCAGATCGAGAAGACGCTGGATGCCATCGTGCGTCGCTACCGTGGCGTGAATCCGCCGCATGCGCCGTCCTACCGCCCCTATGCCCGCGCGGGGATCATGCGCGGCAAGGACTATCGCTACGAGGCGGACTTCAATCGCCAGTTTCCGAAGGCCGCCAACGGTTCCTTCGTGTATGCGTGGGGCCGGATCTGGGCTGAGGCTGCCGGCAGCCTGAAGTTCGATCTCTCCGTGCATTGCCCGACGGTCGTGTACGTCAATCAACAGCCCTTCTTCCGCTCCACGATTTTCGAGGAGCGCTATCCGGAGGCGCGGCAGAGCCTGAACATTCCGCTGGTCGCTGGCTGGAACCACTTGGTCCTCCGCTTCAAGAAAACCGATGCTGGCTTCGGCGGTATCTTCGGCACGTGGTTGGGCAAGCTCTCGTACTACTTCCTCATGCCCACCTCCGAGCGGGCGGGGCAGGAGGGGTGGATCTTCACCGAACCGATGACGAGCGAACTGGCCGTCATCCCCGGCAAGGATTCGACCGAAGCCGACTCGGGCGTCGCCTGGCTTCCGTGCCAGCGGTGGACTAAGCCGCAGCAGGCGATGGGACAGTGCCAGCGTATCTTCGGATTGGAGCCGGGGGCGGTGGCCGTCGGCTGGACGCGCGGACTTTTCCTGAATCAGGGAGACGGCGAGTATTCCCTATCCGGCGAGGCTCGCGGACCGATGTCCGTCAGCATCGCGGACCGCGAGGTGTTCCGCACCGAGAAGCCGGGCCGTTTCGCCGCGAAGGTGAAAGCCCCCTTCGGCCAGCACGATGTCATGGTGTGCGCCCAGTGCGGCAGCCGCGACTGGGGCTTCGAACTCGAGCTGCGCGACGGCCGCGAGGCGGTGACTTTCGCCAGCCCGTGCAATCTCCAGGGACAGGGCTTTTCCTGGATCTACGCCGGACCTCTTGCCGAGGGCAAGGATGCCGATCTTGCTGCGCTCCGCGACCTCTACAAGCTCGTGCCTGGCCGGGACGGCGCCACCTACTGGCGACTCGATGCCCCCGACATGTGGGTGCGCCCGTACAACGAGAATGCGCTCTACGGCCGGTGGAACTACCCGCTCGGCGTCACGCTCTACGGTTTGCTGCACAGCGCCCGCCTGCTCGGCTCGGAGGAGACGCAGCGGTATCTTGTCGAGCACATGCAGTTCTGCGCCGACATCTTTGACTATGCGCTGTGGGATAGGAAGCAGTACGGCGGCGCCACCAACGTCCACCACCTGCTGACCAGCATCGACAGCCTCGACGACTGCGGCTCGTTCGGCTCCTCGCTGCTCGAGGTGATGAAGTACTTCGAGATCCGTGGCGGCCGGGCGATCGCCGACTATGTGGCGGATTTCATCTCGAACAAGCAGGTGCGCCTGCCCGACGGCACGTTCTTCCGCAAGCACCTCATGCACGTCTTCCACGAGGACACCCTCTGGGCCGACGATCTCTACATGAGCGTGCCGTTCCTGTGCCGGTACTACCAGCTGACCGGCGAGGCCCGTTACATCGACGATGCTGCGCGGCAGTTCCTCGGTTTCCGCGAGCAGCTTTATATCCCGAAGAAGAAGCTGATGTCGCATGTCCGCGACCTGCAACGCGGCCTGGCGACCGGCATTCCCTGGGGCCGTGGCAACGGCTGGGTGCTCTTCTCGCTCTCCGAGCTGCTGGCCGTGCTGCCGAAGGATCATGCGCTGCGCGATGACGTGCTGGCGATGTACCGCGATCTCTGCGTTGGCGTGCTTGCGCAGCAGGATGCCGCCGGCATGTGGCACCAGGTGCTCGACGAGCACGATTCCTATCCCGAGACCTCCTGCACCTCGATGTTCGCCTATGCGTTCGCGCGCGGCGTGCAGTACGGGTGGCTCGCCGAGCCGGCGCCGTATATCCGTGCCGTGTTCAAGGCGTGGGCGGCGCTCAACCGCACTTCGATCGACCGGCTGGGCAATGTGCACGGCGTGTGCCGCGGCTCGGAGTTCTCCTTCACCTCGGACTACTACAAGCACGACCTGCTCTGGAATCTCAACGATACCCACGGCATCGGCATCGTGCTTCTGGCGGGCGTCGAGGTGTACCGGCTCACGCAGTTCCTGCAGTCTCAGGACGGAGCGAATGCCGCCACCCTGCCGGCGAAGGCGCGCAAAGCCGCCAAGTAGCCGTCGGTATCGAAATCTTCCGTCAGTAGATTATTGGGGGAATATCCCGGAGGGGGGAGTGGGGGTCAGTTGTCTCCTCTCTCCGGGAGCCTTCAATCCGCTACGGACATGGCCGAGCCCTTTGCCGGCATTTCGCAAGCGGCGTGTGCCTCCCCTGCAGCCGAAGGCGTTTGCGTTCCGGCTGAGTGCAGGGAACGCAGACAACTTTGCTGAACAGCAGAGGGCGCCTGAAGGCGGACGGCAGAAGACTGCCGTTCGGATACACGGACGGGCCGGTAACGACACCGATCCTGCCTTCTCGCCGAACGGCGTTTCGCCGCGCGACCGAAGGGCTGCGGCTCAGGCCTCGCGGTAGGCGCGCTGGATGAACTCGATCGTCCGGGAAACTGAGGCCGGATGCGTGTTTTCCAGGAGAACGTCGATGTTCGGCGCCTGTGTCTTCATCCAGTGCAGTATCCTGCGGTAGTTCAGGCGGCCTTGGCCGGCGGAAAGCTCGCGGAAGCTGCCGTTGTCGATGGTGAAGTCCTTGGCGTGCATCACGCGGATGCGGTCGCCGAGAAGCGAATGCGCCGCGTCGACGATCTCGGCCTCGCGCTCGCAGTTGGTCGTCCAAAGCAGGTTAACGGGATCGTAGATCACGCGGAGGTTGGGCGAGCCGACCTCGTCGATGAGCCGGCGCAGGCGCTGTGGGGTGGAGATCACGTAGCGCTCGACGGCCTCGATGCAGACGTTAACGCCGCAGCGCTCGGCCTCGCGCACGAGCTCGCGTGTGCTCTCCAGCACGATCCTGAAGGCCTCCTCGCCGGCGTTGTCGGGGTGGCGGGAGTAGTCGGAGTTGAGCGAGCCGGTCTCGGTGCCGACGATGTCGCAGCCGAAGTCGCGCGCGGCGCGGAGGTGGTGTTTGAAACGTTCGAGCTGGGGGCGGCGCACAGCCTCGTCGCGGTCGCCGAGGTTGATGTAGCACCCGAGCACCGAGACGCGGATACCGTGGCCGGCGAAGGTGTCGCGCACGCTTCGGGCGAACGCCGGTTCGAAGCCGCGGGTGTCGTCGTCGCAGCCGGCGAGGGCCTTCACGGGGGCGAGCTGGATGCAGTTCAGGCCGTGCGCGGCGATCTGCCGGGCCAGTTCATCAACGGGGAGTTTGCCGAAATCGTGGGCGCGGGCACCGAGGTTCATGGGAGAGAGCGGGGCTGGGGAAAGTTGATTCGCACTAGAACGTAGCCGGAGGGGAGCGGCGGCGAGCGAGGGGTTGCCGGACAGTCTGGAGGGCTGGCGTGGCGCGGTGGGCCGGTGGGCACCGTACACGGATCGAAACGCTCACGCGTTTCGCTACGAGGTGAACTGTGCCGTGGCGAAGGCCGTGAGGCCTTCGGTGCCGGCAGGCGAAGTGGAGTGCGGGAGCGGAGCGCGACGCAGATCGAGACTCTGACGAGTCTCGCTACGGCTTGAGGATCACGGGGCGAGGACCACTTCCGGCCGGGTGACGACTTCCGCGGCGGTGAGTTCGGCGACGGCGGCGCCATCGCTCTCGCGGAGCTGCGCGGAGGGCGGGAGGAAGATCGGGGCGCCGCGCTGGAGCGGGAGAATTTCGACGGTGAGCTCGCCGCTGGCCTTCAGCAGGTCGCTGTGGCGGGCGAGGCCGATTTCCAACGGCTCGCCGTTGTAGAAATCGTCCATGATAAAGGTCTCGCCGATCTTCACGCGGGCGACGTCGCCGCGGTAATGGAGGCGCAGCAGCGGGGTTGCGGCGAGGTCGAGCTTGGCGGGGAGCTTGACCCGCCAGACGGCGGCGGTGGCGAAGTCGGCATCGCGCGGTGCGGCGGCGACGGGCGTGGGGCAGTTGCGGCCGAGCCCGATGATGCGTGGCGGGCCGGCGGGGTGGAGCGGCTCGATGGCGGCGGACGTGGTGGTGGCGGTGGGCAAGATGAAGGCGAGTGGGGCGAAGAGGCGGGGAATATGCTCCTCGCCGATCTCCAGCCCGTCGGAGGGGAAAAGGCGGAGACTGCGGTAAAGCTCGGTGCCATCCGTTGTCACTCGAAGTTGATCGCGGTCGAAGGTGAGAGTGTCACCCGCGTTTGCGATGAAGAGCCGCTCGCGGCCGCGCCAAGTGCCGCGCCAGAGGGCGAGCGAGTCGGCGTCGCTGAGCAGGACGATCTGGATCTCGTGGTTGTCGGTGGTGCGGAGGCGGATCGCGGTGTCGGCGAGGGGCTTGAGCTTGCCGAAGACGCGGCGCTGGTTGCCGGAGGGACTTGCTTCCGGATAGGTGCCGGCGATGCCTTTTCCCTCGAATGCGAACTCGGCCGGGATGCCGGGTGTCTCGGCGAAGACGAAGGTGCGCGTGGCGCCGTCGTCGAGGACGGTGAGCGGCTGCGCGGTGGCGTAAGCGAGGGTGACGCCGTGGCCGAGATCGAGGTTGAACGGCCAGAGAAACGCGGTGCCGGTGGGCACCGTGATCGGCTGCGATGGGAACGTGAGGCCGAGGGGCGCGAGCGTGAACTGCACGTCGGCCTTCGGCGGGAGCGCGCGGCCGCGCTCGTGGTTGTTGACGAAGAGGAAGCCGCGGCGGCCGTCGGAGCGGGCGGACCAGCGGAGGGTGGCGACATCGTCGCGGCCGGCGGGGCGTTGGTCGGGCAGGGCGACTGCGGTGCGGGCGAGCGCGGCGCCGAAACTTTGGAGGAAGAGGTGGAGGCGGCGGAGCCGGTGGTACTGCGGGCGAACCTGGCCGTATTGGCCGAGCGGAGCCTGGAAGTCGTAGTTGAGCACCGGCAGGTCGTTCCAGAACGTCATGGCCGTCGACTGGTCCTCCATGAGGGTGGAGAGGCGGCCGATGGGGTTGGTGCCGCCGTGGTACATGTAGTAGCCGGGCGAGGTGCTGCCGGAGCCGAGCTTGACGAGGGTGGTTGAGTCGATGTCGAGCGGGTCGACGAGGATGCGCCGGTGGTAGGCACTCATCATGCCGCCGCCGATCTCGCACGTGAGGTAGGGGTAGCGGGCGATGTCGGCGGCGTCGCGGGTCTCGCGGCGGCCGAGGGCCTCGTTGGCGATGTTGGCGTCGGTGCGCAGGGTGGAGAAATGGAAGCCGGCCCAGTAGTTGCCGGGCATGGCGGTGAGCTCGCGGTCCCAGAAGCCCTCGGCGTAGACGCCGTAGAGCGGGAGGATTTCGCCGAAGGGCAGCGGGGTCTTCAGCTCGGGCCAGCCGGTGCGGGTGTAGAGCGGGGTGTCGAGGCCGGTCTCGCGGGCGATCTTCTTGAGTGTGAGCAGGTGCTCGGCGGGGCCGCGGTATTCGTTCTCCAACTGGATGCCGATGACGGGGCCGCCGTCTTTCCAGAGGAGGCCGCGGAGCTGGGCGGCGATCTGCCGGTAGAGCTTGGTGGCGCTGGCGAGGTAGGCGGGATCGTCAGTGCGGGCTTTTCCGCGGGCGACGATCCAGTCGGGCAGGCCGCCGTTGCGCACCTCGCCGTGGCACCACGGAGCGCAGCGGACGATGACGTGCAGGCCGACGTCTTTGGCGGTCTCGACGAAGCGGCGGAGGTCGCGCTCGCCGGACCAGTTCCACTCGCCCTCGGTTTCCTCGTGGTGGATCCAAAAGACGTAGGTGGCGACGATGTCGATGCCGCCGGCCTTCATCTTGAGGAGCTCCTCGCGCCACTCGGCGACGGGGTAGCGCGAGTAGTGGAACTCACCCATGACGGGCGTCCAAGGCTTACCGTCGCGCAGCAGGCACTGGCTGTCGGCGGCGATGGTGGTGCCGGCGGGATTGGCGGCGGTGCCGAGGTTGAATCCGGTCTCCGGAGCCGCTGGCGTGACGAGCGTGACGGAGAGCGGCGCGGCGGCGAGGGAGGTGGCGGCGAGCAGGGGGAGAAGGGCGCGTTTCATGGGGCGAACGCTTGCGGTAGCGAAGCTCGTGAGCGCTTCGATGACTGTCGGAAGACGAAAGCCTTGGCGGCTTTCGCTACGCATCAGGGATTATTTGGCGGCGGGAGTCTCGGGGAGCGGCGTGCCGAAGTCGGGCGTGCCGTCGGCGCGCCAGCGGATGGGCTGGACGCGGGTGTGGCGGTTGGGATCGCGGAGCGGGTCGCCGACGATGTCGCGGTAGTTGCGCGCGTGGTAGACGAGGAGGTCGGTCGTGCCGTCCTCGGCGACGGTGAAGTTGTTGTGACCGGGGCCGAAGATGCCGGCGGTCTCGTTGGTG
>CAZXHR010000050.1:0-23040 GCA_964640465.1 uncultured Opitutaceae bacterium
CGGCCCCCCGCCCCGCGCGCCCTCCCCGCCCCGCCCCCTCCGCCGCCCATTCTCCCCGACTTGGCCGCCCGCCGCGTCCGCGTCGTCGACGACATCGCCACCAACCGCAAGGTATTCCGCCACAGCCTCGAAACCTGGGGCATCCACCTCTCCGAGGCCGATTCCGGCGCCGCCGCCCTACGCGAACTCGCCCGCGCCGCGGCCGCAGGCCAGCCCTATGAACTCGTCCTGCTCGACCATCAGATGCCCGGACTCGACGGCCTCGGCCTGGCCCGCGTCATCGTCGATACCCCGACGCTCGGCCGCCCGGCCATGGTCCTGCTCACTTCCCAGGGCGAGCGCCCCCCGGCCGAGCAACTCCAGGCGCACGGCATCTTCGCCTGCGAATTCAAACCCATCTCCGAGTCTCACCTGCACGACCTCGTCCGGCGCGCCCTCGCCGCCTCCGGTGTGAAGCCCGCCCCACGCCGCGGCACCGCCACTATCCATCCCTCTGCCGGTGCCACCAAGGCCGCCCGCATCCTCGTCGCCGAGGACAACGCCGTGAATCAGAAGGTCGCCCTGCGTTTCATCAAGGGCCTCGGCCACTTTCCCACGCTCGCCGTCAACGGCCGCGAAGCCGTTGACCTGCTCCGCGAACACCCGTTCGACCTCGTCCTCATGGACATGCAGATGCCCGTGATGGACGGGCTCGAGGCCACCCGCGCGATCCGCCAAACCGAGTCCGCTAGTGGCCGGGGTAGCCACATCCCCATCATCGCCATGACCGCCAACGCCCTCACCGGCGACCGCGAGACCTGCCTCGCGGCCGGCATGGACGACTACATCGCCAAACCCCTCACCCCCGAAGCCGTCTCGGCAGTCCTGGCCCGATACCTCGCTGCTCCCGGAGCCAGCCCGACCGCGCGCCCCCACACCTGACCGCGCCTCCGGTAGACAAGCCGCGCGCCCGCCAGCCAGCCGCGAATTACCCGATCGAGAGAAAGCATCATGTCCGCCCCACACCCCACTCCGCTGCGCCACCACGCCGCGGGGATCGGCAAAGCCACCGCACTGGGTCTCCTGCTTGTTCTCGGCGTCGCCACCGCTCCCGCACAGACCAGCCTCTCCGCCCCCCCGGCCGGGACGATCGAGACTGGCGTACCCAACTTCGTGGTGCTCAGCCCGGAGGCCCTCGGCCTCTCGGCTCCTCCGACCGACCTCCACCAGTTGCCCGATGGACGCTGGGCCGCCGCCGCGTTGCGACAGATCGCCATCGGCGACGGCGTACGCTGGGAGGTCTTCAACCAGAATCTGGACAACGCGGAGCCCAACATCGGGGCCGCCAGCCTGATCGCCGATCCGAGCGGACGGCTCTTCACCGGGCTGGGCGACAACATCGGCCGGGTTGTCTTCACCGAGCAAGGCAGCTGGTTCGCCGACATCGCCGCGACCTTCCCCAGCGTGAAGGGCAATGTCCATCCCGGCCTCGCCCGCGCCGCCTTGCTCAATGGCGAGTGGTATTGGTTCGGCAGCAGCGGCACCATCGCCACCTGGAAGCCCGGCGCGCCCATCGTGCCGATCGGCTCGATCAACGTCGCGGCTCACCTCTTCGTCTACGATCGCAACACCTATGTGAGCGACTCCACCAACGGGCAGATCTATCGCCAGACGCCCAACGGGCTCGTACCGGTGTTGCCGCGCGGCAGCACCGCCTCCGAATACACCGTCGTCGGCAGCGCCCCGGCCGCCGACGGCCGCCTGCTCCTCGCCACCACCCAGCACGGCCTGCAGTACTTTGACGGCCGCTCGCTCACCCCCGCGCCCAGCCCGAAGATCACCACCGATCACCGAGTCAACGCCCTCCAGCAGGTCGCCGGCGAATACTACGCCCTCGCCGTCGAGAACTTCGGTCTGCTCTTCCTCGACCGCCAACTCCGGGTCGTCCAGGTGCTCGACCGCAGCAACGACCATCGCCTCGCGCATGTGCGGCGCTTCGTGCTCGGCGGCGGCGAGTTGTGGGCCGTGCTCAGCGCCGGCCTCGCCCGCATCGACTTCCCCTCGCCGGTCTCCCGCATCGAGCCGCTCGTCGAGGCCGGGTTCTCGTTCGCGCTGCCCGCCCGGCACAAAAGCCAGCTCTGGCTCTGTGCCGACAGTGTCGCCCAGCGCGGCGTCTACGACGATCAGAACCGCCTGCTCCGTTTCGCTCCCGACTCCCCGCCGGACCACAACGTTTCCAGCCTCATCACCGATCCCACCACCGACCGGCTGATCGCCGCCACCGAGGTGGGCCTCTTCCAGTACGTCGACGACCGGTGGCAGCTCATGGTCTCGGGCCCGCCGTGGATGCGCGTCTTCCCGTTGCCCGGCAATCCATCGGGTTTGCTCTACACCGCCGCCGACGAGATCGGCTGGGTGCGCGAGACCCCCGCGGGGTTCATCCGCGAAGCCGCCCCCGCCCCCGGCCTGGGCACGACCTTCGGCGGCGTGGTCGACCGCGACGGCGTGGTCTGGATCGAGCTCGGTGCCGGAAAATGTGGCCGCGTCGACACCCGCCGCACCCCGCTCGCCTTCGAACTGCTCGGCACCGACGCCAACCTCGACAACAGCTGGATCCAGATTTTCCTGCTGCACGGCGAGGTGCGCATCACCGTCTCCGGCCGGGTCATGCGCTACAGCGGCGCCGAGCGACGCTTCGTCCTCGATGAGGAGTTTCACCGCCGCTACGTCGAGCGGGAGGGCGATGTCGGCTCGCGGTGCATGTACGACAAGGCCGGCCGCCTCTGGTTCGTCTCCGCCGGCGACCTCAAACTTTTCGACGGCGACCGCGCCCTCACCATCGACAGCCTCTACGGCCAGCGCCCCTATTTCATCATCCCGCAGGACGACGGCGTGGTCTGGCTCCACCGCGACAACTACATCACCCGTTACGATCCTTCGGTCCACGCCCTGCCCCAGCCCACGCCGCGCGCGCTCATCACCCGTGTGCAGCTCACGGCGGACAACCGCACGATCTACCCCGCCGGCCCGAGCATCCCCGCCATCCCGTTCGCCTCCAACTCCCTCGCCATCCACTTCTGTGCGACGGGCACACCGGTGAATGTCCCCCTCGTTTTCGAGACGATGCTCGAGGGCTCCTCCGCCAGTTGGACACCCGCCGGCTCCACCGGCTCCGCCACGTTCAGCCGCCTCAACGAGGGTTCGTACGTCCTGCGCGTCCGGCCCCGGATCCGCGGCACCTATGGAGCCGAGGCGCGTCTCGCCTTCACCATTCTGCCACCGTGGTACCGGACCAGCGGAGCGTACACCGCCTACACGCTCGGCCTGATCGCACTCATCGGCGGCATCGCCTGGTTCGCCTCAGTGCTCCAGCGCCGCGAGAAACGGCGCCTCGCCCACCTCGTGCGCGTGCGTACCGCCGAACTCAACGACAGCAACGCCCGCCTCGTCGCCCAGGTCGGCGAGACCGAGCGGAAGGCGAACGATCTGGCCGCCAGCGAGGAGCGCTACCGCCAGCTCGCCACCGAACTCGAGACCCGCGTCGTGCAGCGCACCTCCGAGCTCCACTCCGCCTATACAGAGCTCAAGGTCGCCAAGGAGGCCGCCGAGACCGCCGACAAGGCCAAGAGCGCCTTCCTCGCCAACATGAGCCACGAGATCCGCACCCCGCTCAACGGCGTCATCGGCATGGGGCACCTGCTGCTCGGCACCCCGCTCGCCGTCGAGCAGCGCGACCTCGTCGACACGCTCATCTTCTCCGGCGAGACCCTGCTCGGCGTCATCAACGACGTGCTTGATTTCTCCAAGATCGAGGCCGGCCGCCTCGTGCTCGAGTCCATCGATTTCGATCTCCACGAACAACTCGAACGCTGCCTCGACCTCCAGGCCTCCACCGCCCGCAAGAAGGACATCGAGCTGCTGCTCGACTACGCCGCCGACCTGCCCCGCCGCTTCCGCGGCGATCCCGTGCGCATCCGCCAGATCGTCCTCAACCTCCTCGGCAACGCGATCAAGTTCACCGAGAAGGGCGAAGTGGTGCTCCGCGTCCTCCCGGCCGGAGACGGCCGCTACCGTATCGAGGTCCAAGACACCGGGATCGGCATCGCCCCCGAGCACCAGGCCCATCTCTTCCAGCGTTTCTCCCAAGCCGACAGCTCCACCACCCGCCGCTACGGCGGCACCGGCCTGGGCTTGGCCATCAGCCGCCGCCTGGTCGACCTCATGCACGGCGAGATCGGCGTCGTCAGCACCCCGGGCGAAGGCTCGCTATTCTGGTTCGCCGTGCCGCTCTCGACTTCCGCCGAGCCGTCGCCGCAAGCACCCACCGAAACCTGCCTACAGTCCCGCTGGATGCTGATCGTCGACGACAACGCGACCAACCGTAAGGTTTACCACCTCCTGTTCGAACGCTGGCAGGTGCACCATGCCTGCGCCGATTCGGCCGCCGCAGCGCTTATCGAACTCGAGCGCGCCGCCCAAGCCAGCCACCCCTACGAACTCGTTCTGCTCGACCATCACATGCCCGAGGCCGATGGGATTGACCTATCCCGCCAGATCCGTGCCCGCCCCTCGCTCGGCCACCCTGCACTGGTCATGCTCACCTCGCAGGATCAGCGACCGCCAGCGGATCGACTCGCCACTCACCACATCTACGCCTGCGAATTCAAACCGATCTCGGAGCATCGCCTGCGCGACCTCTTGTGCCGCGCCTTGTCTTCCGCGAAGAAGACCGAACCGACCGCCGCGAACACTACGGGACCGATCGCAACGCGTCTCCGCATCCTTGTAGCTGAGGACAATCCGGTGAACCAGAAGGTGGCCATCCGGTTCCTCACCGGACTCGGACACGAGGCAGTCCTTGTGGCGAACGGCCAACAAGCAATCGATCGCCTCGCCCAGGAAGCCTTCGATCTCGTGTTCATGGACGTCCAGATGCCCGTCCTCGACGGTCTCGCCGCCACCCGCGCGATCCGGCAGGCGCAGGCCGCCTCCCACGAGCCATCTCGCCACACGTGCATTGTCGCCATGACCGCCAACGCCCTCTCCGGCGACCGCGAGGCCTGCCTGGCAGCCGGCATGGACGACTACGTCGCCAAGCCCCTCACACCCACGAGCGTGAACGCCGTCATCGAGCGGCTGCTCACGACCCCACCGAATTCGACAGTAGGTTAGCCCCACCGACCCGCTGTAGCGCCACAGACAGCTGCTCCGATTCACCGCCGTCTGACGCGCCCTGCGCGGTTCGCACCGACAAAAGAGCCGGGGCTTTTGGGGCCCCGGCTCCAGACTGGCCGCACGGGCGGCCATAGGACTGTGCTGTACGATCAGAACGTGAAGGTGTTCGTGAGCGTCCAAGTCATGCCTTCGCAAATGCGGTAGTTGGCGTAGTCGTAGGAACCGTCGGAGTTGAGCAGCGGCTGCACGCTGATCGGCTTGAGGTGGGCCTTGCGACCGATGTTCCGCAGGTTCAGCTGGATGTTCCAGTTGATCTTCGGGGTGAGCTGCTTGCTGTAGCCGATCCAGAAGTCGAAGTCGGACTCGCCCTCGCCATAGACGGGCAGGTCGGGATCGAGACTGGCGGTTGTGGTGTAGGTCTTGGCGATGTAGGAGGCGTCGGTCGAATCGGTGATCAGGTAGCCGATGACCGGAGCCTTCTGCCAGCGATAGCCGCCGCCTACGTTGACATTCTTCAGCTTACCATTGAAGAGCGTCTCATCGAAGGTGTAGTTGGCAATGGCGTTGAAGCGCCAAGGCGACATCTCCGAGACCATCTTGCCGTTGGTCAACACCTGGAACTGGTAGGGAGCCCAAATGTTGGTGAGGAAGCGCTGGCCGATCGTCTCGGTGTCGCCCGCCCACCAGAGCCGCATGTCGCCAGCGTTCGTCAGGACAAGGCGCTCATACAGATCGGTGATCGCAGCGACGAACTCGGGGGAAATCCGGGTCTGCGAGGCATAGGTACGGGAGGCGTTGAGCGAGACACTGAGCCCCTTGAATGGCTGGGCGGTGAGTTCCATCTCGACGCCGGTCGAGCGAGTGTCACAGGTGCCAACCGGATAAGTGCCTCGGATTCGGCCGCTGCCCGCCGCCTGGAGATAGCCGATGGAGGAACTGGCGGTGTTGAAGCCGTCAATGATGTTGCTCCAGTCGCTATTGTTCCACGCGGTGGCATCGATGGAGAACCCGTAGGCATCGTACCAGTCCTGGCCCATGTTCATGTACTTGAACCAATCGGAGATCGCCGCCGCCTCCGACTGGACTACCGGGTCCGCCTTGTATGCGGCGCTAAGCGGATCGTTACCTGGCCACCACATGTTGCTCGTAAACGACGAGTTCGAACTAGAACAGCCGGCCCAATCCCAGGTGCCCTGCGCCGAGTTGCCGCCGGCGACCCAGTTCCCGGCCGAGTCGTACGTGCTCAGCTCACCGGCAAGACCGGCGCGAGCGATCAGAGCATGGGCGGTGCCCCATGCCGGGAGCAGATAGAGGTAGTAGGTGTTGCTGCCGAGCGTGCCATTCTGGCCGGTGGTCGAGGCCATGTTGGCGTTCTGCACCGTGGTCTCGTACCAAGTCGTCTTGAACTGCAGCTTGTCGTGAAGCGTGGAGACGGTGAACCCATACTCCTCGGTCTTGCCGGTGGCGTTGGGCAGGCGGGTGCCGTCGAAGCCGTAGCGAATCTCGGAGCGCGTATTGCTGCCGTGGTTGTAGTGGAGACTGATGTCCGTACCCCACGGCAGTTTCCCGCGGAGAGCCTTCGGCAAGTGCGCCACCACGCCCCAGCTGATGCTGTTGGCATAAGCCACGTCGGTGTAGTTCGGGTTGTACTCGATGCTGTCGAAATCGAGCACCGAGCCGGTAGTCGTATCCGTCGTTCCGTAGCCGGAGTCGTTGGTGACCTTGTCGCGCCGGAAGCCCCAGGTCGGGACGATGGTGTCGTCCCAGAGATACCCCTGGTAGGTTATGGCTTTGGACTCGATCTTGGTCCTCAACTTGGATGCCGAGGTGTAGAGCAGATCGCGGTCGCCTTCGTCGGCATTTAGGATGGTGAACGTGCCATTCGTCCACCCGGCGTAGTTGGAAGGATTGCCGTAGTTGGCGGCAGCACTGGAGGAGTTCCATGTGCCGTTCCAGACGCTGCCGCTCCAGCTGTAGCTGGCATACGTGTTGGTCCAGTCCTTGGCCGTAGGATCGGCAGTGGAGGTATAGGTCGGGTTCCAGTACTTGACCGTCACCGCGCCGGAGGGCGACTGGCTACCGGTGATGTTGCTCAGGTTCAGGCCGCTCGCACTGGTCGCGCCGCTCACATCGCCCAGATAGGTGATCCAATCGAGCACGCGCGTGCCATCGGTAAGCTTGTAGTATGACGAAAGTCCGACGGCGTCGGTGTAGTCCGTGCCAAGCGCGTAGCGCGCCCAGGTGAGGTTGCGCGTCGTCGTGGTGCTCAGGTCGTACAAGGCGGTGAACACGTGGCGCCCGAGGATGCGCGCGAGGAGCGAGTTCTTGTCGAGGAAGTCGCTCGCCCGGAGCTCGCCAGTGAGGGTCGCCCGGAAGTTCTCGCGCAGGGTGTCGCGTGAGCTGCCACCGGAGTCGCGCGTGCCAGAGCCGACGAACGCGTAACCGGCGTAAGGATTCGCCGTGGCCGTCGAGTCCCAGATCGGAGATGTCCCCACGTACTCGTTGATATCGACGCTGATGTACGGGTTGTTGATGTTGCGCTCCTGCCCCTCGGTGTAGTCCTGCCGGTCGTAGACGAGCTGGATGCCCACACGGTTGTCGAACAGGGTCTGTTCGAGGGAGATGTTGAAGGCGTGCCAGTCCTGCCACTCACGCTTGGTCTTGCCGTCGATGAGCTTGTTGTAGAAGTCGAAGATACTGTCGTCGGTGAGGGAATAGTCCTTCCAGACGTTGGAGTCGGAGCCGACAAGATTGGCGTTTTGGGCGTACGAGGCGTAGCCGGCGATGCCCATCGTGGCGTAGTAGGGCACGCCCCAGTCCTTGGACGCCGGCAGGTACCGGCCGTACGGCAGAGCCTGGGCGTAGGAGGAGACCGAGCTCGCGTCGGCGGAGGCGTAGGTGGCGACGGGGTTGTTCGTCGTCTGCATCCCCACGCCCTTGTACTGGGTGATCCAGTAGTTGATGTTGCTGCCGGTGTTGCCCGAGTTCGTCACGCCCGCATAGCCGGATTGCCACAGCCAGAGCGAATCATAGGAGCCTTTGGCAATCTCGGCGCCGTTGGCGGCGTTGCCATCGTCGGCATAGAAATACTGGCTGATGTAGTCTAGCGGCGGGGTGTAGCGCGGGCGGTTGGCGCGCACCTTACCGTACTCGAAGTTCGCCTTGATAGAGGTCTTGCCCCAGTCCTTGTTGAGAAACTCCGGGTCGTACCGCAACGCGGCGTAGAAGCGACGGTCCCGGTTGTAGGCCGGCTCCTGGCGGTACTTGGTGTCGTCGTCGAGAAGGGAGACACGCAGGGCCAACTGGTTGTCCAGCAGCACATGGTTGTAGTCGAACGAGGAGCGGAAGCTGCCGAAACTGCCAAACCGCGTCTCCAGCTTTCCGCCGGTCTTGAAGGAAGCGCCGTTGGTGCTCGTGTTCACGATACCTGCCGGGCTGCCCACACCGAAGAGGATCGAGTTCGGGCCGCGCTGTAGGTCGACGCGGTCTACGTTGTAGGAGTCCCACGGAATGTCCGTGGAAAAGTAGTCGCGGGTGTTGTCGGCGGAGTCGACGCCGCGCACGCGGGTCTCGGTGTTCGGCTTCGCGAAATCCGTCTGGTAAGTTCCGGATATGTACGATCCCTGGCCCGAGAAGTTGCCGCCAAGGCCGGCCACCTCAGTGTTGGTGGTGTAGACCAGGAGATCCTGGTTATTCCGCGCGCCGGTGTCCTTCAGGAACTGTGAATTCACAACCGAGATCGAGGACGAGATATCCTTGAGCTCGGTGCGGACGCGGGTACCGGCAAGAGTATCCTTTACTCCATACCCAGTCTCGCCTCCGCTGGCGCTGACGACGAAGGGAGACAGGACAACGACCTCCTCTTCTGTTTGGTTCGCGGCATCGGCCGTCGTGGCGGCCGCCGGCGCGGTCTGGGCAAGGGCCGGGGGGATGGCCGCAAGCGTCATAACGGCCGCAGCGCAAACGCCGGCCGTGCTGTGTCTAGAGTTCATAGGCTTCATTTGTTGATGTTTTTTGGGGGAGCCCCGCGCCGTCGAAAAGCACGGGGGCGCGCGCCGCGCGCACGGTTCCGGGAACGGCCTATCAGCCGCTCCGAAAGTGGGTTGTCTCTCCGAACCGGGCTACGCCCGGTGCGGGCGCCGCGATCAGTGTCGGATTTGTGGGTACTTTCATCGTGGCATCGCCGCGTCGACAGTCCCGCGGCACGGGCGAATCCTACGGGATCGGGGAAAAGGCCGGGTAGTGATTCATTTGCCCCGCATTTTTGAACCGTTGTCACCCATGCCGGCGGCATCCCAAACATCAGGGCACAGCTCCGCCCGGATCACAGCTACACGCCTTGCGACATTCAGGCCACGCGTTCGTAAGCGCGCTCGGCCGCCGGCTGCCCCGCCTGACGGCGCTGCCGACGATAGGCGCCCATCGTCTCGCCCGTAAGGCGCCGGTAGACGACACACATGTACTCCATGTACTCGAAACCGGTCAGCTCCGCGATGCGCTTGAGCGGCAGATCGGTTTCTGCAAGAAGCTGGCGGATACGAACGATCTGCACACGCCGGATCTCGCCCTGCGGCGAGCGGCCGAGGTAACGGCGGAATTTCCGCTCCAGTTGCGAACGCGACGCCCCCACGTGCGGCAGAAGCGCGTCGACAGTCAGTCCTTCGCAGGCGTGCTCCGCGATATAGCGGACCGAGGCAGCCACCACCCGATCCGGGATCGCCAGCACATCGGTCGTCCGACGGCAGACAACGCCAGCCGGATCAACACGCACCTCGCAGGCCGGGACCGTGGGATCGACCAGCCGGCGGTGCAGATGCTCGGCCGCAAGAAAACCAAGCTGAGTAGCCCCGGGGTCGACGCTTGAGAGGCTCGGCACGGCCAACTCGCACAGGGCCGCGTCATTGTCGGCACCAAGCACCGCCACTTCGTCCGGCACCTGCAGCCCGGCGCAGCGCGCCGCCTCGAGCACCTGCAGCGCAGTCCGGTCGTCGCACGCCATCACTCCCAACGGCTTGGGTAGGCCAACAATCCATTCCAACAACCGTGCCTCACCCTCGCGCCGTGCACGATCGGTGTCATCGGCCTTCGGCGCGAATAGAACCGGTTCGCGATGCGCAAGGCGTACCGCTTCGGCAAACCCAGCCCACCGCTCAGCGGCCCATGTATGATCGCTGCCGCCGACGAATGCCAAACTGGCAAAACCGCGGTCAAGAAAGCACTCCGCCCCCATGGCACCCACGGCAGCATGGTCCGAACTGATCCTTGAGACGCCCTCGTGGCGGGGAGCATCGTCAAGCGTCACTAGCGGCAGCCGGAACTCTGCGCATGCCGCGACCAGCTCTGGCGTGGTATTGCAGCTGATCACCCCGTGCCATCCCTGCGCCAAGTGCCAGCGGATCTCCGCCGGCGTGCGCGCGCGCTCGTCGATCTGCACGCTCCAGTCCTGATGCAGCTGCTGATACTGCGCAATGCCGCGCAGGATCGCCGCCGCAACATCGTCGCGGCGGCGCATCAGCAGAAGGATGCGGGTGCGCACGACACCCGCCCGGGGCGCTGATACCCAGCAGTCGTCCATTGTCATAGTTGTGTCGATACCTGCCATCTCGTGCATCGTTGGATAGACGCTTCGCGCCAACATTGGTTTCTGGATGGAGGGATCGACGGTGGGTTTGCCGGGGCCGGCGGCCTTTGTCGGATGCGAACACGGGAAATATCGAAACAAGCCCCCAGCTGCACTGGCGCCGCTTCCGGCGAATGGCTGGACTTTGCCCCGGAGCCCTTTTTGCTCGGTCCCCTGTGGTAGACCAGCTCACCATTCTCGCGCCCGGCCTGCTGGGCGCCTCCGTCGCGATGGCCGCCCGCCGATTCGGCGCGGCCCGGCGCATCGTCGTCTGGGCGCGCCGAACCGAAGTCCGCGTGCAGCTCGAAGCCCTGCCGTGGTGCGATTCCGTCTGCGCCACGCCCGAGGAGGCCGCCCGCGGCGCCTCCTTGGTCGTCATCTGCGCCCCCGTCGAAAATATCCCCACCCTGGCAGCCGCCATCCGCCCCCACCTCCCTGCCGGGGCCGTTGTCACCGATGTCGGCAGCGTGAAGGGAGAGCTGTGCCGCCGCACGTCGGCCGACTACCCGGCGGTCGACGGCGCCCCGGTCTTCATCGGTTCGCACCCCATGGCCGGCTCGGAGAAGACCGGCCACGAGGCCGGTTCCGCCGAGCTGTTCCAAGGCCGCGTCTGCTTTGTCACACCACTGATCGACACCCCGCCGTCCGCCACCGAGGGGATCGTGCGCTTCTGGCGCACGCTCGGCTGTGAGGTCGTCACGATGCATCCGGACCGTCACGACGAGATCGTCGCCCACGTCTCCCACCTGCCCCACCTCGCAGCCGCCTGCCTCTGTGCGCTGCTCGCGGGCAAGAATCCCGACTGGCGCAACCTCGCCGGTCCGGGCCTGCGCGACACCACCCGCATCGCCTCCGGCGATCCGAAGCTCTGGCGCGGCATCCTCGATGCCAACCGCGACGAGGTCCTGCGCGCGCTCCGTTCCTACCAAGACGAGCTTCAGGCCCTCCACGCCGCGCTGGCCAACCGCAACGACCTCGAGCTGCTCGCCATCCTCGAACGCGGCAAGGCCTGGCGCGACAAGCTCCGCATGCTGCCATGAGTTCCGCCCTCCCCGCCCTGCTGCCGATCGCGCCCTTCGCCCGGCCAGTCGACGGCACCGTCACCCTGCCCGGATCCAAGAGCCTGACCAACCGCGCGCTCCTGCTCGCCGCCCTCGGCGACAGCGCGGTCGAGCTGCGCGGTGCGCTCTTCAGCGAGGACACCGAGATCATGTCGTCCGCGCTGCGCGAACTCGGCATCCCGGTCGAGGCCAACGCCGCCACGCACTCCTTCCGCATCACCGGTTGCGCCGGCCGCCTGCCCGATTCCGAGGCCTCGCTCCACGTGGGCAACGCCGGCACCGCCGCCCGCTTCCTCACCGCCCTCTGCGCTGCCGCTGGCCACGGCATGTATCACTTCGACGGCGTCGAAGCCATGCGCCGTCGCCCGATGGGCGGCCTGATCGACGCCCTCACAAAGCTCGGTGCAAGGTTCGAGTTTCTCGGGCAGCCCGGCTGCTTCCCCTTCGAGATGCACGCCTCCGGCCTGCGCGGCGGCATCGTCGAGATCGACGCCCGCGAGAGCAGCCAGATGCTCTCCGCCCTGCTCATGGTCGCGCCGCTCTGCGCCGAGCCGCTGCGCATCAAGCTCGTCGGCGGCGTGCGCTGGCCGTTCGTGGCGATGACGCTGCGCCAGATGGCGCAATTCGGCCAACCCACCGCCGTCCTCGCCGCACAGCCCGCCGCCGAGTTCGACGTGCCTTGGGGCCATGCCTTTGCCGCGCCGGATGCGTACCAGATCGAGCCCGACGCCACCGCCGCCTCCTACTTCCTCGCGCTCCCGCTCGCCACCTGCGGCACAGTCCGCGTGACCGGTCTTCCCGAGGCGGGCAATAGTCTCCAGGGCGACCTCGCGTTTGCCGAGGTCCTCGCACGTGTCGGCCTTGAGCTTCGCCGCGAGGAGAACGCGCTCGTAAGTTCGTTGCCCGCCGGCGTGAAGCCCCGCGGCATCGACGCCGACTTCAACACCTTCTCCGACACCTTCCTCACGCTCGCCGCCCTTGCCCCGCTGCTCGACAGCCCCACGACCATCCGCGGCCTCGCGCATACCCGTAAACAGGAGACGGACCGCGTCGCCGGCATGGCCACCGAGCTGCGCCGCCTGGGTCAGGATGTCGTCGAGACCGAGGACACGCTGGTCATCACCCCGCGCCCGTTGCGCGCCGCCGAGATCGAGACCTACCGCGACCACCGCTTCGCGATGAGCTTCGGCGTGCTCGGCTGCCACGACCTCCGCGGCGACGGCAGCCCCTGGCTCACCGTGCGCGATCCAGGGTGCTGCGCGAAAACCTTCCCGAATTTCTTCGAGGTGCTCGCCGGCCTGCGCGCGCACTCGCATTCCGCGTCATGAGCCAAGCCCCCACCTTCATCATCGTCGCGATCGACGGCGGCGCCGCCTCCGGCAAGTCGTCCACCTCTCGCGCGCTCAGCGAGCGTTTCAACCTCCTGCACGTCGACACCGGCTCCCACTACCGGTTCGTCACGCACCAGCTGCTTGAGCGCGGCGTGTCTCCGGAGAATGAAGCCGCCGTGGTCGCCGCCCTCGGGGCGCTCCCGCTCGGCCAGCGCGTCGTCGGCCGCAGCTCCGTCATCGAGATCGCCGGTCAGATCCCGGGCGAGGAGATCCGCGGCCAGCGCGTGAACGAGAACGTCTCCAAGTTCGCCGCCGTGCCGGCCGTGCGCCGCTTCCTGCTCGAGTACCAGCGCAGCCAGGCGCAGGTCGCCCGCGCCGGCGGTTTCCGCGGCCTGATCATGGAAGGCCGCGACATCGGCTCCGTCATCTTCCCCGAGGCCGACTTCCGCTTCTTCCTCCACGCCGATCCGGTCGAGCGCGCCCGCCGCCGCGCCGCCGAAGGCCAGACCGACTCCATCCTCGAGCGCGACCGGCTCGACGCCGCGCGCAAGACCGCGCCGTTCACCTGCCCGGCCGGCGCCACACCGGTCGACTCCACATACCTGACACTGCCGCAGGTCGTCGATCATCTCGCGGCGCTCATCGCCCCGCGCCTCGGCGCGCCGCAGCCATGAAGCGCAACCTGCTCTACTGGTTCTGCCACAGCCTGCTCGGCGCCCTGGCCGACACCGCGTTTCGCGGCGAAGTCGTCGGGTTGGACAACCTGCCAAAGAGCGGGCCGTTCCTGATGGCCTCGAACCATTGCAGCCACCTCGACCCGCCGTTGCTCGGCTGCCGGCTGCCGCACCAGATCCGTTTCTTCGCCCGCAAGACGCTCTGGAAACCCGGCTTCCCCGCCTGGTGGCTCACCGCCGTCGGTACGATCCCCGTCGACCGTGACGGTGCCGATATCGCCGCCATGAAGAAGACCATCGCGGCCATCGAGGAGGGCGGCATCGTGATCCTGTTTCCCGAGGGCACGCGCTCGATGGACGGTCAGCTCCAGCCCGCCAAGTCCGGCGTAGGCATGATCGCCTGCAAAACTCAGGTTCCGGTCGTTCCCGCGCGCATCTTCGGCTCCTTCGAGGCCTTCGGCCGCAACGCCAAGATCCCGACCCCGCATCCCGTATCCGTCGTCATCGGCCGCCCGCTCGCTCCGGGCGACTACGACGATCCCACCGCCGGCAAACAACGCTACCAGCTCGCCTCCGAGCGCATCATGGCTTCCATCGCCGCGCTTGAGCTGCCCACCCGTCATCTGATCTGATCCTTTTCTCCCATGCCTCTGCCTCTTCCCAGCTCCATCCTCGTCGTCGGTTCCGGCGGCCGCGAACACACCATCGTCACCGCCTGCCTCGCCAGCCCCTCGCGCCCGCGCGTCATCGCCGCGCCCGGCAACGGCGGCATCGCCCGCGACGTGAAGTGCTTCCCCGTGCCCGTCGAGGATGTGCCCGGCCTGGTCGCCCTCGCCAAGAAGGAGCGCGTGGAGTTCGTCATCGTCGGCCCGGAGGTTCCGCTGAGCTTGGGACTCGTCGATGCGCTCATCGCCGCCGGCATTCCCGCCTACGGCCCGAAGGCCGACGGCGCCCGCCTCGAAGCCAGCAAGATTTTCACAAAGGAGCTGCTGCTCAAGTACGGAATTCCCACCGCGCCCGCCAAGTTTTTCACCGAGGTCGCGCCCGCCGTCACCTACCTGAAGACCCGCAAGGCGCCCTACGTCATCAAGGCCGACGGTCTCGCCGCCGGCAAGGGCGTGGTCGTCACCTCCGATTTCGCCGAGGCCGAGGCCGCCGTGAAGATGATGCTCGAGGGCGGAGCCTTCGGCGCCAGCGGCAAGCGTATCCTCGTCGAGGATTGCCTGCACGGCGAGGAAACCTCCATCCACCTCGTCGTCTCCGGACGCGAGTACGTCGTCCTCCCCACCAGCCAGGACCACAAGCGCGTGGGCGACGGCGACACCGGCCCCAACACCGGCGGCATGGGCGCCTATTCCCCCGCCGAGGTCGTCTCCGACTCGATGCTCGCCCTCATCGACAAGACGATCTGCCGCCCCAGCGTCAACGCCATTGCGGCCGAGGGCATCGAGTACCGCGGCACCCTCTACATCGGCCTCATGCTGACCCAGACCGGTCCGCAGGTGATCGAGTTCAACGCCCGTTTCGGTGATCCGGAGACACAGGTCCTCCTGCCCCGCCTCGCCACCGACACCGTCGCCCTCCTCTGGGCCGCAGCCAACAAGCGGCTTCACGAGGTGAAGCTGGAGATCAAACCCGAGTACGCCCTCTGCGTCGTCCTCGCCGCCAAGGGGTATCCCGAGAAGTATCCCAAGGGCGATCCGATCAAGCTCCCGCGCACCGTCGGCACCGGCGAGTACGTCTTCCACGCCGGCACCGCCGTCTCCGCCAACCGCGAGATCGTCACCAACGGCGGCCGCGTCCTCGGTGTCACCGCGCTCGCGCCCACGCTGAGCCAAGCCGCCACGCAGGCCTACGCGCTCTGCGATCGGATCGAGTTCGCATCTAAATACTGCCGCCGCGATATCGGCGCCAAGCAGCTCAACCGCAAGTGAGCGCCCGCCGATGAGCGAGCCGGCAAGCCAGCGACGCAGCGCGTTTTCCTCGGCAGCGACGAGGGCGTCCTTGCTGGCCGGCCTCGTCGGCCTGCTGGTCTTCACGCTCGTGTTGGCCGTCGCCGCACGGGCGGAGGCCAGCGCCGCACGGCCGCCGGCCTCCACCGCCCCGAAGGACGCCGTCCTCTCGCCAGCCAAGGCCGTCGCTCCGGCAGATCCCGCCGACCTCGGCCGCGGCCTGCGTTATCTCCAACTCGCCGCCGGCACCTCCGACTCCGCCTTCGCCGCCGCGCTCGCCGCCCCGGCACTCGTCCTCGATCTGCGGGTCGCGTCGAACGAGCCCGCCGTCGAGGAGCGGCTAACCGAGTTGCTCGCCCACGCCACCGCCGCCCGCCCGCTCTTCATCCTGCTCGGTCGCGCGACACCCGAAACGCTGCGCATCGCCATCCCGGCTGCCGCGCCCGGTCTCCTCACACTGGCCGCAAAGGACAACGGCATCGCCGCCGGCGTGCTGATCGCCGTCGATCCCGCGCGAGACCGCACCGCCGCCGAAGCGCTCGCCACCGGCAAGCCGCCGCGGGAACTCGTGGAGGAGCGGATCGAAAAGGCCCGTTTCGACGAAGCCCGTCTCGCCCGCGACCACGCCAACGGTCATCGCGAGCGCGAAGAAGCCGAACCGACTCCCGCGACCGATCCCGCCGCCAAACCGGAGAAGAACGCAACACCGGTCGAGCCGCCGTTGCAGGATCTGCTTCTCCAGCGCGCCGTCTTCATCCACCGCGGTCTGCTTGCCCTCGGCCGTATTCCCGAGCACACCTGAGCCATGCCAGACCCCGGCCTCGTCATCGTCGTCTGCACAGCCAATATCTGCCGCAGCCCCATGGGCGAGAAGCTCCTCCGGCACGCCCTCGCCGCCGAGCCCGAGCCGTTGCGCTCGCTAAAGGTCGTCTCTGCCGGCATCGCCGCCAGCCGCGGCCAGCCCGCAACCGACAACTCCGTGGCCGCCCTCAGGAAGGTCGGGCTCGATCTCTCCGGCCACACCAGCCAGCCCCTCACCCAGGATATGCTCGACCGCGCACTCGCCGTCTTCTGCATGACCGAGTCGCACCGCACGGCCATCGAGCTGCATTTCGATCGCGTCCCGAAGAACCTCCACCTCTTCCGTGAGTTCCTCGGGCGCGACGGAGAGGCCGAGATTCCCGATCCCTACGGCGGCAGCTACCGCGACTACGAGTCCTGCCGCGACAGCATGGTCGAAGCGATTCCGTCGCTCGTGCAGCACCTGCGTCGGGCTACGGAAAAAGCCTGATACCCTGGCGTCCGCCCCGCGCGAAGGCGTGCGACCGCAGGTTTCTCCACGGCCGGTCGGGACCGACCAGCCGTGGAGAAGTGCTCGGCCATTTTGCAGAACACGATGTGTCCGCTATCCTGAGCCGCGATCCCGTGTCCATGCTCTCACGCCCCACCTCGCTGCGGTCAGCCCTCCTGTTGGCCGCGATCGCGGCAATCCTGCCGATGTTCGCGATCAACTTTATCCACGCGGCGAATATCCATCGCCAGCTATGCGAGGCACGGGAGGCCGAGTCGCATCGCCTGGCCGAGCAAGTCGCCGCCGGCGTCGGCCGCTACATCGAAGGTACCAGCCAGTTGCTTCTCGCGCTCGCCCACCACGATCCGATCCGCAATCAGCTCCCAGCCAAAGCCTCGGACCACCTCGCCGAGCTGCGCAAAACATCGCCGCTATTCAGGAACCTTATGCTCATCGCCGGCGACGGCACCATCATCGCCAGCGCCGTGCCGTTCCAGCATAGCGTCACCGTAACCGACCGCGCCTATTTTATCCGTCTGCAGGCCAACCGCCGGGTCGGCTTCGGCGAATACCAGATCGGTCGGATCACCGGTATTCCCGTGATCAACCTTGTCTGCCCTCTGCCCGGCCAGCAAGGCAGTGGGCCGCTGGCTTGCGTGGCCGCATCGCTCGATTTGGAAGTGCTGCAGCAGATGCTCGACGACTTTCCACGCCCGACCGGCACCAACCTCGTCCTGCTCGATCGCCAAGGCATCGTTCTCGCCCAACGCGGCGCCACGCTCGCCGCCAACGGCTCCCCGTTCCCCGGTTGGACCGGATCTCCTACAAAACAAACGCTTTTGGCGCCCGATACCAAAGGCGAAGCGCACGCCATCCATTTCGTCCCCGTGTCGAGCGCCGACGAGGGGCTGTGGGTCGGCGTCGGCCAGCTGGAGTCCGCCATAAACCACGATGCGCGCGAGGCGTTCCTGGGGAGCCTCGCCGCTACATCGCTGTTCGTCGTCACGATGTTCGCTCTGTCTTGGTGGATCGGCGACAAGCTCGTTCTGCGCCCCACCCTCCGGATCACCGATGCCGCCACGGCTCTCGCTGCTGGAAACTGGGCCGCCCGAGCCGACATCCGGCACGGCGCCACCGAGCTTCGCAAGCTCGGCAAGACCTTCGACGCCATGGCCGCCCACCTGCACGGCGAGATCACCCAGATCAAATCCGAACGCGGCGGCGATCTTGCCGCGACACGGCAGCGACTCGAGCAGGCCATCGATGCCCAACACACCGCCGATGCCGCCCTGCGCCGCAGCGAAGCCACCGCCCGTGCATTCATCGAATCCATCGCCGAAACCGCCGTGCTACTCTCGCCCGACGGCAAGATCATCCTCGCCAACAACACCGCGGTCCGGCGCCTCGGCCACCCGCTGCACGAGCTGATCGGAAAAGAAATAGCCTCGCTCATGCCCGACGAGTTCAACGAACTCCGCCTGAAGCAGCTCCAAGCCGTGTTGGACAGCCGGCAACGCATCGCCTTCGACGACCGCCACCGCGAGCGATTCCTCCACACCGAGCTCACTCCGGTGCTGGATACCGCCGGTGCCGTGGTTGCCGTCGCCATCATCAGTTTCGACATCACCGATCGCTGCCTGATGGAGGAGCGGCTCCGGCGTTCGGTCACCGAACTGGAGAAAGCGCTCGCCGACGTGAAAACGCTCAGCGGCCTTCTGCCGATCTGCGCCAACTGCAAAAAAATCCGCGACGACAAAGGCTACTGGAGCAGCGTCGAGCAATACCTCGGCGCGCACACCGGTGCCGAATTCTCGCATGGGCTCTGCCCCGATTGCATGCGCAACCTCTACCCCGAACTCGCCGAAGAGGATCCGCCGCCGCCCCGAGGAGACGGACGCTAACCGCTCTCGCGACGCAGGCCACGCAGCTCAGCCGAGGAACGGATTGAAGCGAAGTTCGTTCGCGATGGTCGTCAGCGGGCCGTGCCCGGGCGCGAGCACCGTCTGCGGCGGCAGCGTCTCGACAACACGGCGGGCCTCACGACGCAACGTGTGGCAGCAGAAGAACGCCCCGCCGAGCGAACCGGCGAAGATCAGGTCGCCGGAGAACAGCACGCCCGGCGCATCCAGTGGGCCGGCGGCCAGATAGTAGGCGTTGTGCTCGGCAGTGTGACCCGGTGTACCGTATACGCGGATGCCGAAGCCGGCGATGCAGCGCATCGCACCCTCGCCCACCGGCTCGACAGTGCCGCAGTCCGCACACGCGGCGGGCGCGAACACCGGAACACCCGGCCGGCGGCACAGCACGCCCGGCAGCCCGCCGGCATGATCGTGATCCCAATGCGTGAGCAACACGGCCTCGGGCAGCGAAAGCCCCGCCGGCCACGCCGCCAGCAGCCGCTCCGAACTGTCGGTGGTGTCGACCAGCAGCGTCGACCGAGTATCGGAGTTCTCAACGACATAGGCGTTCACCCGGCCGATGCCGTACGGCACCGAAAGCGTGTGGAGGGCAAAGGACAGCTCCGGCAACTCAGGCAGCGGGTACTTGCCCTCGCCCACCGCACACACGCCCACCTCGTTGAGCCCGAGCGCCACGGCGAGTTTCTGCAGCTCGGCGCAGCTGAAGTCGTAGCGGTAGTCCTCGGCATCCTTGATCCGTCCGGCATCGATGCCGGTGATCGCGGCCAGTTGCGTCTCGGTCAGCCCGGCGTTGCGCAGGGCCTTGTCGAGGATGTCGCCGAGTTCGTCTTCCAGCGGTGGCGCAAGCGGCATGGCGGCCAAAGTAGCAGTGCGGCGCAGGCCCGCAAAATGGATTTTCAATCCTGCGCGGAGCCTCCACCGTCGTCCCCATGGCCGACACGCAAACCGAGGTTCTCGACATCTTCACTCGCACCCGCGCCCTGCTGCGCGGGCACTTCGTCCTCCGCTCCGGGCTGCACAGCGGGCACTATTTCCAGTGCGCGCAGGTGTGCCAGTACATGCCCGAGGTCGAGCGGCTGGCCGAGCTGCTCGTATCCAAGCTGAAGGAAGCCGGCGTGACCTACGTCACCGTGCTCGCGCCCGCGATGGGCGGACTGGTGATCGGCCAGGAGGTCGCCCGCCGCTCGAAGGTGCGCTTCATCTTCGCCGAGAAGGAAAACGACCGGCTCGTGCTGCGCCGCGGCTTCAAGATCGCGGCCGGCGAGCGCGTGCTCGTGGTCGAGGATGTCGTCACACGCGGCGGGCGCGTGCAGGAGTGCCTCGACATCGTGCAGAACTGCGGCGGCACCGTCGCCGGCGTGGCGATGCTGGTCGACCGCAGCGAGGGGAAGACCAAGTTCTCCGTGCCTGCTTATCCGCTGCTGCAACTGAGTTTCCCGACCTACGCCGCCGACAAGCTGCCGCCCGAACTCGCGGCGCTACCGACGGAGAAACCGGGCAGCTGAGCTCCTCGTTGTCGATACGACTGGCGCCGGTTTACGCCGGCGCCTTTTCTATTTCGCCAACTCGATGGAGAGGAACTGGCGCGTGCCGCCGTAGCGCACGACGATCGTGTTGCGCCCGCGGCGCAAGGCCTCCTTCGCGCTGTGGGCGTCGCTTACGAGCACCTTGTTGATCTTCTCGATCACGGTGCCAACGGGGAGATTGGAAGCGTACTGGGAACGGCGATCGACGGTGGTGACGACCACGCCGGCGGCATCCTTGTCCAAGGCGAACTCCCGACGGTTCCGCTCGGTGATCGGCTCGACCTGCACCCCCTCGAGCAGCTCGACGGCGGCGCGCTTTGCGGCAGGTCGTGTGTCGTCGAGCTGGCCAAGCGTGACCTCGAGCACGAGCGGTTTGCCCTCACGCACAAGGTGCAGGGAGGCCTTCGAAGCCGGAGGAATCTGGGAGACGAGCAGGCGAAGCTCGTCGCTGTTGAGCACCGGCTTGCCGTTGAGCGCCGTGATCACGTCGCCGGCGAGCAGACCGGCGCGGGCTGCCGGGCTGTCCGGAGTAACCTCGGCGACGAGCGCGCCGCGGCTCTCCTTGAGGTCGAAGCTGGCGGCGAGACCGGCATCCAGATCCTGGGTGTTCACGCCGAGGTAGCCGCGGACAACCGCACCGTGCTCGACAAGGCTCTTCATGACGAACGCGGCGAGGTTGACCGGTATCGAGAAGCCGATGCCGATGTTGCCGCGCGAGGTGGTCATGATCGCGGTGTTCACGCCGACGAGCCGGCCACGGGAGTCGACGAGCGCGCCACCGGAGTTGCCGACGTTGATGGCGGCATCGGTCTGGATGAAGTCCTCATAGCCGGGGTCGCCGTCGCCGCGGGCGAGCAGATCGAGACCGCGGCGGCCGGTGGCGGAGACGATGCCCATGGTGGCCGTCTGGCCCACGTCGAGCGGGTTGCCGAGGGCGAAAACCACGTCGCCCACGCGCACGGCGTCGCTGTTGCCGAGGATGGCGAAGGGTAGCCCCGAGCCCTCGATCTTGATGACGGCAACGTCTGTCTTCGGATCCGCGCCCACGAGGCGGGCGGCAAACTCGCGGTCGTCGGGCAGCTTCACGAGCAGCGCATCCGCGCCCTCGATGACATGGTTGTTGGTGAGGATATAGCCCTCGGCGGAAACGATCACGCCGGAGCCCAGCCCTCGCTCAGGTTGAGGCTGCGCTTCGCTGTCGGGGAGACGCAACCCTCGGATACCAATGCCGGCCGGCACGCGTGCGCGTGCGTACTTCGTCGAATAGACGGAGACGACGGCTGGGCGTGCCGCGGACAGCGCATCGGCATAGCTCGCCACGCTCGGCGCACCGGCGACGGCTGGCGTGGAATCAACGACCAAGGTCGGCGCGGAAGGCCGTGAACACACGATGAGCAGCCCGACCACGAGACCACACACCGCCCCCGCAGCCACGCCGATCACCAAGGAACGTGTTTTCATGGATGCGGGGTAACGCGAACCGCTGGCTGCGGACTAGAAGCCCTTGACCTTGAACAGGCCAGTGACGGAGCGATTGGTGTGGATGCGCATGATGGCCTCGCCGAGCAGGCCGGCGATACTCAACTGCGCGATCGGAAGACCGCGGGTGTCGAGCGGCACGGAATTGGTCGTGATGAGCTCGTCGATCGGCCCGTCCTTGAGACGGGTGTAAGCCATCTCGTTGAGGATGCAGTGGCTGACCGCCGCACGGACGCTGCGCGCGCCGTGATCGCGAAGCATTTTCGCCGCGGAGGTGAGCGTGCCGGCCGTCTCGGTGATGTCGTCGACGAGGAGGACATCGGCACCCTTCACGTCGCCGACAACGCTGATGGCCTCGACCTCGGTGGCGTTGGTGCGCTTCTTCGCGACCATGCCCAGACCGGCGCCGAGGACACCGGCGTAGGCAGCGGCCATCTTCATGCCGCCGACATCGGGCGAAACGACAACGAGGCGGTCGGTCTTGAGGTGCTTGGCGAGGTATTCGAAGAATACCGGCGAGGCGTAAAGGTGGTCGACCGGGATGTCGAAGAAGCCCTGGATCTGCTGGCTGTGCAGATCCATCGTGAGCACGCGGTTCGCGCCAGCAGCGACGAGCAGGTTGGCCACGAGCTTGGCCGTGATCGGCACGCGCGGCTGATCTTTGCGGTCCTGACGGGCGTACCCGTAGAACGGGATGACGGCCGTGATGCGGTTGGCCGACGCGCGGCGGGCGGCGTCGATCATGATGAGCAGTTCCATCAGGTGATGGTTGCTCGGAGGGCAGGTCGATTGGATCAGGTAAACATCCGCACCACGGATGTTCTCGTTGATCTTCACGAAGGATTCTCCGTCTGGGAAGCACTTCACCGTGGCGTCGCCGAGCGGGAATTCGATGGCGCGACAGATCTCTTCCGCGAGTGGGCGGTTGGCGTTGCCGGAGAAAACTTTGATATTTGCTTCCATCTTGGACGGGGGGACTGGGAGAGTGAGGAAAAGGGGGCGGAGGGCGGATGGGAATGTTGCCGAGTTGTCG
>CAZXHR010000051.1:0-23013 GCA_964640465.1 uncultured Opitutaceae bacterium
TGGGGCTCCATGACGAGGGCGCGGGCGACGGCGACGCGTTTCTTCATGCCGCCGGAGAGCTCGGAGGGGTACTTGTGCGCGGCGGCCTCGAGCGAGAGGACTTTCAGCGCGCGCATGACGCGGTTGCGGATCTCGTTCTTCGGGCAGAGGCGGTGCTCAAGCGGGTAGAGCGCGAGATTGTCGTAGACGGTCAGGGAGTTGAAGAGCGCGCCGGCCTGGAAGACCAGGGCGAGCGCGTAGCGGTCGCGGGTGTCGGGGTCGGCGGGATCGTGGCCGTCGACGCGGACGGTGCCGGCGGTGGGCAGGTCGAGGCCGGCGATCTGGCGCAGGAGGACGCTCTTGCCGGAACCGCTGGGGCCCATGATGGCGAAGATCTCGCCGGGTTTCACGGCGAGGTTGATGTCGGTGAGGACATGCTGGATGCCGAAGGTCTTGGCCAGGCCCTTGACCTCGACGGCGACGGGCTGGCGGTCGGAGCTGCGGGCGATGTGATGGGTGGTGGTTTTCATCGGCGGAGCTCAGGCGAGGACCTTGGTGATGAAGAAGTCGAGGCTGAGGATGAGGATGAGCGAGATGACGACGGAGCGGGTGACGGAGGCACCGATCTCGCGCGGGCCGCCGCGGGTGCGCAGGCCGGTGTTGCAGGCGGTGAGGATGACGACGAAGCCGAAGATCTCGGACTTGATGAGGCCGTGGGTGAGGTCGGTCGTGCTGAGGTACTGGTGCAGGCTGCGGAAGTAGATCTCGGGCGAGACGTTGATGATCTGCACATAGCGGCAGACGACGGCGCCGCCGATCCAGCCGATGACGATGCCGACCATGGAGAGAAACGGCATGAAGAGCAGCACGGCGAGCAGGCGCGGGAGGACGAGGAAGCGCTCGGGCGGGATGTTCATCGTCTCCAGCGCATCCACTTCCTGGTAGACCCGCATCGAGGCGAGTTCGGCGGTGGTGGCGGAGCCGACGCGGCCGGCGAGGATGATCGCGACCATCACGGGGCCGAGCTCGCGCGTCATCGATTCGCCGACGAGGGTGCCGATCATGTTCTGCATGCTGATGTCGGCCATGGTGATGCCGGCCTGGAGGGCGAGGACGGCGCCGATGAAGAAGCTGAGGATGCCGACGATGGGCAGGGAGGTGTAGCTGCCGAGGTAGGCCTGCTCGACGACGCGCTTGATGATGCGTGGGGCGGTGGGCAGGGAGGCGAAGGCGCGCCAGGCGAGGATGACCGCGCTGCCGATGCCGTCGCAGGTTTCTGTGATGATGCGTTTCATGGTTGGCCGGCGGCGGGGGCCGGAGCGGAGGCGTTGGCGGAAACGGGTTGGCGGCGCGCGAAGAGCGCCGGGAGCAGGGCGAACCGGGTGTGGCCGGCGTCGCGCGAGAGGCGGCAGAGCGGGCCGAGATCGATGTCCCACGTGGCGGCTTCGCGCCGGTAGGTCACGCAGTCGAAGAGGAAGCCGGTGCGGACGGACTCGGGAGAGCGGCGGTCGAAGCGGTAGAGGGCGAAGAGAGGCGACCAGAGGAGACGGACCTCGTTGTCGTGCTGGTAGAAGACCTCGAAGGGGCTGAGCGCCTGCACCTGGCGGCGGCCGGCGCCGTTGTCCCAAGAGCTGAAGAGGGGCCAGAGGTGGGTCTTGTGGGCGTGCGGTGCGGCGGGGCGGAGCGGATCGCGTTGCTCGAGATCCCAGTAAAGGAAGTACAGGAACTGGGTCTTGGTCTGCGCGAGGCCGGAGTCGGTCCAGTTCTCCTGGCGGAAGCAGGGCCAGAGCACCCAGGTCTTGTCGTCGCCGCTTGGTTTCACGGCGTGGGTGTAGAACGGCGCCCAACGGTTCTTGATGCGGCCGTCGGCGCCATGGCCCTGCAGCCAGAGCGGCCAGAGGTAGCGGGTCTCGTCGTAGGCGACGGGTGCTGTCTGGTGCGTGGTGCCGAAGAAGAGGATGCTGTCGTCGCGCAGGCCGGGGGCGCGGCGGGTGGAGAAGAAGGGGAACGAGGCGCGGAGGGTGTCGTTGCCGCCGTCGACGGCGCGGTCGCGCTCCAGCCAGAACGGCCAGAGGACGAAGCGGGAGCGGGAGGGCTTGTCGCCGGTCTTCTGGCGTTCGCCGTAGAGGGGCCAGAGCGCCCAGCCTTCCTCGCCGCCGCCTTCGATCTCGCGGTAGAAGGGCCAGACGAGGTCGGTCTCGGTGCGTTCGCCCTTCTGCCAGCGGCTGTAGAGCGGGAAGAGGGTGAAGTCGATGCGGTCGTCGCCGAAACGGTGCTTGATCGTGCCCTGGAGCGGGAAGAGGGCGCGGTAGCTTGTCTCCGGTTTTCCGGTGCTGCGGGAGAAGTAGAACGGCCAGACGTCGAACCCGCGCCAGTCGGCCGGCTCGTCGGTGGTGGCGGCACGGAGGTCGGAGTTGATCAGCGAGAAGAAGCTCCAGCGGGTGTCGGCGCCTTGGCTCGTGCGGTAGAAGATGGGGAAGAGGAAATAGTCCTGAGTGCGGTCGCTCGCGGTGTAGGTGCGGTGGAGGAACAGTGGCCGCAGGCCCCACTCGCAACGGTCCGGCTGCGTGTAGTCGAAGAGGAGCGGCCCGGCGGCATCGGTACGGGAGACCGCGCCGGCGGCCGTTTCGCGGGTGACGGACACAGGCCAGAGGTTCTCGTCGGCCGCCGGCGAAAACGTCGGCGCCGCGAGGCAAAGCAGCGCCATCAGCCACCATTGCCCGGGCAGTTTCATCGAGGAACTCACGTAGTTTGTTGGGCCGTGATGGCTGTTGCGGTTCCGGTGTCGGGCCGGAACAGGCGTGCCAAAACGGTTGGTTAGTGAGCTAACGAGACGGGGCGGGGATGCAATCGCGATGTTGATCCTTCGGAGACGGCGGTTTTTCGGGGGACGAGCGGCTGATTTGGCGGTCTGAGGGGCGTGGCGGGGCGGGAACGCTTACGGAAGTGGGCATGCGCGGACTTGCGCCGCGTGGGCGGGAGCGGTTCTGCTCGGGCATGCGCATCACTGGAGGCAATGCCCGCGGCATCCCATTGCGCGTCCCAAAAGGCGACGCGACCCGACCGGCCATGGACCGACTGCGCCAGGCGGTCTTCTCGAGCCTGGGCGCGCTGGTCGTCGATGTGCGGTTTGTCGACCTCTTCGCCGGCAGCGGCGCGTACGGACTGGAGGCGTGGAGCCGTGGCGCGAGCGGCGGGGCGTTTGTCGAGCAGGGGCGCGAGGCGCTGGAATGCCTGCGGATGAACCTCGCCGCTGTGGCGAAAAGCTTGCGGGCCGACGAACGCGTTTGTGCCGTGAGCAAGGCTGACGCGCTCACGTGGACGCCGACCGACGGCGCGCGTGCAGGACTCGTGTTCTGCGATCCGCCGTATGCGATGATCCGCGAATCGGCGGTGCAGATCTTCGCCCAGTTTGACCGGCTGCTGTTGCCCGGCCGCGAGGGGCTGGCGGTATTTGAGATGCCGGGCGAGTTGCAGCTCACCGAGCCCGGCTGGGAATGTGTGAAACGCCTCGGCGGCGGCCCGCGCGAGGCCACGGCGTGCTTTTACCGGCGGGTGGCGACGGCTCCGCAGGCGGCGCCGTGAGGCCGGTGGCGGCCCGGCCGTCCCGGATCAGATCGGCTGCAACGGGATCTCCGCGACGAGGTGGCCGGGCTGCCATCGGCCGCGGCGCAGCTTGAGCCGGTGCACGGCGACACGGTTGCCGATCACATCCACGAGGTAGGCGCCGAGCGGACCAGTGAGCGCTCCGGTGTTGACGATCGTCAGCGATCCGCGTCGCCAGACCTTCGGGTAGTGCACATGGCCGGTTACGACGACCTGGGCGCGGGTGAACCAACGCGGCGCAACCGCGGCCACGCGGTCTGGCAGCGAGCGCCACGCGTGGAGCATTGCGAGGGGCTGGCGCGGTGGCCAGAACTCCGTGACAAGCCGGCGCAGGCGATGAAGGTGGCTCGTGTTCTCCGGGTCGCATTCGCGCGGCAGCCCGGTGCAGGCGATCCGGTGCAGGGCGAGGCGACCGTCGAGGGTGTTGTCGTCCAGTTCGGGGTGGGCGGCCATCGCGGTGCGGATGCGCGCGCCGAGCGTGGCGAGCTGTCGGCTCCAGGGAGCGGCGTTCTCGAAGAAGGCATCGCCGTGTGTCGCGCAGAGGCGTCCGTCCGGAGTGGCGCACCAGTGGTCGGCCGAGATGTCGGGGTCGTGGTTGCCGGTGAGAAAACGGACGGCGGGCACCCGTGTGCGGAAGAAGCAACGGATCGCCACGACGTCCGCGGCGGACATGCCGGTCTGGTTGTCGCAGGTGTCCCCGTTGAGCCAGAGCTCGTCGACACCCTCGAACAGCGGTTCGAGGTCCTCGAGCCGGCGGAGGCGCGAGGCGGCGTCGCGGAAGTGCAGATCGGAGAGGATGCGCAGCATGGACGTCCGCCAAGAAATGGAGAACGGGGCGCGGGCCAAACACGAACCCTGTCAGTCGCCGCCCGCCGGTGCCTACAGCCAGCCCAGGCGCGCCTTGAGGATGGCCACGGCGGCGACGGTGGCGGTCTCCGCGCGCAGGACACGCGGGCCAAGGTGCACGAGCGTGAAGCCGGCGGCGCGCAGCGCGGCGCGGTCGGCGGCGTCCCAGCCGCGTTCGGGGCCGAGGGCGAGCACGGCGGCTGCGGGTGCGGCCGGCAGGGCGATGTCGGCCAGGCCGGCGGTGGCTTCGTAGTTGTCGAGCGCGAGGCGGAGGGCGCCGGCGGGAAGATCGGCGAGCGTGGCGGCGAGCGGCCGGCCGGAGGTGACGGCGGGCAGGCGCGTGCAGAAGGCCTGTTGCGCACCCTCGACGAGGTGCTCGCGCCATTCGCCCGAGGACCAGAGTGTGCTCTGGGCGTAGCTGGGGTCGGCGCGGCCGGTGGCGACGAAGTGCAGCGCGCCGACGCCGAGGGCGGTGCACTCCTGTAGGATCTTGCGGGCGGTCTGCGGTCGTGGGAGTCCGAGCACGAGTTGCAGCGGTGGCAGCGGCGGCGGCTCGGCGCCGAGTGTGGCGGCGAAGGACACCGAGCCGTCGGCCGGCAAGGCGGTGACGCGGCCCTTGCCGCGCGGGCCGTCGATCACGCCGAGGTCGAACTCCTCGCCCACGGCGCGCCGCAGGACGGTGCGCAGATGCTTCGCGCGTGGGTCGGTGGCGGGCAGCGGACTGTCGAGTTCGGCGCGGGTGAAGAGGAGGAGGTTCATGGAGGAACGCAGAACGGAGAATGCAGAATGGAGAATGCGGAAGGCGAGAGGGGGAGGCGCTCGCGCCTTTTGCCACGACAGCCTGAGGCTCGCCGCGAAGAGCGCCAGCACTTCGACAGTGCGTTTCCGGACGAAAGGATTGGTGGCTTTCGCTGCAACGCCGCGTGACAAGGCGACCGGACGATCACCGGATGGGCGGGGGGCTTGCCGGCGGTGGGACGTTTGGCACAGTGGCGGGCTCCATGCGTCCGAAGATCGACTGGTTTCTGCTCGGGATGATGGCCGCCGTCGGCCTGGCGTTCGCGTTTCCATCGCCGGGCGCGCAGGGCGGCTGGTTGCATCCGGAGCTTCTCAACAAGCTCGGCGTGGCGGTGATCTTCTTCCTGCACGGGGCGGGGCTGCCGTTCGCGGCGTTGAAGGCCGGCACGCTCCGCTGGCCGCTGCACCTGGTGGTGCAGGCGAGCACGTACGTCATCTTCCCGCTGCTCGGCTTGGCGCTGCTGCTGGTGACCGGTCGCTGGATACCGGCGGATCTGCAACTGGGCTTCTTCTACCTGTGCGTGCTGCCGTCGACGGTGTCGTCGTCGGTGGCGATGACGGTGCTGGCGCGGGGCAACTATTCGGCGGCGGTGTTCAATGCCACGTTGTCCGGCCTGCTCGGCGTCTTCCTCACGCCGCTGTGGGTGAGCTGGCGGCTGCACGCGGCGGGGCAGCCGATGCCGGTGGGCGAGGTGATCCTCGACCTGGTGTGCTGGCTGGTCGTGCCGCTGGCGCTGGGGCAGCTCTCGCGGCCATGGCTGGCGGAGTGGGTGACGAAGCACCGCAAGCTGGTGAGCCGTGTGGACCGGAGCACGATCCTGCTGCTGGTCTACACGTCGTTCTGCGACTCGGTGAAGTGGGGGGGGGGGGCGGGGCGGGGAACGGCGCTGGTGGTGGCAACGCTGGTCGGCTGCCTGGTACTGTTCTGGCTCCTGTTCCTGGTGACGAATGCGCTGGGTCGCGCGTGCGGCTTCCCGATCGAGGACCGGATCACGGCGGTGTTCTGCGGCTCGAAGAAGACGTTGGCGTCGGGCGTGCCGATGGCGCAGCTGATCTTCGCCGGGCATCCCGGGCTGAGCTTCATCCTGCTGCCGATCCTGATCTACCACCCGATGCAGCTGCTCATCTGCGGTTGGCTGGCGGCGCGCTGGGCGCGGCGGCCGGAGCAGGCTGCGCAGTAAACGCGCTGGCGGCTGCGGCGCGCGGCGCGAACCGGTGCGGCGAGCCGCGGGGCGGATCAGGCCTTGGTGTCGAGCAGCGTGCCGAGCATCTCGTCGGCGGTCCTGAGCACGGCGGCGTTCATCTCGTAGGTGCGCTGGCCTTCGATCTGCCCGACGACGTTGCCGGGATCGAGATTGCCCTGTGCGACGGCCTCGGCGGCGGTGCTGAAGCGCGCGAACCCACGCCGCATGCCTTCCTGGGCGGAGGCGATGGGATTGGGCAGGCTGGATGATGAGACGGAGGAGACCACGGTGATGGGCGGATAGTACGCCTGTCCCGGCGGTTTCGCGAGAGGGAGGAACTCCTCAAAGTGGCCGCGGCTGAGCGGGCCTGCGGCGCTGGCGCGGAATGGGGGGGTTACCCGGTGGCATCCGGGATTTCGGTGCGGCTGTGGTGTTGCCGAGGGAAAGCGGTCAATAACTTGGCGCGAGGTTCGATAGGAGGGGCGCCCCGGGCATCGTGCTTGCGGGCGGAACTGCCGCATCACTCCACGCGGCGCCCCTGCGTTTTCGAAAATGAAGCCCAACCGCCTCTGGACCGCATTCGTTGCCCTTTCGGCCGTTCTCCTCCCTTGCGCATGCGGCGCGGCAGGATTCGACCAGTTCGTCGCCTTCGGAGACAGCACCCTCGATACCGGCTACTTCCGCTACAATTCAACCGGTATCCCGGCCATGGATCAGTCGGTCGCCGCCGCCGTCGCCGCCGGCGCCAAGGGCGGTTTCGCCGGAAACGGCGTGATGAACACGACCCTGCTGGCGGCGCGTTTCGGGCTCGGTGCCGAAGCGGTCGGCAACGGCGGGACCAACTTCGCCAACGGCGGCGCCCACACCGTGACCGACGTCCTTCCCAAGGTCGCCACCGTCCAGCAGATCGGGAACTACCTGCGCTCCGTCGCCGGCGTCGCCAATCCCCGGTGACTCTATGTGATCGGCACCGGCAGCAACGACCTGCTCTACGTGAGCCGCCAGAGCGCCGACTGGGTCGCCGCGCACCCCACCTACCTGAACGATCTCATCGTCACGCTGTCGGCCGAGGTCGCGACACTGCAGGTCGCCAGCGCGCGCACCATCCTCGTCACCAATCCCTACACCAGCGCGGTGTACGCCGGTCCCGGTGGTGTCGTCCCCGACGCACTCGCCGGCGTGTACGCGCAGTCGGTCGCGTTCGGGCCGGCGCTCTGGTCGGGCCTGACCGCGGCGGGCGTGCGCTACATTCCCGCCGACACCAACAGTGTGCTCCGCTATGTGGTGACGCATCCCACGGCGTTCGGATTCACCGCCGAATCGGTGCGCTCCTCCAACCCCGCGTCGTCCGTCAACGCCCTGTTGTCCGTGGTCAGCCCCGAGCAGATGCAGAGCCACCTGTTCCTCGACGGCCTGCACCTCACCACGGCGGGCCAGACGATCAAGGCCGACTACTACTACAGCCTGCTCACCGCCCCGAGCTTGGTCTCGCTGGTCGCGGAGAGCGCGGTGCAAGGCGGCTTGGCGCGCACGGCGTCGCTTCAGTCGCAGATCGAGGACTCCGTGCCGGAGCGCGGTCCGCGGACCGCCGGCGCGTGGTTTACGGCCGGTGCCAATGCCCTGCGGCTGGACAACGCCCCGGGATTCCCGCGGCTCTCCGCGAACCCGTTCGGCGGCACCGTCGGTTTCGACTATGCGACCGTCGGCGGCACGCTCCTCGGCACCGCGCTCAGCGTCGGCGGCCAGCACCAGTGCTTCTCCAGCGGCGGCCACTGCAACCAGGTCGACGAAGCGATCAGCCTCTATGTCGCCAAACGGTACGGACGCTGGTGGGGCGATGCCGTCGCGAGCGCCGGCTTGTTGCAGGAACGCATCGAGCGACCGGTGCCGCTCGGGCTCTTTACCGACCGCAACCGCGCCGACACCGACGGGCAAACCCTCGCCATCGCCGTGCGCGGCGGGCGCGATTTCCGCCTCGGCTCGGTCGTCACCGGGCCGGTGGCGGGCGTGGTGCTGCAGCAGGTCCACCTCGACGGCTTCACCGAGACCGGGACCAGCGGCGTGACCGCCCTCTCCTTCGGGAGCCAGACGCGCAACGCGGTCATCGGCCAGATCGGCTGGCGCGCCGCGGTGGAGCGCGGCAACTGGCGCCTCTCTGCCGACGCCGCATGGCAGCACGACTTGGCCGGGCGTTACCGCGAGGTGACGGCCTCGCTCACCACGATCGCGACCGCGCCGTTTGTCGCCGACGCCACGCTCGGTGCCGCCTACCGCCTCGGTTCGCGGGCCGCGCTCCACGCCACCGGCTCGGTGGCGATCGGCAATCCGCAGGTGACCAGCTACGGCGGCACTTTGGGCCTGCGCATTCGCTTCTAGAACCGATGGCGATTTCGGAGTGGAATCGCTTCCGGTGAATTCGCACCCCGCACGATGAGAACGCTCAAGCCCGTTGCCCTCCTGCTCCTCGCCGCCGCCCTTCTGCGGCCGACGCCCGCGCAGGCCGACTGGAACGCCGATCTCGCTGCCATCGATGCGCAGATCCGGGCCGCGAGTGGCGCGGCATGGCAGCACGGCAACGCGGTGAATGTCCTGCCCGGCGTCACCGACGTGCTGCTGGAACGGAAGCGCGCCATCCTCGTCGATGCCGGCTTCACCTGGTTCGCTCCGGCGAATTCGACCGGCGGTTACGACTACGGAAACTTCTACTCGTTCACCGGGTTGGCGGGGCAGACCGACACGCAGTTGCGCATCGTCGAGACGACGGAGGCGACTCTGCTCTACCGCCGCGGTTATCCGAACGAACCCTCGCGCCGGCTCGGTGCCTGGTGGAGCGCGAGCTATCTCTCGCCCGAGGCCACCCGCGACGAGCTCGCGGTGCTCGATGCCTGGGGCAACCCGCTCACGGGCATCTACGTCGTCTCCGTGCCGGCCGGCACACGGATGATCGCCGGGCTCACCTCGCCCATGCAGGCGGGCGACGAGTTCCGCGCAGGCGGTGCCGGCCAGTATTGGCTCAACTCCCGCGACAACGACTGGCTCGTCCATGCGCTCTACGCGCCGGACTACCTCGGCAGCTATGTCCTTGCCGTCACCGGTGCGCAGAAACTCGGCCGCGATGCGCTCGACAGTCTCAGCTCCCAGCTCCGCGACTTCGCCACGCGCGACGATCGAGAGGCGGCTGGCGCAGGGAACGGGCTCGAGAGCTGGTTCCGTGTTTCGGCCGGCGATACCGATTATCGGACGATCTCCGGCGACGAGATTGACGCCCGCGGGGAGGGCTTTCTGCTGGGCTGTGGCAAGACGCTGGTCGGCTCCGCGGCGACGGCGCGCCTGCATGCCGGCGTCGTGGTCGGGCGCTCCACGCTCCGTCAGACCGACGAGAGCAGCGGCGTCGAGGGGCGCATCGACGGCAATCTCGGCGGCCTCTACTCGGTCTATCTCCGTCCGTCCGCCGAGCGCTTTCCGTGGTACGTCGGCGGCTCGGTGCTCTACGGCCGGCTGTGGTTCGACAACCGCGTGCCCGGCTGGCTGGGACGCGGCTTGAGGCAGCGCTACCGAGGCCACGCTCTTTCCGGTTCGCTGGAGGCCGGCGTGCCGCTGTCGCTCGGTGCCGGCTGGACGGTTACTCCGCACGCGCAACTGGCGGGAAACCGGCTCGGCCGCGGCGCTTTTCGCGACGAGCTCGGCGCCGCGGTTTCCACGGAGCGCGGACACGCGCTCTGGACGCAGTTGGGCGCGGAGATCGCGAAGTCGGTTTTCCGAAGCGAGGGCCGGAGCCTTTCGCTCTGGGCGAGCGGAGCGGTGGTGCGGGAGTTCGCCGGTGGGGCCGAGGTCGTTGTGGCCGGAGAACCGGCCGCAGGGCGCCGGTTCGGTACGCAGTACCAGATCGACACCGGGCTGCGGTTGGCTTGGGCCGGCCGCTATCGGCTGCAGGGAACGATCGGCCGGGTCGCCGATGGCGAACGCGGGTACCGCGGCAACGCGTCGATCGCCATCGCCTGGTGAGGGCGGGAGTTCCGATCGGTGTGTCGGTGGCCCTGTCGTCCGGTCGTGGCGTATGAGAAACGTGGGACGACTCCTGCCACGATGGCGGAGATGGTGCGGGCGGAGGGAATCGAACCCTCGCAGCCAGCTTGGAAGGCTGGCGTTCTACCACTGAACTACGCCCGCGGGGCCAGTGAAGGCGAGGGAAGGGCAGCGGCGTTTGCCGGGAGCGTCAAGCCCGTTGCGGGGCGCGTCTGCGGTTCGCGGGCGACGCGGCGCGAGCTACTGCGAGTTGATGCCTCCGGTGCCGCCCTTGGCGCTGGTGGAGCGCGCGGCCTCCTTGGTGGTGGTCGCGTTGTCGAGATTGGTGTCGCGAAGCACATCGCGGAATTCGCGCGCTTCGTCCTTGTCCAGCATCGCGACCATGCGGTTGAGGCGGGAATAACGCTCCTGGGCCTCGGCATTCTTTTTCGCGAGGTAGGATTCGCGGGCTCGCGTTTCCTTGCTCACCCCGACGAACGGGAGCGTGAAACGGTTCAGAAAGTAGCGGTCGAATTCCGAGAGCTCGCGCCGGACCAGCTCCTTGTCGAAGGCGCCTTTGCGGTAGAGCGAATCCTCCTCCATGCGGCGCATGGTTTTCTCGATCACCGTCATCGGCGGGAGGACGACGAGGTCGGGGTCGGCCTCGGCGGCGGCGCGCGCTTCGGCGGCGGCCTTCTCCTCCGCCTCCTTGGCGGCCACGGCGCGGTCATGCTCTTCGCGCGAATAGTTGGGAAGCTTGCTGCGGAGTTCCTCCTGCGCTGTGGGGGAGGAGTCGCCTGCGGCGAGCGGATGCCACAGGAGTAAGGCGGCAGGCAGGAGAAGAAGGCGCTTCATCGGGACGTGACGGTGTGACGAGGGCCCGGCGATGGCAATCGGTGTTTGTCCGGCATCGGATCGGGATTGCCAGTACGACTGGCGCTGGCGCGGCGGGTTCCGCCTCCGCAAAGAAACGGGGGATCCCTCAGAACATCGACAGCGCCTGAGCGCTTTCGATGACGACCCACGCGAACCCGGCCACGGCGGCCCAGGTGAACACGGCCATCGCGACACGGCGGCGGCGCAGCGAGCGCTCGTACTGGTCGAGGTTGACCCGGCGGAAACCGCTGTCGTGCAGGAAGCTGAGGAACTGGCTGTTCTGGGTGCGCGTGCTCTGTCGGCGCGAATACAACCGCGGGTCCGCGCGGAATGCGGGCCGGTGCAGCACGGTTGACAGCCATTGAATCATTGCCCTTCTGGTTTCGGCTTTTTGGGCCGTTTCTCAAGGTAATTCTAGGCCCGCAGATTTTCTTTAACCCGCTTTTCGAAAACGCGATGCACCTGTTCAAGTACGTCGGCAACGCCCTCCATTGCGAATCCGTCGACCTCGCCGCGGTCGCCCAGCTGCACGGGACTCCCACCTATGTGTATAGTGCCGGCACGATGGAGGCCCACTACCAGCGGCTGCTGGGAGCGCTGCCCGGGTTGGACGTACGCCTGTGCTATGCGATGAAGGCCAACTCGAGCCTCGCCGTGCTGCGGCAGTTCGGCCGGCTCGGCGCGGGGTTCGATCTGGTGAGCGGCGGCGAGTTGCGCCGAGCGCTGGCAGCCGGGTGCGAGGTGCATGGCAGCGTGTTCGCCGGTGTGGGTAAGACCGAGGCCGAGATCCGCCTCGCGCTCGAGGCGGGTATCTACGGTTTCCATGTCGAGAGTGAGCCGGAGCTGGCGCGCATCAACCACGTCGCCGGTCTCCTTGGTCGGAAGGCGCCGATTGCGTTTCGCGTGAATCCGGATGTCGATGCCGGGACGCACGCGAAGATCACCACCGGCCGCAGCGAGAACAAGTTCGGCGTGCCGCTCCAGTTTGCCGCGCAGGCCTACGAGGCCGCGGCGCGCTTCAAGAACATCGAGATCCGCGGCGTGCAGATGCACCTCGGCTCGCAGATCACCAGCGTGGCGCCGTTCGCCGAGGCGGTGGAGAAGGTCGTGCCGTTCGCCGCGCAGCTGCGCGACCGCTACGGCATCCAGTATTTCAGCCTCGGCGGCGGTATCGGCGCGGTTTACCGCGACGCTCTGGCCAGTGGTGCGCCCGCTTGGTGGGAGGCGAAGCCGGCGGTCGAACGTCCGCTCACGCCCGAGCTCTACGGCGCCACGCTCGCCCCGGCCTTGCGCGGTCTCGGGCTGAAGATTCTCCTCGAACCCGGCCGTTTCCTGGTGGCCAACGCCGGCGTGCTGCTCGCCCGCGTCGAGTACTTGAAGCGTGGGCACGGGCGAAACTTTCTCGTCGTCGACGCCGGCTTCAGCGACCTCGTGCGCCCGGCGATGTACGACGCCTACCACGAGATCGTGCCGCTGGCGCGCGACGCCTCCCGCCCCGCGCTCACGGCCGACATCGTCGGCCCGATCTGCGAGAGCGGCGACACCTTCGCCAAGGAGCGCACGCTCCAGCAGGTCGGCGAGGGCGAGCTGCTGGCGTTCATGAGCGCCGGCGCCTATGGCTTCTCCATGGCGAGCCGCTACAACTCCCGCCCGCTCCCGGCCGAGGTGATGGTGCGCGGCACGAGCTTCGAGCTGGTCACCGCGCGCGAGACTTTCGAGCAGTCGATCGCCAACGAGAAGTTGCGTCGTTCCTGAAGTGACGGTGGCAGCCATCCTGTAAACGCAACGAGCGGCCCGGGCGAAAGCCGCGGACCGCTCGTTTGTTTACGGCGCCTGTTGGCGCTCAGGGTTATTTCACCGGTGCGACGACGATCTCGACGCTCGTGGGATTGCCCTTGGTCAGGACGGGCACGGGGCGCGGAGCGAGGAAGAGCACCTTGCCGCCGTAGGAGATTCGGGCGTCCATGGCGTAGGTCTCGCGTTTTTCGATCAGCCCGGGCTGGTACGGGAGCCAGAACTCCAGCGGCATGGCCGGCGGCTTGGGGAAGGTATCGGAGGCGACGACCCGGTCGATGTTGCCGTCGCGGTCGAGCCGGAGCAGGCGAACCTCGATGGTCGTCGAGTCGGGCAGTTTGGCGTTGGTGATATAGATTACCGTGCCGCCGATGCCGGGGCCCTTGTGGCGGACCGCCTTGCCGGAGTGGCCGCAGCCGGCGACGCAGAAGGCGGTGAGGAGGACCAGTGTGGAAAGAAGGGATCGAAACGAAAGCATGGGCCCGAGCGTGCAACTTCGGCGGTGCTAGGCAAACGGGAAGACGCCTGCGGATGGGAAAGGCCCCCGCGGTATGCGTTCTGCCCGGTTGCGGCCGTCGGGCGGTGCCGGCTCCGCCTGGAAAATCCGGCGGTTGGCGGCCCGAAAGCCGCCATTCGTCCCGGGTTGGCTCCGTTCGCCCCGGTCGCCAGATTTTGGTTTGCCCGTGCGCCGGCGGCCGCCAGTGTAGTGCCCGGTCGGTGGACCCCACACGCCGAGTCTTGTCGACTGGAAACCTGAACACGGACTCGATTCTTATGAACGGACGGATGCTTGGCGTATCGAATGCGCGGTGCCGGAAGGACGCCGTGGGCGGACCGCGCCTCCCGCGGGTGCTCCCATGAAACGGTTTCTCCAGCGGGTGGCCAATGCGCTGGGCCTCGGCGGCAGGCCGCGCCGGGCGGGCCACGACGCCGGGCAGTGCTTGGTGTTTGCGCGCATCGACGACCCGCTGATGCCGTTCGAGCGTGGCCGGAAGTACGAGGTGCCACTCGACCGGGCGCTGAAACAGTCGGGATTGGGGCGGGTGACCGGCGGCGGTTCGGTGCAGGGTGTCGACGGTGCGATCGAGTGGATCAGCCTCGATATCCAGCTCGTCGATCTCGGCCCGGCGCTGGATTTTCTGCGGGCGAAGATGCTCGAGCTGGGCGCTCCGGGGAACACTGTGCTGAAGTACCGGATGGACGGCTCGCTCGTGGCGGTCCAGATCAAGTAGGCGGTCCAGGCCGCCTCTGCGCCAACCGGGGCGCGGGGCCGGGAACGCGGCTGGAGGCGAGACGTTGCATTACTCTGGCGACCGCGCCGCCCCAGCATGGGCTGCCGTTAATGCACACCGGCTGCGCCGGGCTTGTGCGCGATGGTGGTGCGGCGTATCCGACGTCCACCCCTATGAACGACGTCTATTGTTTCGGCCACGTTTCCACCGGAGTCATCCTGCGCATCAAGGACCGCTTCCCCAAGCCCGACGGCTACGGCGAGGTGGTTGAAACCCTCGAGAACCACTCGGGCGAGGCGACCGGCAGTGCGCTGGTGCTCGCCCGATTCGGCGCCAGCGTGGCGATCGAGGGCAACTGGATCGGCGACACGCCGGAGTGCCGGCGGACGCTGGAGTTCCTGCGCTCCCGCGGGATCGACTGCTCGGGGCTCGTCGTGAAACCCGGCTACAGGGGCGTGACCGAGATCGTCGTCTCCGACGGCGAGTCGCGTACGGTGTTCGGCCGCTACTGCGATCTGCTCTTCACCACGCCGCAGTGGGAACAGCCCAGCGCCGAGCGCATCCGCGGCGCGCGGATCGTGTGCGTCGATCCGGCTTTCGGCGACACGACGCTGTTCGTTGCCCGTACGGCCAAAGCGGCGGGCAAGCCGCTCGTCACCTGTGACGCCCGCGCCGACAGCGAGCTGGCTCGGCTGGCCGATGTCGTCGCCGTCTCCGGCGAGATGATGGCGCGCGAGTACCCGGCGGTGCTGGCCGATCCGGCGGCGCGCGAGCGGCTCTTCGGCGAGTACCTCGAGCGCTGCTCCGGGCTCGTCGTCTTTACCGCGGGCTCGCATCCGCTCTGGTACGGACGCGGCCTCGCTTCCGCGCCGAAGCCGGGGCAGTTGGCGGCCGGTGCGCGGTGCGAGCTGGCGCCGTTCCCCGTCGAGGTGGTCGACAGCGCCGGTGCGGGCGACAGTTTCCGCGGCGGGCTGATCTACGGCATGCTGCGCGGTTGGAGCGACGAGGATACGGTGCGCTTCGCCAGTGCGGTGGGTTCGCTCATCTGCACGACGGCGCCGGGCTGTGTGAACCCGCCCACGCTGGAGCGGGTCCGCGCCTTCCTCGCCGAACGTGGCGCGCCGCTACCGGCGGGGTTGTGAGGCTTGCCCGACTTGGAGATTCGCACCGCAACCGGGACCGCGCGTTCTGCGCTGGCGCCGGCGCGCGGGGCGGTTTTGCTCGGCGGCGCATGCTGGCCGAGCTTTTCCGCTACTTTACCCTGCGTTGCCCACCCTGGGCCCGGTTGCTCGGGTTGGCGCACGAGCATGTCGCCATCACGTACCGGCATCGGCGCACGGCCGCGGCGTGGACGCCGCACCTCGACGCCAGCAAGGCCGCGATCCTTGAGGGCGCGGAGCGTTGCACGCAGCGACGCCGGGCGTTTGTCATCGGCGCCGGCGACTGCCGTGATGTGCCCGTGGCCGAGTTGGCGGCGCGGTTCGCCGAGGTGATTCTGGCGGATGTCGTGATCGGGCCGGAGCTGCGGCGGCTGGCCAAGCGCAGCGGCGGCAAGGTGCGCGCGGAGGTGTGGGACGCCACCGGCGTGCTCGGCGAACTGGCACGCGGCTGGCGGAGCCTGACCTGCGCGCAGGTCGAGGCGTTGTTCACCCGCAGCGACCCCGGCGTGCCGCCCGGCGGCGAGCCGGACCTGATTGTCTCCGCCAACTGCATCTCACAGATCGGGATCGTGCCGGTCGACCGTTTCCCCGGCGCGGGGGCCGGCGAGGCTTTCCAGGACCGTTGCGGTGCGGCGGCGGCGCGGCGGCACCGGCAATGGCTGGCGGCGCGGCCCGGCGTGCGGGTGCTGCTCGGCGACCGCGCGCGGCTCGACATCGCGCCCGATGGCCGCGAGCTCAAACGCGAGCCGGTGCCGGGCATGGAGAGCATGCGCAAGCCCGACCGCACCTGGCGCTGGCTGCTCGCGCCGATCCCGGAGTGGTGCCCGGACTTCGACCGTGTCCATGAAGTGGGCGCGTGGATCGACGGCCCGGGGCGGCGCTGAAGCCGCGCTGTTGGTTCAGCTTTCCCCGAGAGCCGCGGCGAGGCGGCGGGCGCCCTCGTCGATCTCGGCGAGGGGAAGATGCCCGTAGCCGAGCGCCAGCGCGCCGGGATGGCGGGGACGGCCGAGCGCGAAGTCGTCGACGGCGTCGGCCTCCACGCCGTGGGCGGACAGGCGGGCGCGGGTGGCGGAGTCGAAACGTACGCCGCGGAAGGTGGCGACGAGGTGCAGGCCGGTGGAGTGGCCGGAGATCGCGACGGCGTCGCCGAAACGGGCGTGCAGCGCGGAGCGGAGGCGCAGCATGCGGCGGCGGTAGAGCCGTTGCATGCGGGCGATGTGGCGGCCGAGGTGCCCCTGCCCGATGAAACGAGCCATCGCCTCCTGCGTGTAGCGCGACACGCCGAGGTGAAGCGTCTCGGCGGCTTCGACGGCGGCGGGAACCAGCGCGGCGGGTAGGACGACGTAGCCGAGGCGCAGGGCCGGCGCGAGGCACTTGCTGAATGTGCCCAGATGCAGGACACGCTCCGGCGCGAGGCGGCAGAGCGAATCCACCGGGGCGCCCTCGTGGCGGAACTCGCTGTCGTAGTCGTCCTCGACGATGAGCAGGCGGTGGCGGCGGGCGTAGTCGACCAGCGCGAGGCGGCGCGGGATCGGGAGCGTGGCGCCAAGGGGAAACTGGTGGGCCGGGGAGACGAAGACCATGCCGGCGCGCGGCTTGGCGGGCAGCTTCTCGACGACGAACCCGGAGGCGTCGGCCGGGACCGGGGCGATCGTGTGCCCGGCCTCGGCGAGGAGCGCGGGCACGAAGCCTACGACCGGGTCCTCTACGAGCGCGCCGGGCCGGCGGTGCTTGAGCAGGTGGGCGACGAACGTGAGCGCGGCGGTGGTGCCGGCGGTGACGACGATCTGCCCGGGCGTGCAGTCGATGCCCTTGGCCCGGCGCAGGTGCGCGGCGATCTCGGCGCGCAACGCCGGGCTGCCGGCGGGCGGGGCGTAGTCCCACATCGCGGCGTCGCGGAAGAAGCCGACATGGCGCAGGCAGGACAGCCAGCGGGCGCGGGGGAAGAGCCCGACATCGGGCGAGCCGCAGATGAAGGATACGGTGCCGTCGCGTCGCGGCTCCGGTGTCGGCGTCGCCTCCGCGGCGGGCGCCGACGGGACCGGCGCGGGGCGTGGCCGGCGCAGTTGCGCGATGTAGGTGCCCGAGCCGGCGCGCGCTTCGAGGTAGCCCTCGGCCAGCAACTGCTCGAAGACGGCGACGACGATGTTGCGCGCGATGCGGTGCTCGGCGGCCAGTTCGCGCGAGGAGGGCAGGCGCGTGCCGCCGGGCAGCTCGCCGCCGAGGATCTTGTCGACGAGCTGGCGGTAGAGCTGGCGGGAGAGGGTGTCGGGGCCGTGGCGGCGGAGTTCGAGCCAGAGCATGCGGCGGAGATGCCAAAGTGGTTCCATCGAAAAGGCAACGGGGTGGATCTCCCCGGTTGCGGCCGGAGGTGCGATGATGGCCCGCGTTCACAGCGGGGCACCTGCCCGCGCGGCCGAATCGTCCCGACGAACGGGGCACGGCCGACCTGTGACCACACACCACACATGAACATGACGACTGATAGGCGCACCGCCCCACGCCGGCTCGGCAAATCCGGCATCGAAGTCAGCCCGCTGGGCATGGGCTGCTGGGCCATCGGCGGCCCGTGGACCTTCATCGGCACTGCCGGCGGGTGGAGCAGCGTCGACGACGCCGAGTCGTTGCGCGCCCTGCGCCGTGCCCTCGACCTCGGTGTCAACTTCTACGACACGGCGGCCAACTACGGCGCCGGCCACAGCGAGCGGCTGCTCGCGCGGGCGTTCGAGGGCCGGCGCGACCAGGTCGTGATCGCCACCAAGTTCGGCTACGCCGTGGATGAAACGGCCAAGGCGGTGAGCGCCTACGGCCAGCCCGAGGAGACGAGCGATGTCGCCAGCCGCCTGCGCGAGAACCTCGAGGGCAGTCTCCGACGGCTCGGCACCGACTACATCGACGTTTACCTGCTGCACGTCTGGGGGCTGACCGTCGAACGCGCCCTGGAGGCCCGCGAGCTGCTCGAGCGGTTTGTGCAGGAGGGCAAGATACGCACCTACGGCTGGAGCACGGACCGGGCTGACGCCGTGCGGGCCTTCTCGGGTGCGCCGCATTGCGGCGTGGTCGAGCAGCAGTTGAGCGTGCTCGACGGCAGCGCCGAGATGCTCGCCGTGTGCGACGAGCTGGACCTGGCCAGCATGAACCGCGGCCCGCTCGGCATGGGCCTGCTGACCGGGAAGTACGCCGCCGGGAGCCGGTTCGCCGGCGACGACGTGCGGCACCACGCCCAGTGGCACCCGGGTTTCAAGGACGGCAGGCCCACTGCGGAGTGGCTCGCGAAGCTGGCGGCCATCCGCGAGGTGCTCACCAGCGGCGGCCGCACGCTGGCGCAGGGCGCGCTCGCCTGGCTCTGGGCGCGCAGCCCGCGGACGATTCCGATCCCCGGTTTCAGGACGGTCGCGCAGGTCGAGGAAAACTGCGGGGCGCTACGCTTCGGTCCGCTGACCGGCGGGCAGATGCGGGAGATCGACCGGCTGCTCGGAAGGGGCTGACGAACCGGGAGGGCAACGAGCACCGCGCGACTCGCGCCGCTCCGAAAACCGAATCCGCGCAATCCCGCCACCGCATTCCACCATGTTTCAAGACATCCGCTTCGCCTGTCGCCGGCTCCTCAAGACCCCCGGCTTCACCCTCGTTGCCGTGCTCACGCTCGCGCTGGGCATCGGGCTGAACACCTCGATGTTCAGCCTGATGAACGCGCTGCTCCTGCGCCCGCTTCCGTATCCGGACGGCGCCAACCTAGTGCGCGTCTACGTGACCACGCCACAGGCCGACGACTGGGCGCTGACGGCGCCGGTCTTCCGGCAGGTGCGCGAGTCCGGCGCGGGGTTCGCCCAGTTGGCGGCGTTCGGCTGGTGGGGCGCGAGCCTCACCGAGCCGGGGCGGCCGGCGGAGATGCTGGTGGCCGTGCGCGCGACGGCCGAGTTCCTGCCCACGCTCGGCGTGCAGCCGGAGCTCGGGCGCTGGTTCACGCCGGAGGAGGACCGGCCGGGGAGCGACGTGGTGCTCATCAGCCACCGGCTCTGGCAGACGCGGTTTGGCGGCGACCCGCGGATCGTGGGTCGCACGATCCACGTGGACCGCGAGCCGGCGACGGTGATCGGCGTGATGCCCGAGCGGATCGACGCCCCGATGGTGTTCGGTGTGGTGGATTTCTGGCGTCCGATCGCGCTCACGGCGGCGCAGTGGGAGGACCGGAAGGAGCGCTGGCTCCATGCCGTGGGCCGGCTGGCGCCCGGGCAATCGCTCGCGCAGGCCGGCGCGGCGCTCTCCGCCGTGGCGGCGCGGATCGCGCGGGACTGGCCGCAGGAGAACGAGCGCCACGGACTGCGCGCGGTGTCGTTGCACGCCTCGGCCACCGACGGCGCCGCGCGGCGCATGACGTGGCTCACGCTCGGGCTGACCGGCTTCGTGCTCCTGATCGCCTGCGCCAATCTCGCGAACCTCCAGCTCTCCCGCGCGGCGACGCGCTCCCGCGAGATCGCGCTGCGGGCGGCGCTCGGTGCCACGCGCGGGCAGCTCCTGCGGCCGCTGGTGTGCGAGAGCCTCGTGCTGGCGCTGGCCGGCGGCGCGGCGGGCCTGCTGGTGGCGGCGGCGACCAACGGCTGGATCGGCGCGCACATCGTCTTCAACAACGCCCCGCCGGGACAGCCGCTTCCGCTCGACGGGCGCGTGCTGCTCTTCGCGTTCGGCGTCTCCATCGCCACGGGACTGTGCTTCGGCTGCGTGCCCGGCTGGCTCTCGGCGCGGGTGCAGCTCGCGACGGCGTTGCGGGACAACGGCCGCGGCACGACCGCCGGCCGCCGGCAGCACTGGCTGCGCGCCTGGCTGGTGGTGGGCGAGATCGCGCTCTCGCTCGTGCTGCTGTGCGGCGCGGGCGTGGTGCTCGGCGGGCTGCGCGAATACCTGCGGCGCGACACCGGCTGGCGCCCGGAGAGCATGGTGTTCGGCGGCGTGGGCCTGCAGACTCCGAACTATCGCGACGACGAGGCGGCGGTGCGCTTCTACGAGCGGATGGTGGAACGGCTGGCGACGCTGCCCGGCGTGGAGGGCGTGGCGTTCGGCTGGGATCTGCCCGTGGCCCCCAACCGCGAGCCGCGGCCCTTCGAGGTCGAGGGGCGCGCGGCGCAGGCGGGGCGAGAGCCGCTCGCGTACTTCAACGGCGTGCTGCCCGGCTACTTCGACGGGCTGGGGATCGGGCTGGTCGCCGGGCGCGACTTCGCGCGGCGCGACCGCACCGGCAGTCCGCGCGTGGCGATCGTGGGCGAGTCGGTGGCCCGGGTGTTCTGGCCGGGCGAGAGCGCGCTGGGGAAACGTATCCGCGGGACCGACCCGCTCCATCCGGAGTGGATGGAGATCGTGGGCGTCGTGCGCGACGTGCAATTCGCCGGCTCGCTGGCGAGCCCGCCCACGCGGTTGCAGATCTACCAGCCGTTCGCGCAGGAGGAGGTGTGGCGCTGGGGCTCGGTGGGGCTGCGCACGCGCGGCGCGCCGGAGAGCCTCGTCGAGCCGCTGCGGCGCGCGGTGGCCGAGCTCGATCCGGACATCCCCGTGTGGGAGGCGCGCGCGGTGAACGACGAGATCGGCCGCCGGCTGGCGAACTCGCGGCTGACGGGCCAGCTCCTCGGCGGCGTGGCGCTGCTCGGGCTGCTGCTGGCGGGGCTGGGTATCTACGGCGTGGTGGCACAGATGGTGGCGCAGCGCACGCCGGAGATCGGTGTGCGGATGGCGCTCGGTGCCGACATCGCTGTGATCTACCGGATGGTGCTCGGCTCGGGGTGCCGGTTGGCGGCGTGCGGGGTGGGGCTGGGCTTGCTCGGCGCCGCGGGCGTGGCGCGGCTGGCGGTGGTGCTGCTGCCGGAGGTGCCCGGGGCGAGCCCGTGGGTGTTCGCCGGAACGACGGCCGCGCTCGTGGGCGCGGCGCTGCTGGCGACCTGGCTGCCCGCGCACCGCGCGGTGCGGATCGACCCCGTGGTGGCGCTGCGCGGGGAATAGCGGGCGGAGCGGAGCGCTGCTCTCGCGAGCAGCGCCACTCGCCGTGCGGCGGAACCGGTGACGGGCGTGGCGCCGCGGTTTGCGGTGCGCCCGACAACGCCCTTGCCTGCATCGGAGCCGCCGCTACGCTGCAGGGCCGTGGAACCAATCCACAACGACGTCCACTGAGGTAGCGTGTGCTCGATACGGTCGGGCTCTCGCTTCGAGATCCATTTCGCAAAGCACTTCCCTGTTGGGGAGACGACAATTCCAGACGGTTTACCATGAAGCATGTGTTGCTCATCTTGTTCGCGTTGTCGTTCTGCCTTCCGGCTTCGGCCCGGTTCGAGATCAGCACACCGGAACAGAAAAAGGCGGACGCAGCGTGGGCGCGGAAGATCAGTCGAGACTTCGACCTCACGAGCCTTCGAGAGTTTCTCAGCCACACCATCGCGGAACAGAAGCGTTTCGAAGGCGTCGACCTGAAATCCCCCGCGGTAGACGACAGATGGTACATGAACCGCAGGGATCGTTTTCTCACATGCGGCAGCTGGATATTCGAGCGAGACGCACAGGGAGACGGATTCCTGCTCAGGTATTATCCGGGCACAGGCGATCGGGATGTGGTTCTGGTATGCCAGCGAAGAGGGAAGCGAGCCTTTCGGCTGATCGAGGTGAAGTGGACTCCGGTTAGGTTGACAATCGCCTCGATGGGAACGCTTCGGTAACCGGCTAGGCTGTGCGGCTCCCTCGTCGCGTTCTCTGCCGCGTACCAACCGGAACGCGGCCTCGCTACGCTGCGGTACGCGGCGGGTAATACCTCCATCTCTCGCCTTCGCCTTTAGCGAAGGCTGGCGAGGCCGCCGCGTTCCTCGCTACTCTCCGGTACGCGGCGGGGCGTAGAGCGTGGTCCAGGCGAGCCAGGCGGCGAGGGCGAGGAGGGCGAGGCCGAAGACGCGGGGGAGCCAGTGTTGGGCGCGGCGGAGCTGGGCGGCGACGAGCGGGGCGCGGAGCGCGAGCACGACGAGTGTCCACAGCGTGGCGCCGTGGACGACGATCGTCACCGGCAGGGCGATGCGCCAGCCGAGCGGCGTGCCGGGTGGGAGCACTTGCGCGAACAGGCCGACGAAGAACAGAAACGCCTTCGGGTTGGTGAGGTTGCAGACCAGACCGTCGACAAAGCCGCTGCGGGCGCCGTGGACGACGGGTTCGGCGGAGGCGGTGTCGGCGGTGGTGCGGGTGCAGAGGGCGCGGAGGCCGAGGTAGGCGAGGTAGGCGGCGCCGGCGAGTTGGAGGGCGCGCATCGCGGGGGCGGGCAGGGCGGCGAAGCCGAGCGAGATGGCGGCGACTTGCACGGCGAGGCCGAGGGCGATGCCGGCGGCGGTGCCGAGTCCGCGGCGGGCGGTGGGGCCGAGGCTGTTGCGGAGGATGAGGAGAAAATCGGGGCCGGGGCTGAGAAGCCCGAGCGTGAGGACGCCGAGCAGTCCGGCGAGGTGGGCGAGCATGCCGGAGGATAGAGACCAGAAGTCAGGCGCTAGAAGCTAGAATTTGGGAGGGCGGAGG